>JAMCWD010000065.1 GCA_023475345.1 Chloroflexota bacterium | reverse complement strand
TTGTTGGTTTTTCCAGCAAAATCCCAACAAGTATTTTCGAGCCACCGACTCGTTACGAATCAAGTCCTCATAAGCTTCGATCTCCATGACACCACCTTATCATGGGATCAAATTCTAGGCAATTACCTAAGTTTATTTTTGTTTTCAGCGCCAGAAATTGAATTGGGGAGAAAAGTTGTAAGGCGGGGATTGATTCTCCGCCTTTATTTTTCAGCGGACGGCGTTTCGGGGAATTTTATATCCAGGAACCGGCGGCCTGCAGCTTTTTCGATCCTGTTTAAGAAGTACCTCTTACCATGAATCTCCTGGCCTTCCCAGGATTCTATTTTTTTATAGATATTTGAATATATGTCAGACTGTTTTTTCAGATCATTTGTCTTCGAAACTATCCAGCCCAGCGCATTGGCCACTTCCCGGCGAGCAAATTCATCTTTATCTTCAAGCTGGCGCATCAGCGGCTCCACGTCTTCTTCCGAACCTATCTCGTCCAGCGCATAGACCGCGCTCCAGTGAACACCTTCATCTGCAAACAGTATAAATGAAGGTTTTAGGGCCTTTTCTAAGAGCTGACTATGAACACCTTCATCTTTAAGCAGTATATGAGGTTTTCCGGCTTTTCCGGAGACTGTCATATTCAGCGCTAAGGCCGCAAGGCGAGCATCTATATCTTCATTTTTGTTTTTAAGCAGCCGTATCATAGGTTCCGCTGTTTTTTCAAAGCCTATCTTCCTCAGCGCAACAACTGCATGCCAGCGAACACTTTCATCTTTGAGCAGGCGTATAAGCGGCTCCACTGCTTTTTCCGAGCCTATCTTACCCAGCGCATCAACCGCACTCCGGCGAACATATTCATTTTCATCTTCAAGCAGGCGTATCAAAGGTTCCACTGCTTTTTCCGAGCCTATCTTACCCAGCGCATCAACCGCACTACTGCGAACATTTTTATCTTCATCTTCCAGTAATTTCAAAAGCCCGTTTAAATCACCCATTTCCGAAAGGGCTGAAAATATACTTATGTCCGCGTTTTTAGCACTGTTGATCATATCTTTTTTCAGCTTCTCGTCCCAAGTTTTCGACTCCCCCCACATCTTTGCGGCAAGGAGCGGATCATATTTCAGGGCTTCTTCTATCAAGGGTTTTGCCTTATCTTTCAGAAGCCCGGAAAGGAAGATCAGGGTATCGTCCCAGATCAAATATTCTGCATATTCCCTGAGTCTGAATTTCCCTTCATCAAATAACTCTTTCATCTTCAGGGCGGCAAGGAACTCCTGGAACGACTGGTGCCTGAACTCTACAAAATCCCTCTCTTCCTTTTCCGCCGTTCCCTCCCACAACTCGCACAGGATGCCTCTTTCCAGCAAATTACAATAATCATCATCTGAAATGTGGGGGTATAACTCGCCAATAATGCTCTTGGGGAAAGCGCCCAGGAAGCCCCGCGCCGTCGCTTCGAAAGCAATCTCCTTAAAACGCTCCCGGAGCCGGGTATCATCCAGCTTGATCCCAGCAGTTCCTCCGATTTCCCTCTCTCTCTTCAAGAGCCGATCCATTAAATGATCATATAAATCCGTTCTGTTTTCTATATTTATCGGCCTGATTTTATTATCCGTATCATTGAATAACTCCAGGGCCAGCGAGAGAATTATCGGCTCACCGACAAGATCTCTCCTGCCTTTGAATAAAGATGCTATCCTGTTGTATGAGCCGCCCAAGTATAACCGGACCTGCCTGTCGCTAAACTTGTCGAGCTCTATCCGAGAATAGTTCTCCTCAAGGGAAAGCTCCGATTCGAACATGTTGTATTTCCAGGGCCTTGTAGTAAAAATTACGGTGTTGCCGTCAAAGATGCTGTTGCGGCCCAGAAGTTTTTCGTAATTATTAAGTGTGCCGACCTGGTCGAAGCCGTCGATAAGAAATATGAACCTGTTATCCCCTGCCCACCCTTTGATAGTATTTTCAACATTCAACCCCTTGGGGAAACCGAGGCTGTACAGGGCGTCATAGATTCTTTCATATAATTCGTCGCGGGTTGATACGTGATCCAGTTCTCTGAAATGAAATAGGATTGGTGTACGGTCATCGTCAACCCTCATCTGAAGCTCTTTCAGGAGAAGCGACTTCCCCATGCCAGAATCGGCAACTATTGAGGCTCTCTTCTCACGGAGCAGATCTTTGATTTTTAAAGGCTTGTATTCATCAGGGTTTGTCCCGATGGGTTCCCGAAATTTTTTCCTCAATCCAGGCTCGATGTATTCATTATCCCCGAGATATTTAGGAAGTTTCTTCTCTTTTTCCCAATCTTTTCTTACTTTCTCCGCATATTTTTTGAAAAGGCCGAATTTCGGCTCCTGCCCTTTATGCCACAGCAATTCGAAAACTTCCGTTTCATCGAAATGCTCCCACTCGAAATCGCCGTAAGAATGAAAGGCTTCTCCTTCGCCATAAACTCCATCGAGCTTTTTCACAAGCTCCGGCGAAACCCCATCCTTCAAAGCCTTTGAAACAAACACCTGCCCACCGTCAACCAGGCCCTCAAGCCGGGAGGTAAAATCTATTGCCCTGCCTTTAGTCTTTAACGGCGTTTCTCCCATTTCCTTAATATCGCCTGAATGAAGAGCTATACTGAATAAGAGCTTATCGGGCGATTCGGGACGGTCGGCAATCTGGGCCCTTTCCGCAAGGTGTTCCTGCATTTCTATAGAGGCTTGAATGGCTTTATCGGCGGAATCGAAAAAGGCGATTATCGAATCACCTGCTCCGGCTTCACAATCTTCGGTATAAGCAGATATTATCTTGAGAAGTTCGTCGCAGACTTCTGAAATGATCGGATTGGCCGTATCGTCCCCTTTTCTTTCTTTGAGGCGGCACGAACCTTCAAGGTCGGCTTTCAATACAACGGTTTCCACCCTGCTGTCTCCTGCTAATTCTATAATCCGATTTTAAAAATGCTCCAGCCCCCTGTTAAGATGCCCGTGTGTATTCAACCTGTATATAAATATACTCTTTCTATTATAGCAATAACGTCAAATAAAAAGAGGCATTTTCGGAGCTTCTTTTGTTTATTTATTCCTTTTGAATACCCTGCAGAAGATGAAATCGCCGTCGGGCAGGTAGCCGTCGAGGATAACGCCGTTCATCCAGATGCCCTCCTCGTGAAACAGTTTCCTATCTACTGTTGGATAAGCATCCAGCGCGTCGGGGGAGAGGATGAAAAAATAAATATAAGGAGTCCTCGAAGCTTCTATCTCCTCTTTTGCTTTCAATATGAGCGATCTTGGCGAGAGCAAAGGCCAGAGCGCATCGAACATCGTGGAATTTTTCCGCCCCGTTAGGAAATAAAACGACGAGGCGTACGGGTAAGCAAAAATCTTATCTCCCTGCTTCGTATTCTTTTCCAGGTGAACCAGAATCTTGTTCATGCCCCCGGCTTTTTCGCGGCTTGACGAATATAAAGTCCCCCGCGGGAAAGCGATGGGGAATTTGAAGTCCTTCGATTCGTTGATCAAAAAATAATTGTGAACCAGAAACAGCCCTGCGATAACCGTTATAGCTATGACGCCGCCCCTGGCGGATTTGAAAATATTGTACATGCCGTAACACAGCGCGATATACCAGAGCGGGGTCAGGTAATTGAGATAAAGCATGTCCTGCTTGTACGCGGTGATCAATATCCACGGCACAAGCACGGCGATGAGCGCCCATAGGGAAACCTCGGGGCCGCCCCGTTCTTTTTTCAAAAGGAGCAGGATCAAAACCCCGATGAGGACGGGATAAAAAAGGGCATACTTCAAAATTATGACAAAAATGAACATGGATGCGTTAACAAGCCAGGCAATTACAGGCATTGTCAGGTGTTTTATCCCGCCTGCCTGGAGCGCGAAGCTGTTTATAATTTTCGTTACATGGTTGAGGCTGAAAGAGGAGGCATTGAAGCTTATAGCCGTTTCCTTCACCCAGATATAATTTTGATATATGTACGAAGGAAGCGCTCCATTGACATTGAGCGCTATGAACGTTACCAGGAGCGGCGCAAGGAACCCGATGACAAGCGGCAATATATAACAGGCACAACGGGACCGTCCCCTGGCGATCAGGAAAATTAAAAGCCCGGCAATAGCCGCGATGCCTTCCGACTGCATAAACAGGAAGGCCGTTCCGCATGAGATCCCCGCCAGGATTAAAATAAATTTGCCGCCTTTGCCGCCTCTGCCGCTGTCGCCACAGCCTCCGTCATTTTTTTCTTCGAAAATCAAGATCAGCCATAACGAAAGCAAGAGGAATACGACGCCGTTCCAGTGATGACTGAGGACGGGCCAGTGTGCGGCTCCAGCAATTGAAAACAACACCGGCGGCGCCCATGCGATTTTCAGGGGCAGTATCCTGAGCGAAATCAGGAAAATTAAAAGCCCCATCAGTCCCCCGATGAGGATCATCAGGAGCCTTGCCGAAAAGATATTGCTCCCGAAAATCGAAAACCAGGCGGATGTCAGAAGGTGATTGAAGGGCGGCAGGTGGGAGAAAAAATCCCTGTAAGGGAACTGGCCGTCAAGTACGCGCTGCCCCCCGTAAGTGAGCATCCCCTCGTCATTTATGCCCTGGTGATACCGGTTCATGTAAGGGATGAGGTTGAGCGCCGAAAAAATAAATACGGCGGCGGCGATAATAATTAATATCTTAACGCTTTTTTCCATTTTAAATTAATGCATCAATGCTTTCATGATTAAAATGCCCGGATTATAATACCCGGATTAAAATCTTTAATTCGATAAAAAAACAAATCTTCCCCCAGATTTACTTATCGGGATCAATCAGGGCTTCCCGATTTGTTTTAGAGGCTGTCTGAAAAGTCCCTGCACACTCCGGGGGTTCGGGGGTCAGGGCTTGAATCTCGTACCTTGAATATGCTTTTACCATATAAACACCCGGGTTTCCGGCAAGCTCAAGATTCAAGACCTTACCCCCTCAAGGCTCCTTTGAACTTTTTAGACGGCCTCTTTTAAGATTTTAAATTGCAGGAACCCCGATTATCGCGGAGAATCCAGGGAATTATTATTTTCAGAGGAGAAAAGTTAACATGGATTCGGTAAGCGTCTCAAACAGGGCGGAAAAAAACACGGTAACAACGGTAATATACAGGGTGGGCTTCTGTGTCCTCTTCGCGCTATTGATAGCGGCGGGGGCATGGATAAGGATCCCTCTCCCCTGGACTCCCGTGCCATTGACTCTCCAGACTTTCTTCGTATTGCTGGGAGCGGCGCTCGGCGGCCCGGGTCTCGGGGCGGGAGCCGCGCTTTTATACACCGTGATGGGGGCGGCGGGTCTCCCGTTTTTTGCAGGAGGGGCTTCCGGTTTCGGTGTTTTAATCGGCCCGACGGGCGGCTACATCATGGGATTTATAGCTGCGGCCCTGGCGGTAGGCTCGATCCTTTCGAAGCCTGCGAAAGTCGGCCCGCTGAAATTATGCGGCACTCTTTTCCTCGGCTCGCTGATAATTTACGCATGCGGCATACTCATTCTCTCCGTTTTCTTTCCCGGCGGCAAGCCTGTCCAATTGATGCTGATGGGAGTTCTCCCGTTTTTGCCCGGCGATTTATTGAAAATTTTCGCAGCCGGGATAATCTACAGGGCTTTGTCGAAAAAGTTGAAATCGCTGATTTAGGAGGCACAAAATGAGCAATGGTCTGAAAGGCAGATCTTTACTTTCAATGACGGATTTAAGCCGGGAGGAGCTTCACCAGGTGCTTGACCTGGCGACGCTGTTGAAATTCCAGCAAAAAGTGGGACAGCCTCATCATCTGCTGGCAGGGAAGACACTGGGGATGATCTTTGAAAAGCCGTCAACCAGGACGAGGGTGAGCTTCGAAGCGGGCATATACCAACTCGGCGGCATGGGGCTTTACCTGTCGAGGAACGACCTCCAGCTCGGCAGGGGCGAAACAATCGGCGATACCGCCCGGACTCTCGGCAGGTTTGTAGATATTATCATGGCGCGGGTATTTGCGCATAAGACCGTCGAGGACCTTGCGAAATATTCGGGAGTGCCGGTAATCAACGGCCTGTCTGAAAGAGAGCACCCGTGCCAGATATTGGGAGATTTGCTGACGATAAAAGAGAAAAAGGGGAAGCTTGAAGGCCTGAACCTCTGTTTCATAGGCGACGGCAACAACGTTTGTCATTCCTTGCTGCTGGGCTGTGCCATGACGGGGATAAATATGTCGGTGGCTCATCCCGCGGGATACGCGCCTCTTCCTGCCATAGTTGACGAGGCCCAGAAAATAGGCGAGGAAAACAACGCGGTAATCAAGGTGGTGGAGCAGGTGGTGGATGCCGTAGGAGACGCCGATGTGATATATACCGATGTGTGGGTGAGCATGGGCCAGGAAGAAAACGCCGAAGACAAGCAGAAGAAATTTTCGAAATACCAGGTCAATAAGAATCTTGTAAAACTAGCCGGCCCGAAGGTCATAGTGATGCACTGCCTCCCTGCCCACCGGGGAGAAGAGATAACCGACGAGGTCATGGACGGGCCTCATTCCGTGGTATTCGACCAGGCCGAGAACAGGCTCCATGCCCAGAAAGCCGTAATGGCGCTCCTGGGGGCGGGCTAGAGACTAGAGACTGGAGACTAGGAATTATGCACAGCGGATGAATTTCGCAGTTCCTGTGATCTTGCTAATGCGCTCCGGCGTGTTACCAACTCCTCCATGCGAAGCTCGACTAAGTAGTTCGCCCCAACCCTGGATCGGGCCAAATTTATTTGGCCTTGTTGAGGCTGAAGCTTAAATCACTGCACTGGATTCCCGCCTCCGCGGGAATGACAAAGAAGGAGTTTTGCATATATTAAGAAATAATATTTAGTATTTCTTAAACATGGGGTTGGGAAGTGCTTTTTAGGAGAATCAATGCCTTTTTCGAAAGGGAAAAAAGCAGGGGAAGGGAATTGAAGAATGTGCAATCAAAGTTAGAAAAATATATTCTAATTTTATTTCCCTTTTTATTTCTTTTTCTAATATGTTCAAGTATGACCTATGCTACAGACTTATTAGAGGAAGGCAAGAAACTTTATGAACAGAGCAATTTCGAAGAAGCCTACCAATTTTTTGAAAATGTGACAAACGACAATCCTGAAAACTGGGAAGCATGGATGTACAAGGGCTTAACATTGAGAAGGATAAATAAATATCAAGAAATGAGACTTTATAAAGAAGAATTGAAATGTTATGAAAATGTAACTAGATATAATCCTCAATATGCTGCGGGTTGGAATAACAAGGGACATATCCTAAACATTTTGGGTAAATATGAGGAAGCAATTAAATGCTTTGATAAAGCTATAAATATAAATCTTTTGAATAACAATAAAGATCCCGATCCCTATACTAATAAGGGCAGAGCATTAATGAATTCAAACAAAAACGAAGAGGCTTTGAAAGCATATGATATGGCCATACAAATAGATCCGGGATATTCAGATACATATTATTATATGGGGATTTTATATTTGATAAATTTCCAAGATAACATCAATGCCGAGAAATACTTTTTTAAAGCATTAAAGATTAAACCTGATTTTTTAAATTGTTTGAATGCTCTTGCAGTAGCTGATTATTATTTAAAAATACAAAACTCTTCTATTAAGCCTTCTAATAATGATTTAGCAAAAACGTTTTCTTATATTGAAAAAGCATTAACATATCCAACAATGAATCCGACAGTAAAATCGCCCATTCATATTACAAAAGGAACTTTACTTTTATTAGAAAAGCATGTACCAGAAGCTTTGAAAGAATTTGACGATGCTATTGAATGCAACCCAACAAACTCCTTTGCTTATAATAACAAGGGTGTTGCGCTCATTTATAATGAAAATATAGAAGACGCAGTAGAAACTTTTAAACAGGGGATAAATCTTGACGAAAATAAATTCAAAGGATTTTTGTATTATAATATGGGGGTTGCATACACACTGTTAAAAAAATATGATGCCGCTAATGAGGCATTTAAGAATGCAGATGTTTTTAATAAATCACTTGAGGTCTTGAAATATTATAGAGCTAAGATGCTTGAAGGATTGGGTGAATTTAATGAGGCAATCAAGCTATATGAATCAAGGCCCAAACAAATTGATTATATAACCGCATTGGCTTCCTTGTATAATAAGTTAGGAAACAATGAGAAGGCAAGAGATCTTTTAAAAGGTTCTAAATCATATAAAAGTTATATTACATTAGGCCAAATAGAACTGGAAGATGCCAATTATTTTAAAGCCATAGATAATTACAATAAAGCAATAGAACTAAATCCGGAAAGAAATGCTATCTTGGCAATGAGGGCGTATTCAAAATTTAAATTAGTACAAAGCAAGTCATCTCTCAAAGATGCAGAACGTGACAAATATTTAAACGGGAGTATTATTGACTTGCAAAAATCCAATTTGTTAAATATAAAAAATAATTATAATTTGCAATTATATTACTATTACTTAACTGGTGTATGTTATTATTATTTAGAAAATTATGACGCAACTAAAGAATCTCTCAAGAGATATAATGATGTTTATCGTAAGCTAGATAAGAAAAGTCAATATAAATTAATAAATGACAAGACAAAAGTTGACAAGTTATTGGATTATATTTGGAAAAGGGAATCTTCTATTTTAAATTACTGGTTTTGTTCCCCAGTTGATCATTTTAAAAGATTTGCTGTTGGTTGTTTCCTTATCATTTTTCTATTGATAGTCCTCATAACGTTAATATTGGTAACTGATAAAAAAAGTAGTGAGGAAAATAAAATTAAAACAAAACTTATTTACCCCAAGAATATAAATCGTGACAAAAAGGGAATTTTGAGTTTTATTAAAAAGCTGCCGAATAAATATTATATTTGCTCTCTTGTAGTGTTAATCATTTTATTGTTTTTCTTTTATCCCCATACAACAAAAGCCAAGGTAAAATTACCAAACTTTGAATTAGATGTAAGAGTACTCAATAATGAGGTGTGTAATATATATCCGGAAATACCAAATTTCGATGAACTTAATGGAATTGATGCAAATCTTTCAGAAATCAAAGATGATATTAAAGAAATTCCTATTGTTATTTTAGAGTACTAACTAGTAATATAATATTAAATGTTTTGATTGCCCAGTCACCTAACACATGCCTCTCTCCCTCGGTAAATATTTTTAAGCGGTTTCGTTAAACGGTCATACTCAGCACAAAAACATTTTTTCAAATAAAAGCAGGGATAATCTCCCCCCCTTGAAGAATATAATCGCGGCTGGATTTCAGGGATATAATTTTTTTTGCCTGAAATCGCGCGGGGATGCTTTCTCCGCTGCCTGCCGCTTGATTAGAAGGGAGAGATAATTATGTCAGATGAAAAAATCACCAGATTAGCCTCTGAATATTTCAAGGAATCCGACAGGCTCCAGCCTGTCGAGGCTTCGGTTATGGGCATTTATGATTACGCCGACGAGCTAGGCTCGCTTTCCGCAGAAGCCCGCAAAGAAATGGATGCCATAAACAGGAAATACAGCGAACTCGTTGCCGAAATCTCCGATAAAGACCTTTCGGATAAAGGTCTGACGGAAAAGAAACTGCTACAACTGACTTTTCACCGGACTGACAGGTTCCTCCACCGCTCGAAAGAGTGGCAGAGAGACCCCGCCATATATCTGGATCTGGCCGTATTCGGCCCTTACATCCTGCTTATGAGAGATTATGCTCCCCTTGAGGTGCGCGTGAAAAGCGTCATAAAAAGGCTGGAACAGGTGCCCGCCCTTCTTGACGAAGCCAGGCAGAACCTCCAGAACCCGCCGGAGATATATACGAAGATCGGCGAAGAGACAGCGGAAGGTTGTATCGCTTCCCTCGGAGATCTTATGAGCAAGGTGGGGGATCAACTGCCTGAATTGAAAGATACAATAATGGCGGCGACGAAAACGGCAACCGATGCTATCGCCGACTTCGGCAAATATCTGCATGAATATCTCCTGCCTCTCAGCAAGGGAGAGTTTGCCGCAGGCGAAGAGCTTTTCAACGACATACTCAAAAATGAAGATTATCTCCCGTATGACGCCGAATCCCTCTGGAAAATAGGCCACATGCTTTTCGAAGAAACAGAAAAAGAGCTTAACGAAGTGGCCCACAAGCTTTATCCGAAGAAAACATGGCCCGAGGCGCTTGAAAAGATCAGGGATCATCACCCGAGTGCGGACGGGCTTGTCGCCGAATATGCCGAAAGCACCAAAAAAGTAAGGGAGTTCGTAATTAAAAAAGACCTCGTGGATGTCCCGTCGAGTGAAAGCCTCGATGTTGTACCTACCCCCGAGTTCACCCGTTGTACCATACCTTACGCGGCGTATATGCCCCCCGGAGCTTACGACAAGAAGCAGTACGGCAATTTTTGGGTTACCCCCGTCGATACGAAGCTTCCTCTGGAGGATCAGGAAAAAGTCCTGCGCGAACATGCTTATGCCAAGGTTCATTACGTGGTGCTGCATGAATCGTATCCCGGCCATCATTTACAATTCGCCACGGTTTCCACTCTGAATTCGGATATATTGAAAAGGGTATTGTCGAACCTGTTCATCGAAGGGTGGGCGTTTTATTGTGAGCAGATGATGATGGAACAGGGCTACCTCGACGAAGAGGGCCTTTTCGCCCAGTTGAAAGACCAGCTCTGGCGGGCGGCAAGGGTTATCCTCGATACCGGGCTGCATACCGGCAAAATGACTTTCGACGAAGCGGTCAAGTTCCTGGTGGAGAAAGCGGCCCTGTCGCCTGCGGCCGCCGCCGCCGAAGTTAAAAGATACACCCGAACCCCGACACAACCGCTCTCTTATTTCATCGGCAAGCTGGAGATCCTGAAGTTAAGGGATATATTCACGGATACTTACCCCAATATGACATTGAAGGAGTTCCATCAGAAGCTTTTATCATGCGGTTCCATGCCTCCCACGCTGATCCCCGGTTACCTGGGATTGAAACAGGAGGCTCCTGCAAAATAACCCCCGGAGGAATTAAATTGGCTGAATACCTGGAAATAGATCCTTATAATCCTGAGCACAAATTGATCAGGAAAGTCGTCCACATGCTGAGGCAGGGCGCGGTGATAGCTTATCCCACCGATACGGTGTACGGGATCGGCTGTGATTTGCACAGCAAGGAAAGCATCGACCGCATTTACAGGATTAAGAAGATGCCCAAGCATAAGCCTTTGAGCCTGTTGTGTGCGGATCTTTCGGATATAGCATCGTATGCCCATGTCGGCAACGCGTCGTATAAATTGATGAAAAGGCTTATTCCGGGGCCATATACGTTTATTCTCCCTGTAACCAGGATGGTTCCCAGGACTCTTTTGCCCAAGAGAAGGACGCTTGGCATCAGGGTGCCCGATAACCAGGTAGTCCAGGCCATCATAAAGGAGCTTGCCAACCCCCTGATTAACACCAGCGCCAGCCTTGATCAGAAAGAGATCCTGAGCGACCCTGCGGAGATCGAAAGGACTTTCGGCGATCAGCTCGATTTGATAATCGACGGAGGAGTCCTTCCGAACGAGCTTTCAACCGTGGTGGACCTGACGGCTCCCGAACCTGAAATCGTCAGGGAAGGCAAAGGCGACGTTTCGCTGATATTGTAGCTCTTAATTCGAGACCGGCTTCGTGGCCGGTTTAGCTGCGCGGCACTTTGACTGTAACCGGCTGAGACTCAAGACCGGCGGCATTGCGCGCAACGGCCCTGATAATATAATCCCCGCCGCCAAATGGCATAAAGCCTTTGAACTGGTAGCGGAACTCGCCGGTTTCGCTTGCCTGTACCTGGGTGGTAATAAGTTCTTTTTCAAGATTGAGGAAGCCGCTTATGCTTATCTTCACTGAAAGGTCAACCTGGGCGAGAGGGCTTGTTTTACCTACAATCTCAAAATCATCGCTCACAGCCTGGTCGGGCCTGGGCGAAATGATCTCAAGGGTAGGATTAACTGATGCGCCCAGGGATACCGTTGTCGAGGAGCTTAAAACTACAGGGGACTGTCCGGGCATTGTCAGGCGTCCTATTACGAACGCTCCGGAGATATTGTCACCGGTCTTGACCAGGTAAGTTCCCTGATATTTGCCGGATGCTACCTGTGTCATGGGATTATTCAAGCGGTAATTGCCAATGTCAAAAACTGCCGTCCCTCCGGCAGCGCCGATCATGGTAACGGTCAGCACATCGCCGGCGGAGAGTGTCCTTGCGGCATCATGGGTTACGGACTGGATTGTCCCGCCTGTCTGGATATTAAAGCTCCACTGCTTCTGTATTGAATTGCCTGCGGAATCGCGGAAGGAAATAAATACAAGGTTGGAGCCGGCATTGAGATTGGTCTGGGGCAAATACGATACAACATCTTCATTTTTCGATGCCTGCTGTGTAACATTCTGCCCGTTGACGAGGAGGCTGATACTTTCCGGAAGGACTTTAATGTTTCCTGAAGATTTAAATATGACAAGGATATTGGGGCGGTTGGTCGTTACAGTTGAATTTTCTTCCGGTAGGATTTTTTCAATGGAGACCGCCTGGGCAAATATAGAAACGCCTGCTGATGCCCCCATCATATTCTGCTTCCCATCCCTGGTTAGCCTGCCGAAGACCGCCAGATTGGAGACATTCTGTGCGGCAGCCGGGATTATAAAAGATCCCTCATAAGTTCCGGGCGATACTTCGCGCATCGAAACATTCTGGGCCACGCTGAAAATGTCAAATGACCCTTGAGCGCCGGGTTCTCCACGTATCGTTACCACGATAGTATCGCCGGGGTGGAGCGGGGCGGTGGCGTTGTGAGTAACGCTGTCGATCCGGGGCGGCGCAGTTGTAGTCGGAGGTGGAGCGGGAGTCGGAGTCGAGGGCACGGGCGCCGGTTGTCCCTGCTGCCCGCTGGTGATGACGACCGTTCTGGTTATTGCCACCCATTGAACGTTAGCGTTCAGGGCTTCGCTGACGAAACGAAGAGGAACCATTGTTCTGCCTCCGATGCTTAATGCGGGAGTCGCAAGAGTGCGCCCCTCGCCGTTAACGCTGGCTCTTGTGCCGCCCAGGGGGAGGATGATTTCTGTATCGCCCCGGTTCGCGGTAATGGTGCGGGTAGGGCCGTCCCATTTAACCTTTGCGCCCAGCCGCTCGAAAACGCCCCGCATCGGGACCATTACGCTGCCGTAGATCATGACTGGAGGCTGATCGAATAACAGCGGATCTCCATCTAC
This sequence comes from Chloroflexota bacterium, assembly GCA_023475345.1. GTDB lineage: Bacteria > Vulcanimicrobiota > JAMCWD01 > JAMCWD01 > JAMCWD01 > JAMCWD01. The sequence continues at coordinate 17,963 of JAMCWD010000065.1, read as the reverse complement.
GGTTACCTGGATTCGATCCTGCGCCCACGAACCTGTTACAGGGGTCAGGGTTATAAACAGGACGAGCACTCCAATTACCGTCAGAAATAACTTTTTGGACATGTTCGCCACCTCTTTTCTTTATTTTTTACAAATCGATTATCGATTCTCTTCCCAACTCTTAATCTGACAGCCGCTTAAGGACTGTGGGCATACTCAATATCACCGGATCAGGTTTTCTACATATTAAGTTTCACAATCTCTTTATAAACTCCTAAAGACAGGGCGTCTCCGCGGACTCCATTCTCAATACTGAGGATGATGAAATTCCCCAGCGGGATGAAAGCAACGTTGTTTGCTGCTCCATAAGCCATTGCCCTGGTTAACTGCTCAATTTCATAGGCGCTTAATCCTCTGTCCATACCTATATCTACAACTCTTCGTGTCCAGTAGATCGGCACACCCTGATCTGTAGCGTAGTAAACCGAGGTGACATAAATATTAGGGTCAACTATTTGTAATATCCTTGCTCTTTCCCAGATTTCTAACTTGGTGTTTTCAAAGTCTCTTCTCCAGTTTTCTCTCTGTTGTACTGTCCAGAAATCCCATCTCATCGGCCTATATTGAGGCTGGTAGAATTTCTTTGCCAGACCGGGTGGTAAACTCCCGCCTCCCCAGCCTGTTTTATTCCCCTGCTGCCATCCCGGCGGCCGGCCGTTGGACCATAAGACTCTCTCCTGGCTGCTTAAGTGGGGAGGAATCCAAACTTCAACTTTCTTTGTTTTTGTCTTAACCGGGGGCGCTTTTACCTTAACCTCAGTTGCTTTTACCTGTCCGGGATTTTCCTGAATTTTCTTCTCTTCTTTGTTTTTTTGCTTGTCTTTATCTTTTTCAGCGTTGGTATCATTATTACTTTTTTGCACCTGTTGTTTCTCTTTCCCTTTTTCTTTTGGCTTGTCATTGTCAGCCCATGCAGCAGAGAATAAAAACGCTGCCATAAAGAGCACAACCATAAACATGATACTCTTGCGGGACATTTAAATCGCCTCCTTAAATTATTAAAATCACATCTTTTTCTGTTATTTCAAGATAATTTAATACTCCTTTTATTATACCCTTAATTAAAATAAATTAAACATTGTATTGAAAACAATTAAAAGCACAAACGAATAAATTTATACCCGTAATCTGTGATTTTTTTGAAAAAAGTTGCAAAACGTGGGAATTATCGTATAATAACAGGAGAGATCATGGCGTAAGAGCCTGATCCCGGTATTAAGCTTCTAAAGGAGCTTGATATTTTTATACCGCGATTGGAGTGGATCTTTTGGAGATAACCCTGGTTAATGCAAATATACTTTTCGAGGTGGCGGATGCTCCCCTGAAAACTCTGGACATGCAGGCCGGTCTTCTGGGGCTGGCCTCGATTCTGGAAGAAGCGGGGCACAAGGTCTCGCTCGTTGACCTGGCATGGATGATCCGGAAAGGCGAACTCGAGCTTGACGACAGGTTTTTCGACAGGGCCACAGCCGCGATCCTTGCCCCCAAATCAAAGATTGTAGCCTTCAATACCCGCTGCGATACTTATCCCACGGTATTGAACATCGTGAAGAAGCTCAAGCAGCGCAAGGCGGATGTAGTGGTGGTGCTCGGCGGCCCGCAGGCCGGTTTCAGCGATGAGGAAACCCTCGAAATATTCCCGGAAGTCGATTATATAATGCGGGGAGAGGCCGAAATCAACATAATCCCGTTCATGGACGCGCTGGCGGGCGGCCGCTCTTTTTCACGCGTGCCCGGCCTTACCTATAGGGAAGCCGATAAAGTCAGGCGGAACCCCGACGGCCCGATCCCCCAGAACCTCGCGGTTCTACCGCGCCCTGCATATCACCTCATGGATCAATACATCTCCCCCAACGGCGGCTTCAAAGGATGGGACATTTACCTGTCGGTCGGGAGAGGATGCCCCGGCAAGTGTAAATTCTGCTGCAGTTCCCTTCTGAACCGGAGGAATTTCCGTCAGATGCCCCCGGAGATGATCCTGGGCGAGATGTGCTACCTGCGCGACAGGTACGGCGTTGACAGCTTCACTCTGGGACATGACCACTTCCTCCTCGACAGGATGGGGGTCGAGTTCCTCTGCCAGGTACTTATCGACGCCAAACAGGGATTTACATGGAATTGTATCGGCAGGCTGGATGCCCTGTCCCCCAGGCTCGTGGAGATGATGAAAGAAGCCGGTTGTACCGCTTTCCTGTTCGGGGTGGAATCGGGCTCCGACAGGATGCAGAAGATTATGGGAAAAAGGCTCCAGATGGCCAGAGTCATGCCCAACCTGGAACTCTGCAACACCTTCCGGATGCGGGCGATAGTTTCTTTGATTGTGGGTTTCCCGGAGGAGACCGAGGAAGACCTCAACGAAACATTGATGATGGCGCTTAAAATGAGGAAATTCCCGTATGTATTTCCCGAAATACACCTGCTTTCGCCGATGCCCGGCACGCCGTATTATGAGGAGAATAAAGACGACCTTTTATATACGGGAGTACACTCCGACGTTACGGAAAACCCCACGGCATACATGGCGGCAAACCAGAAACTCATTAAGAAATACCCCCATCTCTTCAGTGCGTTTTACCAGATCAAGCCCGAATTCAGCCAGGTATCCACAGTCCTGGAAGTTTACAGGACTTTCCCCGGGATTATCTATACATATCCATTCTCAACTCTTACCGCCCTCCATGATCTCGGTCTGACGCCCGTCCAGTTCCTGCGGGAACTGAAAAAATGGGCTAAACAGGAAGGCCATACCGAGAAATACCTCTTCCTGACCCAGGCGGATATTGCCACCGGTATGCCTAAATTCCTGGAAGAAATGTATAAGGAGAAAGAAGAATCCTTCGATTTTACCAGGATATTGCTGAAAATGGAATCCAAAAAGCTCAAGCCTATCATGAAAGAAGCCAGGAGGATGGGCAAGAAATCCCTCGATCAGGTACAGGAGCTAATCGAAAGGCAGATCCTGAGACGCACGATACCTGTCGGAAAATGATCCTTTACCTTTCGACCAGCGCATCGGTATTGAACAGGATACCTCATGAGGATTTCGTTCCCTTTGCCGGAGATGCAGGCTTCAAAGGCGTCGAATTCAGCTTCAGTCAGTACGACGTCGATTTATTCGCGGAGCTTTTCAAAGAGCAGCTTTCAAAATACGGTATGGGATCGACCCTCCACTTTTTCCACGGGAAATCGAGGATCGGCCTCATGGATTGTACCAACAGAGATTACGCCGGGGAATATTTGAGCGTAATGAGGCGGAGAGCTTTTCCGGCTGCAAAAATATTGAACCCTGCGGTTTTTATCATTCATCCGGGCGAAAGGCCCGATTCCGGCGAAAAGAAACAGGGGCATCTTTCGGCAAATGAAAGAGAGCGGCTCCTGGAATTGAATATTTCGGCCTTCAGATCGATAATCCCCGACCTTGAAGAGCTTAACCTCACAGCCTGCCTGGAAAATATGCCAGGCTGGGATTTCGGCAACGACCCATTCGATGTTGACCGCATCATCAGGGAAATTGACTCCCCGTTTTTCAGGATGTGCATGGACGTGGGCCATTATGCCGTTTCGGAATATTTTAACGAGACGAAGAAGCCGGTTTCGGAAATTATAAGAGAACTGCGTCCCAATCATTTCCACGCGGTCGATAACCCGCCGGGCATGAAGGACAGGCATTTCGTCCTGGGCGAAGGGTGCCTGGATCTTGAAGATTTTATCGAAGGGCTGAATTCGATAAATTATGACCGAATAATAACTTTTGAGCAGAGGACCGTAGAGGACGGGCTTAAATCGAAAGAAAATTTCGAAAAAATGTTCAGTATCGAAAATCGAGTGTCAGCAGGGGAGCATATAGCGTAAAATTATAGATCCCGCCGGTGGAGGAATATATCAGCGATCCCAAGAAATAGGCGGAACTATGCTCATCCCGCTGACAAAGGAAGATCGATTTAAAAAGGTCCCGGGGGGCGTATTTTTTTTACTGGCGGCGAACCTCGGCTTTTTTCTGTTCATGACCGCTCTCGGCTACAACCAGGCGGCGCTTATCCAGCAGGTAGGGACGGTGCCCCAGAGATTCCTCCAGGCTATAAACCATCCTGCAGAATTTCCCGGGGAGATGCTTTTCATGGTGCTGGCGTTGTTCCTGCATGCGAACTGGCTCCACCTGCTCGGCAACATGATATTTTTATGGGCTTTCGGTGTGGAGATGGAGGAGAGGCTGGGAACCGGGAGGTTCCTTCTTCTGTATGCTGCCTGCGGCATATTCGCACAATTGCTTTATGTAGCCTTCGAGCCGGGAGCAAAACTCCCCCTCATAGGGGCAAGCGGGGCGGTTTCCGGCCTTCTGGGCGGATTCCTCGCGCTGGATTTCAAAGGGAAGATCAGGATGTTCCTGTATATGATCTTTGACTGGAAAATTATATATGTTCCGGCATGGCTTTTCTTCATAATATGGATATTTCTCCAGTTGATTATAGTGTTTGCGCCGGGCATATTTTCATTTGCAGGGGCGGATGCCGCCGCCCTTCCGGTCCATCTGGGCGGCTTCGTTACGGGCTTTTTTATATGCCGCCTGTTTAAAAAGAGAGAGCCTAAGAACGATAAAAGGAGAATGATCGATGATGAAGAAGTTTTCAGGGACTGAAAAATTCCAGTTCTCAAGGAGGCAACAATGATAAAAACAATGGACGAATTGATAGAAGCCGCAGCATCGAAGGGGCCGCGCAAGATAGCGGTTGCCGCGGCGGAGGACGAATCCCTCCTTGAGGCTGTTAAAATGGCGAGGGATAAGGGTATAGCGGAGACTTATCTCATCGGGGACGCTGTGAAAATAAAGCAGGCCGCCGAAAAAGTGGGCCTGGAGTTGGAAGAAGACCTTGTTATAGACGAGCCTGACAATAACGCCGCCGCAGAGAAAGCGGTGGCCCTGGTCAATGAAGGAAAGGCCGGGGTATTGATGAAAGGCCTCCTCCATACCGATACACTGCTCCACGCGGTACTCAATAAAGAAAAAGGCCTGAGGACGGGGCGTCTCCTGAGTCATGTCTCCCTGTTTCAGATACCTGCATATCACAAGCTGCTTTTCGTTACGGACGTTGCAATGAATATAGCCCCGACGCTTGCTGAAAAAGTTCAGATAACCCAGAATGCTGTGGATTTAATACACAAAGTCGGGATCCATATGCCGAAAGTTGCAGTTGTATGCGCCGTTGAAGAGGTCAACGAAAAAATGCCTGCAACGCTGGACGCCGCGATATTATCCAAGATGGCCGAAAGGAGACAGATCCAGGGAGCGATAGTTGATGGGCCGCTTGCTTTCGACAACGCGATTTCGGAGAAAGCTGCAAAGGAGAAAAAGATCGTCAGCCAGGTGGCAGGGGACGCCGACCTGGTGGTAACCCCCGATATAGAAGCCGGGAATGTCCTTTTCAAATCCCTGATATTTTTTGCAGGCGCCGAGCTTGCGGGGGTGGTGGTGGGCGCCCGGGTTCCCATCATTTTGACTTCCAGGGCCGATTTTGCAAGGAATAAATTCCTCTCCATAGCCCTGGGTGCGATGTTATAAGGGTTGGAAATTTTTGCCCTTACATGAGAGAATTTAACAACTTTTTAACATTATTTGGTTTCTCTTGATGGTATAATATACTCGGAACAAGGTCTAAGACAGCCTCTATATTAAACAGAAAGGGGCACATTTGATAATGAAAATAGACAAGACGCGGCAAGTAATATCTACCGAACAGTTAAAGCAGGACTTCACTGCGGGTCCTATGAAGCAGAAGGAAAAGGAATCATCCGGGACCGCGGAAGCGCGTGAAACGGTGTCTCTTTCCTCATCTGCCACGCGCGATTTGAAAAAGCCCGGTAAAGCTTCAAAGCCTGCCTCCCACGGGACTTCACGGTCTGAAAAGCCCGAGAAGAAAAAGTGGACGGTCATGGTATATTTTGCAGGCGACAACGACCTGGAGCCTTACCTTGCAAAGAACCTCGTCGATCTGGAAAAAGTCGGCTCTACGAAAGATATGCACATGATCGCCCAGATCGACCGCGGAAAAACTCCGACGGCGACATACGGCGGGGAAGCAGGCGCTTCCAGGTATGAAATTGTTAAGGATAAACACTCGAACGGAAAAATAGATTCTAAAGAAGTCTCCCACATGGGCAAGCTGAATTCTTCGGACCCAGAGGTACTTAAAGATTTCCTCAAGTGGGGGATGAAAAAATACCCCGCGGAAAATTATCTCATTATACTTAACGACCACGGCGCTGGCTTCGCCGGCGTATTGCAGGACGTGGAAGCCAAGGGGTTCATGCAGATCCCCGGCATTAAGGAAGCTTTCAAAGACGCCGAAAAAGAAACCGGCGTGTCCCCGAAAAATATCATCCTCGGCTTTGACGCCTGCCTTATGGGACAGGCGGAAGTTGCATACGAGCTGCGTAACGTGGCAAATATAATGGTTGCGTCCGAAGAAGCCATCGGCGGCACAGGATGGCCCTACGAAGGCATTTTAAGCGGAAACAAATTCGACAAGATAAACCAGAATTATTCCGGCGAAGAAGCTCTGAACAAAATGGCCGGGCACATAATCGATGAAACGGCAAAAACTCAGAATGCCACATTCACGATGTCCGCGGTTGATCTTACAAAGATGAACGATGTGAAAGATGCCGTTGACGGGCTGGGCAATGCCCTGCTCAAAACAAAGGAGCCTCAGAGCAGGATCCGCAGGATAATTCAAATGTCCCAGCATTACACCGCCGGTTATGAAGAAAGACCGTATTCGGAGATGCGGGATATTTACGATATCGCAAGCCGTATTGAGAAAAGCCGTGTTGTTAACGACGAAAAGCTCAAAGTTGCGGCCAGAGAAGTCATGAAAGTCGTCGAGGGCGCGGTTATCAAGGAACAGCATAAAAAAGAAGATGTCGGGGATTCGCACGGTCTTTCAATTTATGCCCCCATCCAGAAGGGCGGGTACGACAGCTTCGATTACGGCAGGCTGGAGTTGGCCAAAAATACTTCATGGGACGAGGCCATGATCAGGTTCACAGGCGATCCCACCAAGCCCAGTTCCGGCTCCGGATGGACATACAGTCCTCCCAAAGGAAAAGGCCCTGCCGAAAAATTGAAGTAAAAGCAGGAGTTTGAATTAATAAAAAGGGAGCCGCACGGCTTCCTTTTTTTATGCATTAAGATTGAAAATGCGTCCTATCCCTGCGCTTCGGATTATGATATTAACTCGTTGATCTTTTCAATCAGTCCTTCGATATCCATTATCGGTTTGGATATATAAAAAACCGCGCCGGTTTCTTTCATAAGTCTCTCGTCATCTCCCGGCATGGCATACGCCGTCAGGATAATAATCGGTATATTTCCCTTTCCTGGAACGCCCCTGATGAGTTTTGCAACCTCTACACCGTTTACCACCTGCCCGCAGTAAATGCTGTTGAGCAGCGCGATATCCAGAATTATCAAATCTATATTTCCTGCGCCGATCAATTCGAGTATCTTTTCAACGTCCTCTGAAACAATAATTTCCAGGTCTTCCCTTGAAATTATTTTACTTATAAGCCTGGCATGGGACGGGTCGTCTTCAATCACGAGAATCTTCTTCATTTGCCGGTTCTTCTTCCTTTAATTTAAGAGGGATGACAAATCTTACGACAGTCCCCTCGTCTTTACCTGTTTTCAATATAGAAAGCTTGCCGCCCAATAGTTCTGCAAGGTGTGCGGAAATTGAAAGGCCGAGACCCGTTCCGCTGTGCTTCCCGGTGCTTCCGGCGGCCTGTACAAAAGGCTCGAAAATTTTATCGAGCTGATTTTCGGGGATCCCTATCCCCGTGTCCTCGATGTCTATAGTCAATTCGCCTTTCGTTGTATCGGGGAAAGCTTTTATAGATACGGCGCCTTCTTCGGTGAATTTAACGGCATTGTTTGCAAGGTTTAAAAGGATCTGTTTCAATTTGACACGGTCGGTTATCAATTCGAATTTGCCTTTTTTTTCTATTTCGAAAATCATTTTAATCTTCTTCTCGCCTATAAGGACTCTAATCGAATTTTCGATTTCTTCGAAAAGCTTGCCGAGATCAATTTCCCTTCTTTTCAATTTTACTTTGCCTGCCTCGATTTTTGCCAGGTCGAGGATGTCGTTTATCAAAGCGAGCAGGTGGCTTGCGCTGTTATAGGCATAATCGATGAACTCATTCGCTTCTTCTTTGCAGTCGCAATAACCGTCTTTGATCAGGCGCAGGAACCCCAGTATTGTATTCAGCGGGGTTCTGAGTTCATGGCTTGTATTTGCAAGGAAAGCGCTTTTGAGCTTCAATGATTCCTCTGCCAGGGCGCGCTGCTTCTCTATTTCCTCATTTTTCTTTTCAAGCTCGCCGATGAGGGCATATATGCGTTCCAGGTACTTTTTTCTTTCCGTTATATCTTCGCCCGAACTCAATGTTCCGATCATCTTTCCTGATTCATCTCTCAAAATGGCGTTATGCCATGCTATAAACTTTTCTTCCCCGTTCATTGTTACCACAGGGTTTACATAGTATTCGACATCCCGGATATCTCCGCCGATTACGCGCCGGTAAACAGTTTTTATCTCGTCCCTCATCCGTTCGGGAATAAAAGTGTCAAACCAGTTTTTCCCGATAACTTCATCGGTACAACATAAAATCTCACGGCCCTTTTTGTTAATCATGGTTATTTCGCCGTTGTTATTGATGGCTACAAGGATAACGCCTGCCAGGCCGAGATATTGCCGGACAAGATCTTTTTCATATCTAAGCGCTCTTTCATATTTTCTTCTTGCTGTAACATCTCTGAGAGCGAACACTGCGCCGATAATGTTTCCATCATCATCTACAACCGGCGAACTGCTGTCCTCAACGGGGATTTTTCCGCCGTCTTTCGATATCAATATGGTGCTGTCCGGGACGCCTGGGCCTGTTTTCTTATGAATAATCCTTTCAACAGGGTTCTCGATTGCCTCTCCTGTTTTCTCATCGACCAGCTTGAATATCTCATCGAGGCGCCTGCCTTCGGCTTCCTGGAACTTCCACCCGGTCAATCTTTCGGCAGCGGAATTCATAAACACTACGGCGCCGCCGCCGTCGGTCGTTATAATGGCTTCGCTTATGTTTTTTAACATACTTATAAGCCGGTTTATGTCGCACATTATGTTTTTCATATAACTTCCTTAAATATAGTCAAGTGTTAAAATAAGATTAGCAAAATAAGCTCTAAAGCAAGTCAAAGAGAAACATATACTCAGCCTTATAAGATCACGCCCTTCCTGAATTTGTCAACATGCCGTCGCTTAAGTCATTTCAACATGCCGGTTAAGGATCCGTTGCTCGTTATCTAATAATCTTCAAAGTTAAATTTTATGGATATGCCATCTCGTATTACCTCCCCCTTCCATTATAATAATTTTCAATATAACTTACAACTCTTTTTTTGGGAGAAAAATAATACAAAAAAATTCATATCCGACAAATACTCTCGGGTTTTGAGAATATTTTTGCGCCGCAGTTTTATTTTGTGCGGCATAAGATTTTGCCCCTGTTGCTTTGACAAACTCAATTTTCCGGTGTTATAATGTGTCGGATCTAATGCATACCGAGCTGCCTGGGGGGCTGGATTCGGCTCTCCAGGCATAACATCGAATTATCGAAAGGAGAAAGATCATGGCTTATGTAATCAGTGAAGAATGCGTATCATGCGGGACCTGTGAGCCGGAATGCCCGGTGGAAGCAATATCCGATGGAGAGGACAAGTACATAATAGATCCTGATAAATGCACGGAGTGCGGTGCATGTGCCGAGGTCTGCCCGGTAGAGGCGATATCGCCCGGTTAGTAACGTGAAATATAAACGCCTGAAAGCGGCCTGAGGGCCGCTTTTGTTTTTTTATGACAATTTTTATCATCGTCAAATTTTCTGCTGATTATTCTTCTGCCGGACGAGCGAATGGATAAGATGGAAAAGTTCTCGACAGGGTCGAACAATATTTTATTGGACACTACTGATATAATATAATTGCCGTCATGGAAAATAAATTACAAAAACAAAAACTGGCCCGCATCGCAAGCCTGCTTAAAAAAAAGTACGGCGCCGTCGAGCATACGCCGGAAGACCCCCTTGAAGTCCTGGTAGGGACTATTCTTTCACAGAATACCTCCGATAAAAATTCCGAGAAGGCTTTCCTTAATCTGAAAAAAGCAGTTAAAAATTTCAAAGACTTATTGTCGATGCCGCCGGGCAAAATCGCTTCGCTTATTAAAGCCGGGGGGCTTTCCAATATTAAGGAAAAAAGGATCAGGGAGTCGCTTGAGATGCTGAGGCGCAGGGACCCTTCTTTCAGCCTTTCGTTCCTCGTTCAAAAAGATTCCGAACAGGCCATGAAATTCCTTTCCTCCCTGCCGGGAGTCGGGGATAAAACCGCTGCATGCGTTCTCCTTTTTTCTTTTTCGCTTCCCGTGATGCCTGTCGATACGCATGTCTTCAGGATTGGAAAAAGGACGGGCGTCATCCCTGAAAGGGCGAGCCTGAAAAAAGCTCATAATATCTTCTCGGAAATTATTCCGGCGGAATACCGCGACGTGCTGGATCTCCATGTAAACCTGATCACACACGGGAGGGAAGTCTGTAAAGCAGTGAACCCCGCCTGCCCGAAATGCGTGATCAGGCCGTTGTGCGATTATTACAACAAACTGAAACAGGACGCCGCATCATAAAGGAATTCGGGAAGAAATGGGAAAATGATAACCGGTAGGAGGGTTGTATATGATCCGTAACTTGCTGGTTCTGGCCGTAATTGTAATTGCTTTTGTCGTCGGCATGAAAATAGGCGGCAACAAGCCGGGGCCGGTTCCCGTTCCCGGCGAAACGCAGGCTGTGCCTCAGGAGCCTGAAAACAAGCTTATAAGCAATATCAGGGAAGCGGTTGATGAGAAAATAGCAAAGCCTATCGGGAAGAAAACCAGGCTGAGCCTGAACCTTGCAAGGGAGATGGGCGTGAGGGCGGCATCGATAAAAATTCAGAAAAAGGGGGATACCATAGTTCTTTCCGGCTCGGTGCCTTACGAGGAACAGAAAACGCTTGCAGGCAAGCTTGCCGCGGAATACGGCGACGCATCGACTGTAAAAAATAACATAGAAGTCCACCCGGCTTCTGAAAAGCCGAAAGAAACACCGTCCGCTTCACTCTCCGCTTCGCCGTTACAGGAACCGACGCCTGATGCCGGGAAAACCGGTTCCGAAGAACAAAAAGAAACAAAAGACTGACATGCCTCTGTCAGTCGAAAGGCGAGAAATATTGTTTTTGAGAAAAATCCATGTCGAGCAATAAGTCGAATAATAAGAAAAGCATCCCGTTCGTATTTATAGAGCTTACCGCGCTATGGCGGACGTATCCGGCCCGCTATATCCTTGTAATCCTGGGGCTGGTAACCGCGATAACGCTTTCGCTTTGCCTGGGCGCCGTCGCTTTAAGATTCGAAGCCCTTAAAAAAAACCTGGAAAACTCCCTTTTGTCCCGGCTGTACGTTTGCGAAAGGGCGGGGTTCTGGAGCGGGGGCGGGGTCCTGCCTGAAGAAAAACTTCGCCAGGTGACCCTGACAAAAGGCGTTAAGACAGTTGTTCCCATACTTGTAAACAAGCTGAACCCACGGCGTCTTTTTTTTCTGGGGATCCCGGAAGTGGTGATAGGGATAAAGCCGGAACAGCTACAATTTTTTACCGGCGATATAAGGGCTGAAGAAGGGAAGGTTGCTCTGATGGAAGATCCGCCCGGCGCAGTGCTGGGTGCGGAAGTCGCAGGCAGGATGAAAACGGGAGCAGGCGGCACCATACTTTTGTCAGGTAAAAAAATAAAAGTAAACGGGGTAATGGAAGAGACCCATTCGATTTTCGACCGCCAGATAATAATCCCGCTCGGGCTTTCGGCCCGTATTTACGGCAGACAGGGCCTGTACACCGCTTTAATGGTCATCCCGAAAGAAGACGATACAGGCAGGGATGTTGTACAGAAGCTGAAGAAAATAAGCGGCATTACAATTCTTTCGCCCGGCGAGATCAAGCAGGAACTGGCGTCAACCCTGGGGTTATGGAGTTCCCTTACAAGTACCCTGTCATGGATGTCGTTCTGGGGAATGATCGTCCTGCTCCTTGCGGGGCTTTTGCTGTCGCTTCGCCTGAGGTTCCGCGAGATAGGCATAAAGCGGGTACTGGGCGCAAGGCTGAAAGACATATTCCTCAGTTTTTTCCTTGACGGCATGGCGCTGACTGCGGCAGGCACGATACCGGGGATCTTTCTCGCATGGTGGCTTACCGGATGGCTTGAGGGCCGCCTATTGAATTCCGAATCGGGGCTGTTTATGTTTACGCCCGCCCTTGTTTTTAAAACCGCCGTCTTTGCTATAATTATCGGGGCGGTGATTTCTTCGGCCGTCGCCCTTTACGCATCATATCTTTCGCCCGGTAAAACTTTGAAATCGGAATAAGGAGAGGAGTTCGAATTGCCCGTACTGGAAGCCAGGGACATACACAAGAAATATGATTTAAAAGGCAGGGAGATAAACGCCCTCAAAGGAGTCAGCCTTACGGTTGCCGCAGGTGAGATATTGCTTATCAACGGCCGCTCCGGGGCGGGAAAAACTTCCCTTCTTCATGTTATCGCGGGGCTGGAACCGCCCGATGAAGGCGAAGTCCGCTACGACGGGAAAATCCTGAATCGCATGTCGCAGGAAGCCCTTGCCGCCTGGCGCGGCGCACATCTGGGTTTCGTGTTTCAATCGAACAATCTCCTCCACCACCTGGACCTCCGGCAGAATGTAATGCTCCCTCTCATTTATTCAGGGTACCGTGGAGACGAAATAGAAAAAAGGGCCGACGAGATCCTTGCTTTCATGGGGTTGAAGGAACGCGCAAACCACAGACCTGACGAGCTTTCAGGCGGCGAGCGCCAGCGCGGGGCGCTTGCCCGCGCGCTGATCTGCTCACCGGTTTTCATACTTGCAGACGAGCCGACCGCGGAACTTGACGAGCAGAACGCGTCATTGTTTTATAACCTTGCCGCAAGGCTGGCTTCCGAAAGCGGGATAGGCTTTATTATCGTAAGTCATGACCCGATGGCCGCGTACCTCGGTGTAAAGCCGATGCGCCTCGAAGCCGGGCGCTGGATTGAATAAAATTTCATGCTATATAAGGAAGCAGGAAATCTATCCCGAAACCAGAATATGCCGTAGATTAATTACCTTAACAGGGGGAACTTGATGTTAAACAGATTATTAGTTTTGATCATATTCGCCTTCTGGGCCATGCCGGCATGGGCCCAGGAAGCGGCGGAAGAAACGGCCAAGGACGTAAGATGGTTCAATCCCGACAGGCTGCCGAACGTCATCGGGGTACTGCTTATCGGGTTTTTCGTGTTCTGGTATATCATCCATGCCCAGAGCGGCAAGAAGCTTTTTATCAGGAGGATTGCGGGTCTCAACGCCATAGATGAAGCCGTCGGGCGCGCCACAGAAATGGGGAAGTCGGTAATGTACATCACGGGCCTTGCCGACGTTGATGACATCCAGACTCTTGCCTCGCTTTCCATCCTGGGGCATGTCGCGAAAAAAACCGCCGAGTACGAAAGCAACCTGCTTGTCCCGTGCTGCCGCTCGGTCGTAATGACCACGGCCCAGGAAGTCTGCAAAGAAGCTTATTTGAGGGCGGGACGTCCCGAAAACTTCAAGCGGGAAAATGTCCGTTATTTGACGGATGACCAGTTCGGGTTCGTTGCAGGTGTTGACGGCATAATGGTCCGCGAAAAGCCCGCCGCCAACTTCTACATGGGCACGTTCTATGCGGAAAGCCTTATCCTGGCGGAAACAGGAAACGCCACGGGAGCAATACAGATAGCGGGCACCGCCTCTTCGTCACAGCTTCCCTTCTTCGTCGCGGCATGCGACTACACCCTTATCGGCGAAGAACTTTATGCCGCGTCGGCGTATCTTTCAGGCGAGCCCAAACAGGTAGGCAGCCTCAAAGGACAGGATGTCGGGAAAGCGCTCATCCTTGCCGCTATAATCATTTCCACCATCATAATTACGTTTTTCCCCCAGACCCATGAATTCATCAAAAATACCATCTTCAAATCCTAGGAGGATGCCCGAATGAAACGAGAGATCCCTTTATTCGTATGCGTTGTATCGGCGCTGGCGATGATAATTGCATATTACAGCCCGAAACTTGACTGGATGGACGATATGCTCCAGAAATGGTTTTTAATAATCGCCGTTTTCGCTTTTATTCTGGGAGCCATAAGCATCATACTGGTCAACGGGAACCGCATAAGCAAACAGGTCCCTGGCTGGGGGTACAACGTGGTTCTGCTTATCGGGCTTTTCGTAACCCTGGGGCTGGGGATTTTCGGGGGCATCGACCCCAAGACCCCGTTCTTTTATATCTTCACGTACATATTTACGCCATTATCGGCCACGATGTTTTCGCTCCTTGCATTTTTTATAGCATCGGCTGCGTTCAGAGCATTTAAAGCCAAAACATGGGAAGCTACTCTCCTGCTCATTGCGGCATTTATCGTTATGCTGGGACGCGTGCCGCTGGGCGAGTTGATGTGGAGCTGGCTCCCTGTGCTGAAACATTACTCGCTTAACAACCTCGTCGAGAACTGGATCATGGGCTGTTTCAATACCGCCGGGCAGAGGGCTATTCTTCTGGGAGCATCTGTCGGCCTCATATCGATTTCTCTTAAGATACTTCTGGGCATCGAGCGCCCGTACATGGGAGGAGAATAAAGACAGTGCTGGAAAAATTAGCCAATCTTGACCGCAGAATTATTTTTCTCTTTGTAGGGCTTGCAGTTCTAATACCTATAATTTTTCCTTTAGGCCTCCCCAACGCTGTCAGCCAGCCGGTCCAAAATATTTACGATTTCGTAGAAACGATTCCCGAAGGCTCCCTCGTCTTCATCTCTTTCGATTACGGCCCTTCGACTAAAATAGAATGCGAACCGATGGCTCTTGCCGTAACAAAGCAGCTTTTCAGGCGGAATATAAAGGTTGTCGGCTGGGCGTTATGGCCCGAAGGCGCCAGCATGGCCAGGAACGTATTTGATGTAACCGGAAAAGAATATAACAAGAAATATGGAGTAGATTATATAAACCTGGGTTATAAAGCGGGAGGCTCGATAACAATAAAAGAAATCGGTGAAGATATCAGGTCCACTTTCCCCCAGGATGTAGATAACATATCCATCGATAAATATTCTGTTATGGACGGTGTAAAAAATTATAAGAACTTCAAACTCGGCGTAAGCGTCTCCGCCGGAGTCCCCGGCCTCAGGGAATATATCGTAGTGGCCAACAGCATCTTCGGCGTCCCGATAGCAGGCGGTTGTACCGCCGTTTCCGCGCCGGAGATGTACCCGTACCTGAACAGCAAGCAGATGGTGGGGCTGATGGGCGGGCTGAAAGGCGCGGCGGAATATGAAACGCTGATGAATTACGTGGGAGATGCATCCAAGGGCATGGACGCCCAGAGCATCGCTCACCTCCTCATCGTGCTTTTCGTCATAATGTCGAACATTATATTTTTCATGCAAAAGAAAAAGTAATTGAGAAGGGAAGAACAGGATTATGGGTATAGGATATATTATAGGGATCTGGCTGGCAGGGTTTCTTACAATTGCCATTTTTACCTTTCTTTATAAAGACAACCCTGTTTACAAGTTCGCAGAACATTTATACGTGGGCGTTTCCGCCGGGTACATCATGGCCATCGATTACAATAATATCCTTAAGCCGAACCTGTTCGGCAACATTGCCATAGCTTACGACTCGACCGTAAATAAAGGTGTTTTTGACCTGGCGGCGTGGTCTTACCTGTTCGCAGGCGTCCTGGGAGTAATGCTCATATTGCGCGTAATCCCTAAAGTTTCGTGGGTCAGCAGGTGGCCTCTTGCATTTATGGTCGGCCTGGGCGCGGGTCTCAATATCCCCGTAACTATGGATGCCACCATCCTTGCACAGCTCAATTCCACCCTGTGCTCGGTCTGGCTCCCGAATGATCCCGGAACGATGGTCTTCAACATACTGCTCCTTATCGGCGTCTGCACCGGCTTGATTTACTTCTATTTCAGCATCGAGCACAAGGGCATTTTCATAGGCGGGGCTTCCCGCGTGGGGATAGCGGTGCTTATGATCTCCTTCGGCGCCGCGTTCGGCTACACCGTTATGGCGCGTATATCGCTTCTCGTCGGGCGCTTCCTGTTTTTCCGCGATGAATGGTGGCCTACATTGGATATAATTATGAAATCAATCGGCATCAGCTAGGGGCCGGCATTGTCTTTTTTCGAAAAGATAAACAAACTTGATAAAAGAATAATTTTTCTTATTCTTGCCCTTGCGGTGATAATTCCCCTGATCTTCCCCCTTAAAGTTTTACCTTCGATTTCAAAGCCCGTACGCAGCGTTTACGATTTCATAGAAAAGCTCTCCGAAGGCTCCAACTGTGTTTTATGTTTTGATTATTATGCAACTACGACGGTTGAATGTGAACCGGCCGCAAGAGCCGTCGCGCGCCACCTTTTATCCAGAAATATGAAAATCGTAACTTACAGCCTCATCCCCGACGGGACCACCATGTCTATGAGGGTCATGAAAGAAGTAGGGGATGATCTTGGAAAAACATACGGCGTGGACTATGCGGTGCTGGGATACAAGACCGGCACAATGATCGCCATCAAATCTTTTGACGAAGATGTTTATTCCACTTTCCCCAATGATGCTTACGGCAAGCCCGTCGAAGAGCTTCCGATAATGAAAAATTTCAGGAACGCCCGCGATGTGGCTTTTCTTTTCACTGTTGCGGATAATGCGTCCATCAATTACCATATCATGATGGATTTCTCCGAAAAACATATACCGGTGGCGGGCAGTTGTACCGCCGTTTCGGCGCCTGAGTTGTATCCTTACCTGAATTCGGGCCAGCTCCTGGGGCTTCTGGGCGGGCTGAGAGGTGCGGCGGAATATGAAGTTCTCATAAACCATCCCGGCATCGGGATCAAGTGTATGGACGCACAGAGCATCGCACATTTTACCATTGCGTTTCTTATCCTGATTTCAAACGTGGCTTATTTCATGACGTTCAGGAAAGGGAAGAAGAAATAAGAGTTTGTCAGGCTGAATAGGGGCGTGAACGCCAGATTTTATTTAGTTGATTTTATCTCGACTATTTGGGTATTTTTATCACAAAAACTTTTCAACAATTCTATATACTGTCGTTCCTGTACTTCTGGGCCAGTCCTTACATCGCGGTTTATCCTTTTCCTTTGCACGACGGACAGCTTCATGAAATTTACCATTAAATTTATGTGGGTCTATTTTCTTATCATAACCGGGTAAATATCTTTTCAATCGTTCCTTACATTTTTGTTGATTGCAAATTTTTTTACCGTCTTCGAAGTGTAGTAGAAGCCAATACTCAAAACTGGGATTGCTTAACGCAAAGCCGTAATTTTCCTTTGTTTGTGACCATTGATATAATTTTGCCAATTCACTTTCATCCCAATTATCTTTATCAGATATAAGCCACGCTTCGTAATCTTTTCTTAACTTTGAATTTTTGAGATATTGTTTCATTTTTGTAAGTACCTGCTTAGGCGGGGCACCTGTTTTGCTTATCAAAAATTCGATATGTATGTTATCATCATTGAACATGTTAAAATATCCCGGTTCTGTTTTAGCTCCTTCAACCCCCAGGATAAATAATCTTGGTAATTACCCAACATTTGATCCAAAATTACAGATCATTTTGGCCATCAGGTGAAAGATATCCTCTTCCCGGTGATTATACCTAAATTCCAACTCCTTCAGATATAGAGGAAACTTCTCCCTGGAAACTCCATGATGCTTTATCAGGCGCTC
>JAMCWD010000019.1 GCA_023475345.1 Chloroflexota bacterium | reverse complement strand
TTCCGAGGGGAAAAAACCGACCTGTGTAATAACGCACTCAACAGGCCTGAATTCTTCAACCGAACGTTCCTGAAGGTTCCATATCCTGACGGCCCCATCCTGTGCGCCTGAGATCATGAACTTCCCCTCAGGGCTGAAAGCTACTGTAGAGACATTGGCGTTGTGCCCTTCAAGGACGGCGATCAATTCACCCGCACGGTTGAAAAGATGGATTTTTTTATCGCGCGCGCCTACCGCCGCGAGGCTTCCGTCATGAGAATAGCTGACCGCGCTGATATAATCTTTATTTTCGCTTCCGGGGGCCAGACTTATTCTTATTATCGAATCGGGGCTGTTTGTTTCGAAAATTCTTACGGTCCCGTCTTCGCCGGCTCCGGCCAGGTGCCTGTTATCGGGCGCAAAAGAAACCGAATTCACGCCGTCTTTAAACTCATCATACCGGCGGATTAATTTGCCTGTCCCGGAATCCATCAGGAGAATACAATCGTCCTGGCAGGCTGCGGCAAGCAATTTTCCGTCGGGGGAAGCTGTAAGATCTGCGATTATCAAATTTCCGTCACGGTTGGTAGATACGATTTGATCTTCTTCGATGATCTGGACCGTGCCGTCTTCAAGACCTGCGGCCAGGCGGCTCGGGGTAATGAAGACAACCGAGTCAACGATCTGGCCCAGATCCATCCTGGTTTTAACTTTGAAGTTATCCGTTGAAAAAATGCGGACGGTCTCGTCTTCCGAACTGCAGGCAAGCAATTTGCCGTCGGGGCTGAAAGAGAGATCCGTAGTATCGTTATCAAATAATACGGTGGAAACTACGGGCGTGCCGGAAGGTAGTTTCCAGAGGCGGATAGTACGATCCTCGCTGCTTGCAGCAAGTAATTTGCCGTCAGGGGAAAGCGCGATGGAAGTTACCTTCCGTTCTCCTGCGGGTAACATGAGAAATTGTTTCCCGGTATCCGTTGACCATCCGCGGACAGTTTGATCCGCGCTGCTTGAATAAAGATTTTTTCCGTCAGGCGAAAATACAAGGGCCGTTATCCAGGAGGAATGTCCTTCCATGTGATTGATTTCCTTGCCGTCTTGTGCCCGGCATATAAAAATATCTCCTCCCTGGGTGCCGTAAGCAAAGAGATCTCCGCCCGTGTTATATGCGACCGCCCTGATAAACCCGCCTGTTCCTTCCAGCGCCGGGGCGGGGGCCGTATTAGATAGAACAATTATTGTGAATAAGAAAACGGCGGTTAATAAAAATCTCATCTTCATAGCAACACCTCTCAATTAATTATTATTTTAATCGTGATGTACTCCGGCCGAATGAACTTAACCGGCCTGCATATAAAATACTATCAAAATAGTAGGAATTTATCAATAGGCCGTTTTCCAGGATCAGCGGCCTCTCCGGTAACATTTCCCATGAGTCAACGACCTTCCGTTCGGTAACATTTTATTTGGGTCAATTCGTTTTCTTGACATAGGGTTAATGAAACAGGTACAATGATTCAGTATCTACAGCCAGAGAATATTTTCTTCGAAAAGGCATAGCCTGATTGAGCTATTTATGAAAGGAGTGATTTCCACCGGACTGAAAATTTAATAAGGAGGTGAAACCGCAACCATCATGCTTATTTACTATATATTACCGGTTGTCACTTTGATTATCGGAGTTATAGTTACGTACCTGGTTCTGAATTCCATCGAAAAGAACCGTGCCAATTCCAATCGTAAGGAAGCGGAGCGCATCCTGAAGGATGCCGAAAAAGAGGCGGCGGCGGTCAAGAAAGAACGCCTTGTCGAAGCCAAGGACGAGATCTTCCGGATGAAAAGCGAGCTTGAAAAAGAGTTCGAAGACAGGCGGAAAGAGGTCGGCCGTCAGGAAAACAGGCTTCAGAAGAAGGAAGAAAACATCGACCGCAAGATGGACCAACTGGAAAAAAGGGACCGCAACTTAACTCAGAAGGAAAGTGACATCAGCAAGCTCAGGGAGAATCTCCTCCAGATAGAAAAACAGCATCAAAAGGAGCTTGAAAGGGTTGCAGGAATGAATTCCGACCAGGCCCGGGAGCTTCTTCTTTCGAAGGTCGAAAAAGAGCTGGAAAACGAAATCTCCATAAGGATAAAAAGATCGGAAGAAAAGATAAAGGAGATATCGGACCAGGAAGCCCGGAGACTTATCTCCCTGGCAATTCAAAAGTGGGCATCGGAGCAGGTTGTGGAATCGACCATCTCGGTAGTATCGCTGCCGAATGACGACATGAAAGGCCGGATAATAGGCCGCGAAGGACGCAATATCCGGGCTCTCGAAACGGCGACGGGGATAGATCTCATAATAGACGATACACCGGAAGCCGTTATCCTGTCGGGGTTCGACCCCATAAGAAGGGAAATAGCCAGGATGGCCCTGGAAAAGCTGATCACCGACGGGCGTATCCATCCGGCGAGGATCGAAGAGATGGTTGACAAGGCCAAGAAAGATATGGAGCAGCGGATCAAGGAAGAAGGCGAGCAGGCAATGTACAAGGTGGGGGTTTCCAATCTCCATCCTGAAGTTGTGAAGATGCTGGGCCGGCTCCGTTTCCGCACCAGCTACGGTCAGAACGTACTACAACACTCGGTGGAAGTAGCGGTTCTGGCGGGGATTATAGCCACCGAGCTGGGGATGGATCCCGAAATAGCCAAAAGGTCGGGCCTGCTCCATGATCTGGGCAAGGCTATGGATGCCGAAATGGAAGGAACTCATGCGCTGCTGGGCGCAAGGTTCGCCGAAAAATACAAGGAAAGTCCCGATGTGGTTCACGCTATAGCAGCCCATCACGAGGACGAGGAACAAAGAACGATCGAAGCGGTTCTCATCCAGGCATGTGATGCCATATCAGCCGCCAGACCCGGCGCAAGGCGCGAAACCCTGGAAACCTATATCAAGCGGCTGGAAAAACTGGAAAAGGTAGCCAATTCATTTGAAGGTGTAGAGAAATCATTCGCTATTCAGGCCGGTAGGGAAGTCAGGATTATGGTTAAGCCTGAAAAAATTGACGACATAACTGCTGCCAGGATGGCCAGGGATGTAGTCAAGAAAATCGAAGAAGATATGGATTATCCCGGTCAGATTAAGGTAACCGTGATACGTGAAACAAGAGCTGTAGAGTATGCCAAGTAGCTTGAGCAAATTCACATATTAGCAAGAGCGAAAATAAACGGCCCCCAAAAGGGGCCGTTTTTAAATGGTCTGGTTTCCAGTTGTAGGGGCGAAATTTCCTCGCCCGCCAGTCTCCAACCTCTAGCTTCCAGTCTCCAGTCTCTAGTCTCTAGTCTCTAGTCTCTAGCTTCCAGTCTCGGCTTCCGCGTCGAGTTTCTGATTTTTTTAGGAGAACTTTTAATTTTCTTCTCTTTCTCACCCGACAATATCTCTATGCCGGAGCCGGCTTCTTTTTTGATTGTTTTTTCACGGGGCTTTTTGCCTGCCTTGCCCCGCGTTTCAAGCGTCGAGAGGAACTCCTCGGCCTCCGTCGCATGTGCGCCTTCGGGCGTCATCTCCATATAAAGGGCAAACTCCTCCCGCGCCTTTTTCTTATCTCCCATTTCCAGGAACGACCGGGCCATGCGGAAATGAGCATCGCTGAAAGACGACATGTTATTCAGGCACAGGTTGAAATTCTTAATTGCCTTTTCATGATTTCCGTCCATCTGGTCCAGCATTCCCAGGTAAAAATAAGCGGGGGCCTTGTTCTGCGGCGATTCGGAGCGGAGCGCGGTCTGGAATTCTTTCTTTGCATCGTTGAGACGCTCCTGTTTCATGTAAACGAGGCCTATTTCCGTGTGGATGTGGTAATAATCGGGGTGCTGGAAAAGGACTCTCCTGTAGAAGCTCAGCGCCTCGTCATATTTTCCCATGTTATGGTTGGCGCGTCCCAGGTTGGTCAGGACTTCCGGGTCGTCGGGGCGGATCTCCTGGGCTTTTTCAAAAAGGACCAGGGCTTCGTCGGAGCGGCCCTGTTCCAGGTAAAGCCATCCCAGGTTGTTATATGCCTCTATATAATCTGCGTTGTGGGCTATGGCGCTCTTGTATTCCTGCTCGGCTTCTTTCGGCATTTTCAATTTTTCATAAGTGCGGCCGAGCTGGTAGTGGAGCAGGTAAGATTCGGGGTTCATCTTCACCGCTTCTTCAAGAACGTCTTTTGCGTTTTCCCACTCTTCCCTGTTCTGGTAAACGACCCCTATAAGCTCGTAAATCTCGGGGTCTCCCGGCTCTATATCCAGGGCTTCCTTGCAGTATTTAAGCGACTCTTTATATTTGCCGGTTTTCATAGTGGCGTAAGCAAGGCCCTTGAGGATGTCCGGCGCCGGGCCGGGATCCTGGAGAAGCGCCTTTTTCAAAGCTTTTATGCCGGTGTCGTACTTGCCCAGCTTTACCGTTATAAGGCCGTAGCGGGCCAGGGCATCGAGGAAATCGGGTTCCATCTCGAGGACGCGGGAATACTGCTCTTCGGCGGCCTGGAACTTGCCTTCTTCCTCGTAAACGAACCCAAGGCTGTAGTGGGCGCTCGTTACGTAATGCGGGTCCTCGGCATATTCCAGCGCGCTTGAAAATTCGTTCATCGCCTGGGAGAGATCCCCGAGGTAAAAGTGGACCCATCCCAGCTTGAGGTGGGCCGCGGTGTATTCGGGGAAAAGCTCGATGGCTTCCTTAAAAGCTTCCCTGGCCTCTTCGAGGTAACCGAGATCCTGGTAAACACAACCCAGCCCGTGATAGGGGAACGGCATATCCGGCTCCAGGTTTATCGCCTCGTCGAAGGCTCTCAGCGCTTTTTCGAATTCGCCCATCTGGTAGAACACCCACGCCAGGTTGTTATAAATTATCGGGACTTCCGGGTCGAACTCGATGGCTTTCTTGTAATATTCTACTGCCTTTTCGAAATTCTCCATTTTCTGGTACGAGTTGCCCATGAAAAAATAAGAAGCGCCGGATTCCGGATCGTATTTTAACGCCGTTTCGAATTCCTTCGAGGCTTTTTCGAAATCGCCGTTGTGGTCATACACCAGGCCCAGGTAATGGTGGGCCTCCGGGTCGTCGGGAAATATTTTTATGGCCCGTTTCAGTCGTCTTGCGGCATCGTCATAAAGCCCCAGGTTATAAAAGGCAAGGCCGCTTTTAAGCGCCAGGTCGAATTCGTCTTGTTTTTTCTTCTCGGGGTCGGCGTCTTTTTGCTTCTTCTTGAAATCCGGCTGGAGCTTCCAGCCCCTTTTCAAAGTCCTGGAATCCTTCAGGATGTCGTCG
Organism: Chloroflexota bacterium; assembly: GCA_023475345.1. Taxonomy (GTDB): domain Bacteria; phylum Vulcanimicrobiota; class JAMCWD01; order JAMCWD01; family JAMCWD01; genus JAMCWD01. The sequence goes on along the minus strand of JAMCWD010000019.1, from coordinate 27,202 downwards.
GGGACAAAGGCGTCATCAGTCGAATCCGACAGCTCTTTTTCAAATTCAATTCCCTCGGACTCCAGCAAATCCGTAAGATATTCATAAGCGGATTTTACGCTTTCGGATTCGCCTATTATGCCTATCCCGTTGACTTTCTCATTTTTATCGGCGGCATCGACCAGGGGGTAAATCTTTATAAGGGGCAGTTTGAGCTTTTTGATTTCCTTGATAAGCCTGATCACGGCGTTTTTGTTTTTTCTTTCATCGTCATAAAAACGAAACTTCAGCTTGAATGCAATCACGTATATTACCTTCCTTGGATTTGTCTGGACAATTATATCACAAGGAAGTGCAGCTTTCCAGCGTTATCGCGCTATTTGTCATCGGACAGGGAAAATAACCTGTGTGTCGGCGGTATGTGCCAGGGCCGTCTCCTGATAAAATCTTCAAAGATAAGAAACGAAACAGGGGTATGATAGCCCGTCAAGAATATAGATATATACAAAAAGATATAGCAGAACATCCCGGCTTACATTATGCAACATTCAACGCTTAGCAGTGTAATCAAAAACTGAGTTCGGGTGTTCTCCCTGTATAAGATAACGTTGAACTTAAGGCGCGGGTTCACCCTTCGCCTTTAGGCTCTTATTTGGCAACTTGATCCTCGTTGTCAAATCCAATCTCCACTGCTCTCGTGCTATACGTATCGTCTTCAATAGATGGATAAACTTGTTTTGGGGGAATATTTCCGTGTTTCTCCACACTTCTTCTTTAGATACCACCTGGCAATCGAGTTTCGACAGAATATAAATCATTTCGGATGATATCTCATGCTCAACATCCATCTCCCACATCAGTCGCCCAAGCAAGTCGAGGAAAAGTCTTCCGCGCGGCGTTGTTCGGTAGGCAATGCCGATTACACCATCAGGCGTCTCTACTAGTCCTGCTCCGTGAAGGATCGAGATTTTTTCACGAATTGGCCCTTTGCTGATGCCCAGAGCCTGGGACATGCCTGAGAAGTTTAGTTCAAAACTTCGTCTGTCAATCAGGTCAAGCAGGGCGAGGTTTACGCCTTGAATTCCTGAACTTGTCAGGAAGAGCCGGATGTGGTCAGCCTCCAGATTCCCGAAAACCACATTCATCAGAATGTCCGATACAATTCTGGACTGGACTAAGTCCTGAATGAGAATGCGCTGAGCCTCCTTATCGGCATCGAAATCTGAAGGAATCCATATAATCTTGAGCCGGTAAAGATCCGTCTTGCCAGAGCGCTTGAAGTCTTCCAGGACTTCTGAAAGCTGTTGGCGGTTCTTCATGTGGTCGCGAGCCACATAAAGTTTAATCTCGGCGTGCGGGTCTAACAGGAGAGTACGAACGTCTTTATCTATTCCCTTAGAATGATGCCAGAGCACTTGCCCAACAAGCGGGCGAGACCAATCCCGTTCAAGAAGACAAGCCATGTCGAACTTCTTTCTGTCTGCCTCGTGGTACAAGTATAGTCGCAGTCGTGAGAAACCCTGTAGCACGTCAGTTGAGGTGCTCTTCAGGAATGTGTGCTCTGGTCCCTCTGCCATTCGAGCCTTCCCTCCAATGCTACCCAACGCTGTGCATCAGCGGCGCGGTTAGCCATCCGCTGGAATGATTTATTAGGCATCGACACTCCATTCGGGTCTAAACAGTGTCTGTGGATTCTTGCCCAAAATGTCTATTTCGTATGCAAACGATTTTGTTTTCTCGTATTTACCTTCGACTGAGATTGTATGCATGACAAAACTTAACTCAACGCGATTCTTCCGATAGCGCCCTTCTCGTATTTTTGAAACTCCATTTTCGTTGATATGGCCAGCAGGCATCTGAACCCCGACACCTTGTGGTGCAAGCAATATCCACTCTTTCATATCCGGTGTATCGTGTGTTTCATCGCCTATATGTAAGGTGATTTTCGACAGTTTTATATTACAAGGGTGCGGCCCTACATTTGTAGGAATGATACTAACGACACAACCTGGCTTTTCTGGAAAGGGTTCAGCGTGAACAACCGGGATAACATATGGGCGATATTTCGAAGAGTACTCGCGCTTCAAGTACCAAAGTGTAATCGCAGCTAGTATAAAAGCGCCACATGCAACAATGGCCGTGACTGCGTTTGCATAGTCGGTGGAAAATGTCTTCATCCATTCCATACGTCGAATTCCTAATGCCTAACAATGATTATACAGCCTGCATAAAATATCAAACACAGTCTGCTTCCTTACCACATAAAAAGTTGCCGTGTCTCCTTTTCTATCCGTTCAAGGCTCTTCAATTATATGCTCCGTATATACACAAGTCAAGACACGGGGACGGACAGTTTTCTCCTCTTTGGACATACACCGGCGATTAATACTGCGGCGTGAGTCTTCGCTCCATGGACTTATGGGATCAGGTCTTTAATCTTGAATTTCCCGGCAAGACACCTTTAATCCTTCCAATCATCTTTAAACCCTGCAGGATAATGCGGGTTCTTTGATAGCGTCCTTCGTCCCCTTATTCAAAACTTCCAGCGCTATGGCGAATTCAAGGCGGAGTCTGAAAAGCGAACAGCTAAGTTCATCAATCACGCTAATGTCCCCGTTTGCTTCATAACGGCTTGCGGGACAGCCTCCCCCGCAGAAAAGCTTTGCCCAGCAGGGGCTGCAGGCATCGTTTTCAATCCACGAGTTTCTCCGGAATTTTTTATGGATATCGCCGTCCCATACGGGCGACCCGACGGCCCCCATCGCCCACTCTTTTTTCCCGGCAAACCGGTGGCACGGGTATATTATCCCGTCGGCCCCCAGGGCCAGGTATTCCGCGCCCGCCCCGCAGCCGGTCAGCCTTTTTTCAAGACACGGAAAGTTGTACAACGGGAGGCGGAAATGATAAAAGTCGAAAGGCTTCTCCTTTTTCCTCATCTCATCGTAAAACAGGGCCAGCTTTTCATACTGAGATTCGATTTCGCCGAGATCTTCCGAGGTGATGCTCCAATCCCCGCAGCCCGTAACAGGCTCCAGCGACAGAGTTTTTATGCCGGCTTCCTCTACGAGAAATTTTACGGTATCGGCAAAGTTTATGGTATCCTTCGTATAAGTCCCGCGCACGCAGACATCACAGCCCGCTTCTATAGCGGCCATAAGGTTCGGGAAAACCCTCTCGAAGCTCCCGCTCCCGCCGGGCGTCAGCCTGAAAAGATCGTGGACCTCCGGCGGCCCGTCAAGGCTCAGCGTCAGGGGGATGCGATGCTCTTTCAAAAAGGCGATTTTCTCCGAATCGAGAAGGAGGCAGTTACTTGTCAACGCCTGCCTCAGCGATTTACCTTCTTTTTCCACCCGCTTTTCGGCATACGGCACAAGCTCTTTCAGCATGTCCCAGTTTAAAAGAGGCTCGCCGCCGAAATAATCCAGCTCTATCGCCCTGCCCGGCATGGAAAGAAGAAATTCCACAGCCGCCGTGCCGTCTTCAAGAGACATCATCCCCCCGGCGGTCTCGGAATCATTCCTGAAGCAATACCTGCATCGAAGGTTACAATCCTCCGCCATATGAAGGCACATCGCCTTGGGCATGCGGGGAGATTCTTCCAGGCGCTTCGCGGCTTTCTTTATCGCCTCGTCTCCTGAAAAAGAAAACAGGCTTAAAAACTCGTCGTGAACATCGGAGCCTGCCGGGATATCTTCTCCCGAAGAAAAAGCCCGGGACGCCTCATCATCCAGCTCATACAACGCGCCTGTTTCCCCGTCAACCAGGACATTTACGCCCAGGCGTGAAACGCCGTGGAACCTATTTCTTAAAGCATCAGCGTTAATCATAAAGTTTTATGCCGATTTGCAATCAAAATAATATTTTCCTGATTCCCGCTTCGAGGCTGCAAAAGTCCGGCGGAAGAAATTCCCCTCCACTGGAGGGGTGCCCTTGAGCGCAGTCGAAAGGGCGGGGTGGGTATTATCGCCGGGATATTTATAATAGCTAACCCACCCCTTAATCTCCTCCCAAGAGGGGAATGATATTACACCGGATTTCTGCAGAGACTTTTGGAACAGCCTCCTTCGTGGGAATGGATTAAAAAATAGTTCTTTGATTGCAGCCTGGATTTATTCTTCTTTTTTATTCTCGCACGGCTGGTGGCTTACAGTCGCAGAGGTTTTGCATGCGGTCTGGCATGACGACATGCATTCTTTACAACCGCCTTCTTTGAGCCTGGGTTCAACCACCGTCTTGATATGTTTCTCCATGTTTACCTCCATAAAAAAATTTATCCTGAATTTGCCGTAGAATTAAAAATACCTTTATATTTTATCACGGCTGTAAAGGTGCCAAGCTCTCCTGCCGCCGCTCCGCTCGAGGTACAGGGTAAATATTTCCGATTCTTCAGTTACTACGGTGAACCATGTCCTGTGTCTCCTGGTGCGCCATGTCCTGGCGTGTGCAGGAAGGCCGCCGAAGCCGTAATCATGGCGGAACTCTATGACATCCTTAACGCGGTATTCAGCGCCTCTCCACCTGAATGATTTCGGCTTTAAAGGGGTGCCTTCTCCTTCTTCGACCTCTATCCGTTCGCTTATGAATTCCCTGGCGGTCATCAGTAATTGGTCTGATGATATTGAAGGAACTCATTCCACTGCGTATCCGCTGCAAAATCAAGCTGGCTGTATTTCGTCGAATAGGTCGAATACGAACTGTTCCATGCGAGGGACGGGAAGAAAATAGCCGTCCCGTAAGGGGTACCGCTATTATGGCGCTCGTAATAGATAAAGTTTCCGGCCCCTTCCGCAGTAAGGTTCCAGACGCCGGTTGCCGCAGTCCTGAGATCCCCGGTTACTTCCGGCTCGGCAATAAGTCCCGATGCGAAATCCCTGAGATCCACAAAGTCGTAATCGTATCTCTGGGAATTCTTTGCTATCTGGCCTATTGTATTCTGGGACGGGGACAATGTTTGGAGCCTCTGGCCCAGGACATTGACGGCGTCTCTTACGGCGTTTATCTTGCTGAGGTCGGTCAGCGAGTAACATATACCGCTCTGAGCACTATAAAAATCGTTATAGTTATCAACGATGGATATACCCAACTGGGCGGGCGTCATGTTGGGATTGCTTACGAGATCGGAAGCTATCAAGTTATACGGGTATCCTTCCCCCGGCTCGGTATTTTCAGACGCCGCCATATAGTTTGCGTAATTTCTTGCCTGGTAGCCTATTTCCAGCATGTCCATATAACACGCATCGAAAGCCAGTAAATCGATCTTTTTGCCCGTAGCGGTATAAATATCGGAAAGTGCGGTTTTCATTTCAACCATTGTCAGCGCAGCATTGTATCCGGTGGTATCATCCCAGCAGATATCTTTGAATACGGCACGCTGCTCCGCCGATTTGACGCCGCCTCCGTGATTCCACAACACCAGCATATAATGCCGTGCCGGGTAATTTTCCATCGTCCACGTTGCGAAATTTACAAGTGTCTGGGGATTGGACATATCCAATTCTCCCATATCCTGGACCATCTGTGAGTTGATTATCGAAGTGTTGCTGTCTTTCGTAACATAAAATCTCCGGGTATCCGTCCAGTTCCCGTTGGTGGAATCATTACCGGGGATGCGGTCGAACTGGACCACGAAATTCACGTCATCGGTGGAACCCTGTGTTTCCATTTCGTTTAAGTCCTGGATGCCGTATTCTTCAAGATTGTTGTCGCCGTCCATGTAAACCATTACCGTCCACTTCTTCCCGACAAAGGGCACATCAACCGTCAAACTTGTCGTATTGCCTCCTGTAATGGAAAAAGGAGAAGATGTCGTCGTATCTTCATAAGTTGCCTCGGCGGTGTAGTTGCCCGCGCTCAGCGAGAAGAATCTTGCTACCCCCGAATCGTCTGTCAGGGCGTTTGCCACGGTGTTCTGCCCGGCGTCCTTAATTATGACATGTTCGCCGCGCACGACAGATCCGTCGTAAGTAACCGTAACTTCGGCGTCGCCACAGCGAAAAGGCTGAACAGCGCCGAGCGCAGCCTGGAGATCCAGCCTCCCCGATCCGAACGTAGTATCGAAGCCGGGTGCCCCGAGATCGACAGCTGTCGATTCAAGCTGGGACCGTACCTGGGAAGGCGTCATGGCGGGATGAAGTGCCAGCATCATCAGAGCGGCACCGCTCACATGGGCCGCGGAAAGCGAAGTCCCGCTCCCCGTGGCATAAGCCTGCCCGGTATCGGTCGAGTAAATATCCGTGCCGGGCGCACACATTGAAATATGAGACCCGGTATTTGAAAATGAACTGTGCCCGTCGTTTTGATCGGTGCTTCCCACCGCTATTACTCCCTGGCATCCGGCGGGGTATGCGACGGTGGCGCTGCCGTCATTGCCCATGCCCGCTATCACTACGACGCCGTTTGCGGCGGCGTAATCCACTGCGTCCTGGAGCGCATAAGAGAAATACCCGCTCCCCATGCTGACATTGATGACGTCCGCGCCGTTATCCACCGCAAAGATTATGCCCCGGCACACGTTGTACATGTTTCCCTGTCCTGACGAATCGAGCACCTTGACGGGCATCAGCCTCCCGCCCCAGGAAAGCCCGGCGATACCTTCGCCGTTATTGCCTTCCGCGCATGCAATGCCCGCGACAGCCGTCCCGTGGCCGTTGTCGTCATAATTCGCACCGGCGGGATACACCCTGTCATTGACAAAATCATAACCCGCGACGCCTCTGCCTGTGAATTCAGGATGGGTGAGATCTATGCCGGTATCGATCACCGCAAGGATCTTATTGCCGTCTTTCACAGTCCCGTCCCATGCCGCTTCGGCTCCTATCAACTGAGGCGCATATTGGAAGGCCGCGTAATCCGGGTCATCGGGAACAAGGAGCGAATTGTATATATAATTCGGCTCCGCCGAATACACCTGGGGATCGGTTTGAAGGTCACTGTTCTTTGTAGGCACCGAACCGTTAAACGAAAGCCTCAAATAGCGGTTTCCACCTATTGTAAAATCTTCTTCAACTGTTGCGAGGTATTCCAGTGCAAGGGCGTTTGCATCGGTGCCGGGATCGACCCTGATGATATTTTCGCCGGAGACATAAGGGTCGGAAGAAACGCTCCCGCCGCCGCCACCTCCGCCTGCACCACAACCGGGGAGAGTTAACAAAAGCATCAGTAAACCGGCAAGTGCGATACCATAAATCCTGCTGATCCGGTACGTCTTCAATTTCAGCGTATTCATAAATAAAATTATATATTGCCTTTCTGTTTTACAATATTTGAATAAGTTTACTAATAATAATTATATGTGTTCGGGGATTTTTCAGCAAGTAACCTTTGGACTTATTTTACAGGGCAGGGAAGTAGTTCCATAGCAGATAAAGTTATTTCATTTTTACATGTCATATCCCGGATTCATCCTCCCGGTTCGATGGCCCGTAATCTATGGGCGCAGGCTCTTTCATGTATGTTCCAGGCAGGAATCTCAGCGATACGAACAGGCCTGCAAGCAGCATGAACCCTATCGCCAGCAGGATATACCCGTTAGCTATGAAGAACTCGCCGGGATATTCGGACAGGTCGAAACCGGCTGCCAGCAAGAAAGATAACAGCATGACCCCGACATAAAATATCCTGTTGAACCTTACAAACCTCCAGATAAGCCATACTACCAGGAGTATGATTACCGAGGCTTCCGCAGCGTTGACAAGGAACTCCCTCAGCGTTACGCTGACCCCGCCGACTGCAAACACCGCGAGAAGCCAGATAAAGACCGTGATGAAGGCTCTGGATTTAATCACCATCCTCAGGAACCCTACAAATATCACAAGGAACAGGCTCCCCATAACCGCCATCTGGATCCCCTTTATGACAACTCCCAGTGCGGGAAACAGGTTGTCCGGCGAAAAGAACATCATCCCGCCCGGCCTCATAGTATCCGCGAAAAAAGTCCGTTGTATAAGATCCAGCAGCTTGAACACTGCGGCGAGGATAACCGGCACGGTAAATAAGAGTATAAGCGCATCCCGCATTTCTTCGCGCCTCCACGAAGACGGCTTGAGGAACATCAGCGGCCCTGATGTGCGGGGGAACAGTTCTCTAAAAACGGATTCCGCAAGGGCGGCCGCTATAAACGTCATGAGAAAATAAATAATGATCACCATCAGCTTACCGACGGCCTGGTTGAAGTCATATTGGCCTATGGTCTCTTCAGCCGCCGGGTACCCTTTCATGTACAACGGCAGATCATTGACCATGTTTAAAATGAAAAGCGCGGTCATTGTAGTTGAAATATAAAACGGAAATTTCCAGCGAATCTTATTGTTAACGAAACGCAGAACGAACTGGATTAATGACCACGCTATAAAGCAGATAAAAAATATAGAAGATATGATTATAGAAGTGGTTTTTAAAGCAGTCTTCCTGTCCTGAAGCCTCATCCACTCTTCGGGGATTTTGAGAAATTTATTAAAAGCCCCGGGCTTATCGCCCTGGAGTGAATAAGCCACCCTGAAGGAGGAATCGCCGACCTTATCTTTTTTTAATTCCCAGGTGTAAAAATAATCGGTCCTTTTCTTGAGCTTTTCCTGGCGATTTTCTATCAGTTCATATTCGCCGGGCTTGATTTTAAAGACTTTCTTCATGTCTTCAAGCGCTTTTTTGAAAGCTTTTTCTTTACCAAGAGAAGCGCCGGGGGTGTCTTCTTTCTGCCTGTGATAAAATGCGGCGGGTTTGCCTTCGGGATCAATCGTTACTGAGAACTCTTCCTTTTCAAGGGGCTTGTAAAACCAGACCTCCCATCCTGCAAGGTTAAGATCCTTCGAGGCGAGGCTGTTGTATTTATCAAATCCCGCCTTTTCGACAAGGTACCGGGAAGCCTGCCCGTCAAGGTCGCTGTAAAAATAAGCAACGCTTTTCCACCCGTCGGTCTTAAAGCCGATGCCGTTTAAAAATTCCCTGGCGGATTTATCCGCCTGTAACCGCGTAACCGTCAGCCCTGGAAAAACCCCTGCCTCTTTCTTGCCGGGCTTGTCCTCACTTATCGCTATGAGCAGGATAATAGATAATACCGTCAGGACGATAAGAAAGATTATCGAATTTTTTTTCAGCGGCTCATAATGACTTTCGCCTTTCGGAAGAGGCGGCATGGAGATTTTGCCGCTCCGGCTTCCGGCATAAGCCTTATCGTCTATAAATGGAGGTCTCCCGTCCAGCATCAATTTGTCCGGGAAACCGTGCCTGCCGGGGATCTCCGTTTCGGGAAAAGTCTCTATCTCTTCAGAGAAGGCCTCTATAGATTCGCCTCCATGCTCTTCAATTTCAGCAGTTTCTTTTTCCGGGAGATCGCCCGGAACATCTTCAAATAATCGAAATTTCTCTCGGGCGGGATAAGGTTCCGGCATCAGCGCCTCCTGGCCGGCATCTCCCGGATCCTTCCTGAAGGCATGCACTGCCCATGCAAAAATAAGGGGCGCAAGCGCAAGCGCCACAACTATCAGGCCGGAAATTTTAAAATAAATATTTGTAGATGTCAGCATCAAAAAGCTTCCCAAGGTGGCGTTAACGGTGTAGTGGGATATCAAAGTTGCAAATATGCCGTACCTGACGAAGACCCAGCCCATGATAATCGCCACGGGCAAAAGCTCCACACCCCTGATATAAAAGGGTTTCTGTGGATAGTTACAATGCATCATCGCCCATATTATCGAAGGGATGAGTATGGCAAGCCAGATGTTTTTGAGATATTTTCTGAGAAAAGAAATCGAGAAGAAACGGTACAGGAACTCCTCGGTCAATGCCGCATACAACCCTATCAGTAAAGGATAAATCCAGGGCAGCGCGGTGCTGAAGCCGTTATCATAAGGCATCTCCGGCGGAGACCATACGCCGAAATATTTGCCGCCGACCCAGTAAAATATGGAAACATAAGCCAGGTGGAAACACGCCAGGGAATAGCCGACCACGGTCGCCGTAGTATATTCCCTGGAAAGGAATCCTTTCAAAGTAAAATTTTTCATCAACGGGACGTGCCGTGGGAAACTATCTTTATATAACACGTCTCCGGAAGAAGCGACCAGTATTATAAACAGGCCCGAAAGTACCGCCTCGAAAAGGATCCCCAGGATCATACCTATCATCTGGACGGGGATGGTGTTTGTGGTGCCGAGCTGGGATATCGCAAGGGGGAGGCCGTTCAGCCCGCTCAAGGCGGTAACGGCGCCCAATACTACGGCGGCGGGTAATGTATATCTCCATATCAGCATGTGTTTCTTCATCGCAAAGATAAAAACTACGAAAACAACCAGCAGGATCATAAATGAAAGAAACGCACCGAAATAAACCAGTTGGTTGCCTTTCTGATTTTCGCGTCCCTGTTCTGATATGAATTTTTCGGGGACTTTCAGATAGCGGTCAAATCCGTCGATGCGGTCCCCGTGTATTGTTACCTCGATGCGGAGTTCCCCGCCGTCAAGGTTCAGGTGTTTCTTTTTCCATGCGAGCGTATGATCTGTCCTGAAGGATTTTTTTTGGGAGCTCTGTTCAACCAGCTCGTAATCGGCCATATTGAGCTTTATATATCCCGTAAGGAATTCTTCGGCCAGCTTGCGCGCCCCGGCCGCATCCAGAGATTTCCCCTTTTCATCTTCAGGTATCGTATGTGAAAAAGCCACGAGCTTGCCGGATGGATCTATCTGGACCAGGAACTCTTCTATTGACGGCGGCGAAATCCACCTAGACTGCCAGAACCATAACGGGATCTCTTTATTCGCCCATTTGCCTGACGAGCCGACCCCCGTCTTTTGCTCCAGGAATGCAATGCCCTCATCATCGGAGGCGAAAATCGTAGATATAATTTTATTTTTAAGATTCCATCCCCGTTCCTCAAGAAACCCGGCCGCCTCGTACTGAGCCTGGAGCCTGTTTATCTTAAGATCGACCCCGGATGCGGGAAAGCTGTACGGGTAAATCGCAATAAAAAGAATAAGGCATATTATGCCCGCGGCGATAATGAAAGGGAGCAGCTTATCCTTTTTGACGGCGGAACGCTTTTGACCCGTCCCGTCGTTTACCGGCTCCTTGTTTTCAGGCAGCATCAATTCCTCGCAATATCATACAACTTGTGCAAAACTGCTTCCGGGATTCTTCCTGTCTCCATGATTTTTTCGAAGGCTCTTACTCCGCGCTTAATTTCCCCATCCCATAAAATTTCAAACAGCGTTTCAGCACCTTCTCACCATTTTTCAGATCACAACTTCTTTACGGATAAATAAAACCCTTGCTTTTCTCAATTTTTTGAATATAACAGCGCTTTCAAATTCGGGCGGAGCAGATGTTCGGATTTGCGGACAAGGTTTTTCGCAGCCTGCATGTGCACCGGGTAAAAGTCCCCGATACAATCGATCTTCCCCGAAGAGGGATCATATTTCAGAGTATCCTGGATAAGCACATTGTCAACATGGGTAGGATACAACCTTTTCCCCGAACAGTTGAACGGGTCGGAATCGTTGTATTGAAAAGTTTCGTTTTCACTCCCGGTTATCGGGATCAGGTAAGTGAACTTCCTGCTTTCCAGCATCGCATGTGCTCTGAAGAACCACGCACCGTATTCATCGATCCCGAGGATCATACAGGCATCGGCCGGAAGCTCGCCGAGGATCTCTTTTACCCTGGAGTATTTTTCGGGGGCGGTCTCAAACGGCTTGAAGATCCTCATCCTGAAAGGCGAATAAGCCCAGCCCGGCGGTATATCGAGCAGTGCCTGGTCGCCGTACTCCGTCCTCGTTACGATGCTGACTTTAGGGATCAAAGACGCCGCTTTATTTACAGGAGGTATCCATCCCAGCGTCTGTACCAGGCCGATTATTACAATAGGGATGACCAGCCAGGCCGGGCGCCGGAGAGTAAATACAAGGTAAGCCACAGGCAGTGATGCAAGCGCAGCGAACGGGACAAGGTAGCGGTTCCCGTAAATCGGGCTGAGCGTAAGTATGATGAAAACAAGCAGGAGGCACCATATAAGGGGCCTTCCGCTGCGGCCGTCTTTCCTGAATAAAACAAGCGGTATCGAAATCAAAAACAGCCAGAATGCGCCTGGGAGAAACTCACAATTCACGAGATAGCGAAGATAAAAGCCCGCGTGCAGGACAATATTTTTTCCTAATAAATTAAGCTGGAGGTGCCCTCTTGAGTCATTTGCGAGGTCTCCGGCAACCGGGGGGATGGCAAAGCGGTGATAAGTTTCCATGCTCGAAGCCCAGTTGACCGAGTACCACGGCCATGCAAGAAAAAGCCCGATGCCCAGCGCAAATGCGATATTCGCCAGTCTCCTGACAGGCTCCGGGTCATTGGGGCCTTTAAATTTTTTATAAAATAACGGGGCGGCCGCCAGGTACCCGATCATGATAAACAGCAAAACCCATGAAAGCAGGGGAGAGCCTGCCGCCATTATTCCGATAGTCAGGATAAATAAAATGATAAAGCCTGCGATCATTAATGCAAATGTAATTTTTTCTTTTCTGCCCGGAAGAGATTTCAGGAGCCCCGGAAGGGCAGCCGCCAGAAACGCCGGGAGGATATAAAGGAAGTGGGTGTTTTTAACAAGCGCGCCCAGCCCTATGGAAACTCCGAACAGGATGGAGTAATTCCTGTCCCGGAAACCGCCTGTTCCGATAAGGAGGAAAAGCGAAAGCATGACGAGTGCCGCAAGGGGGATGTCGAGCATGAAATACGGGCAGTAAAAAAGGATTCCCGGAGATGCGCCGGCCAGAAATTCCGCAAGCAGCCCGGCTTTTTCGCCCCAGAGCAGTTTGCCTGCCCCGTAAGTCGATAGCAATAAGACCGCGATGAAAAAACACGTCGTCATCTGCGCGCCTGAAAGCCCGCGCCCGAACACCGCATGGAATATGACGCTTACCCAGTAAACAAGAGGCGGGTGAAATGACGCCGGAAACCTCAGTGTCAATATTCGGAAGAATTCTTTCAATGACACCCCGTCTTTGACAGTATCGAAAAGATAAAGGCTTCGCAGCAGGTTCTGCGTCAGGTCGTCAGGGGAGAGGTAATAATCGCGGGAGAAAAAAAACAGAACGGCCAGGATGAAAAAAAGCGCCAGGCCCAGTGCCCCGAGATCATAACGTCTCTGAAAGAGAGCGCGTCCCGGGTTTATTGCAGGTAAACGTGCCAGTAAGACCTCCTCCGGAAAAACGCCGCTTGTTCCGGCATTTCGTCATACCGGTACTGTTATTTCTCCCGTTGAGGTTGAATACCTCCAGCAGCTATAATCAATCATCGTTGTATGGTAAAATACCCGGCAGGCTGGAACAATATTTTATCTGGAAATGCCGTTTTTGTTGAACGTTGCGGCATTGTACCAATACTATACAAACAATAAATTTACCGGGCGTATTTTTTAAGAAAAAAGCTATTGACCACGCTTTGATTTTATGTTAGTCTAACAATATTAACATGGGTTATTTTTTTATCCCGTTCCAGGGAAAATTTATTTATTAAGGAGTGAACCATGAGATTATTAACTCGTTCGGATTTTGATGGTCTTGCGTGTGCAGTTTTGTTAAAAGAAGCCGGTGTGATAGATGACCGGAAATTCGTACACCCCAAGGATATCCAGGATGGGAAGATCGAGGCTACGGAAAATGACGTCCTGGCCAATATACCTTACGTAGAAGGCGCCGGGATGTGGTTCGATCATCATTCAAGCGAGTTCCAGCGCGGTTCGACCGGGAAAGATTTCAAGGGAGACTGCCGCATTGCTCCAAGCGCGGCACACGTTATTTATGATTATTACGGGGGGAAGGACAAATTCGGCGACCATCTGGGCTGGCTGTTGGAAGCGGTCGATAAATCCGATACCGCCTCCTTTACGATAGACGAAGTCCTCCATCCTACGGGCGGTACACTGCTCTCATTCATAATGGACGCAAGGACAGGCCTCGGCAGATACCGCACTTACCGCATAAGCAATTACCAGCTTATGGACAAATTGATCGAACTCTGCCAGCATCTGTCGCTTGAAGAGATCCTGGAAGACCCCGATGTAAAGGAACGCATCGAGCGCTATTTTGCAGATGAGGGCGCGTTCAAAGAGTTCCTGAAGGAACATTCCTGGTCTGAAGGCAATGTCATAATTACCGACCTTCGCGAATTCGAAGATCAGCCTGCCGGGAACCGTTTCATGATTTACGCGCTTTTCCCCGAGCAGAACATTTCAATTCGCCTGATAAAAGGTAAGCTCTCCGATACGGTCGTTTTTGCGGTCGGGCACAGCATCTTTAACAAAACTTCCAAAACCGACGTCGGCAAATTGATGCTGTCATACGGCGGCGGCGGCCATCCTCCCGCGGGCACCTGCCAGGTTAAAGCCGAAGACGCCGACAGGGCGCTCAAAGAAATGATCAAACAGATGAACGAAGAAGGCTAATCTTTATCTTCAAATTACTGTAAATCAAAACCCCTGCAAACGCGGGGGTTTTTAAATTAAAATCAAATTAACGAATCCCTGCCTTTGAGGTTGCCTGAAAGTCCGCAGAAAGAAATTCCCCTCCATTGGAGGGGTGCCTTGAGCGCAGTCGAAAGGCGGGGTGGGTTCTAGAGACTAGAGACTAAACTCTGATTCACACCTGACCACCCAAGAGGGGAATGAAATTTTGCAGAGACTTTTTAGACAGCCTCTTTACCTGATGCCGTCAGGGCGGGGCATATTCCTGGGACCTCCCAGACTTTTTGATTTTTCTTCCATAACCTTTGCTTCGTCCGGTTTTCCCATCTTGCGAAGCATGTAAGCTTTATGATGGTAAATATTGGCGATAACGGCCTTGTCGGCCCCCGGCATGGATTCATAAATTTCAAGCACCCTGTCCGATACGCTCAATGAGTCTTTAAACCTTCCCGAAACTGCATAGAGCTGACTCAGCCTGAGCAATAAATCCCTGGCCTGCGGTGAATCCTTCCCTTCCTTTTTTTCAATCACCGCAAGCTTCCGCTTTAACAAGGCCTCTATCTTTTCAGGTTTCTCGCGTGTACGGAAATAGATTTCCACAAGGTTACTTATATCATTGAGCAACTGCTCGTCGTTCATGCCCGGCATTTTCTCTTTAATTGCAAGCGCCCGCTCCTGGAGATTTTTACTCTCCTTTAATTTTCCCATGTAGCGCAAAACCTCGGCCCTGCTATATAGAATATGGGCAACATCAGGATTATCCGGCCCCAGCTTTTTCTCAAGTATAGCCTGAGATTGGCCCATTAATTTTTCCGCGGCATAGAGATCGCCTGACTCGTTATAACATGTCGCCAGTTTCCCCATATCCTCGGCAACCAGGAGATGCTCTCCTCCATAAATCTTCTTACGGGCCGGAAGCAATTTTTCATAAACGCCGAGAGCTTTCCTATATTCCTTCTTCTTTAAATATATTTCGCCCAGCAAATTTATCACGTTTAAAGCAGGAGCGCTGTCCGTACGCGAATTCTTTTTATAAATGGAAATACAACACATTGCCAGATTTTCCGAATCGTCAAGCCTTCCGGTGTCCTTGCAAAGGCACGCAAGTCCCACAAGCGTTGGGACGGTTTCCGGGCTGTCGGGGCCACACGCTTTCTCCTTGATTGCCAGCGAGCGCCTGTATAGATCTTCAGCCTTCTGTGGCTCTCCTTTTTTGAAATATGTTTCGGCAAGGCTGTCCATGCATCCGGCGTAAGCGGTATGACTTTCGCCGAACGACTCTTTTGCAATATTCAAAGCTTTTTCCTTGTATTTGATCGCTTTATCCGCCTGCCCGCGCGAATAATATACTTCCGCAAGATCGTTGTATATGTCTTTGAGGACAGGATGGCCGCCTCCAAGGCTGTTTTCGATTAAGCCCCCGGCACGCTTGAGAAGACGTTCCGCTTCATCATACCTTTTCTGCCTGATGTACGCTTCGCTTAATTTAAAAAGGACATCTGCAAGCTCGGGATGACCGGCTCTCAGGTTCTTTTCCCTGATCTTAAGCGCTCTCTCGTCCAGGGCCGCCGCCATGTCCGGCTGACCTTCTTTTATATATATCTCTCCCAGGTTGGTTAAAAAACTGGATAGTAAGTCGTTATCCGGGCCGAGAGTTTTTTCGATGATGCTTATGGCTCTTATATGAGCCTTTTTAGCATCGGCATATTCGCCTCTGTGGTTGTACAGGGTGCCGAGTATATCGAGGGAAACGGCCAAGTCGGGATGATCGGGGCCGATAGTTTTTTCCTGGATCTCCCCGGCCTTTTTAACTAAAGAAAGCGCTTTATCGAATTCATCTCTTTTTATGTAATTTTCCGCCAGGCTGCTTAATAAACGTGCGGGTTCCGGGCTTTCATCACCGTAAATTTCCTTCATCATTTCCAGGGCTTCATTTCTGTATCTTTCGGATTCCTCAAATTTTCCGATCTTATATTCGATATTGCCGAGCCTTTGTTTTATCGCGGCAATGGCCGCCTTGAAATCGCCTTTCAATTCTTTTTTGATCTTCAAAGCATCCAGGAAAGCTCCCTCGGCCTCTGCATAATTGCCGCTGAATTCATAATAATTTCCAAGCAAGATCAGGGCATCCGAATATTCACTGCTTGCCCTGCCGTTTTGCTTTTCGGCGGCGGCAAGATTATTCTTCAGTTCTGTCCCGGCGCCCGGCTTGATGTTATGCTCACTTACCTTTGTGGGGACAGGATGATTGCCTGTTTCCTTCCGGGCACATGCAAAAAGAGATACGGACAGGACAATCCAAATCAAGATCAATGCCTTCAAGAAAATTCTCATCGGGAATCTATCATTAAGTTAATCTGATGAATCATTGATTAGATTATATAATAATCAAAAGATGTTTGCATATAATTTTTATTTAATTGGATGACATCCGACAGCGAATATGTCACCCCTATTTTGAAAATTGATATAAAATTATGACAACAAGAAGGACGATTCACAATTGAAATAGAAGTCATTTCAACCTGATAAAAAGAGGTTGAGTATTCGTTATGGAAGAGGAAAAAGGCATACGGATAGGTTCTTTCCTGTTTGAAAGCACGCATGACGTGAGTTTTAAAAGCGATGTTATAAAAAGAGAACCGGGGGTTTATGTTGTCTTATCCGAGCCACGGGAAATGCGGATCCATTTCATGGTACTGGATGTCGATGAGGCGGCGGATGTTTACGAGGCGATACAGGGGCATGAAAGAAAAGCCTGCTGGTTCGAATATGCAGGCGAAAACCCGGTAAACGTGGCGGTTATGTATGAGCCCGACGAAGAAAAGCGGAAGCAGATTGCATTGTATATCAGGAGGAAGTATCACCCCCCGTGCGGAGAGCCTGTAGTGCCCACGGATGAAGAAAAGGAAATTGAAAGAGAACATTTCTACGGCCCCACCACGGGCAAATTTCTTAAAGACACGCTGACGCCCAGGGATGAAGAGGAAGAATTATAAGCCCCTCTTCCAATCAAAAATAAATCGACCAGGAGAGAATAACATGACCGAGTCTTTGCTTTCCCGGAGAATCGAGATGCTGGAAAAAGAAAGCTGTAGCCAGAAAAGGGAGCTTAAAAAATGGCGTTTCATCAGTGTCGCCGTCCTTGTCGTATCCCTGCTGGCAATGGCGGGAATACAATCCGTTCAGGGCACACAGGAAGAGATAAGGGCAAAGAGGTTTACAATCGTGGATGACGGCGGGAGGACAAGGGGAACGTTCGCCGTATTGTCCGATAGATCGGCAGGCATAGCGCTAATGGATGAATTAGGCAAAACACGCGCGATATTCGATATCGAACCTGACGACACCCCCAGGCTTATCATGTGCGATGCAGTACAACTGACGCATCTTTCCCTGGATGTTTTCCCGAGCGGCTTCACTTATATAAAAATCTTCGACAACCTGGGTGGGACGAAATGGGCCGCCCCGCCCGACAATTACGATATCCCGGTGAAATCTGGGATCATGGACCCCAGGCCAAAGGCAAGATAGTTTCCTATAAAATTATTTTCGTCTGCTCGATTGACACTACAAAAAAATCAGGAGCGGTTTCGGCGGAGTATTAAATTGGTGGTGGAGAGAGTCATATTTTCCTTTACCGCTCCTTGTTATTTTGATGCGCATAACGATACAACGGTTCACTTTCCATTCTTAAATTGAAATTTCATTAAACCGGTTTTTAAATAAATGAATTCCCCCCGAATTTACCGAATATCCGCCGTATAAAAAAATTTTCCAGCTTAGACAAAAATCGCACAAGCAAAGGTCTTAATAGATAGAATGGGCGGATTAATCGATTTCATAAAAGAGAAAAAGATAAAAAGGGGCCTTAAAAGCGGTGACCCCGGGAGTATCGAAATGCTGTTCGAAGCATACGCAGATAAACTATACCTTTATGCTATTTCCCTTCTCAACAGCGCGGAAGAAGCGGAAGAGGCCGTACAGAACCTTTTCTTAAAGCTGGTCCGGAACCCGTCGGTATTGAACGAAATAAAAAGCATCAGGGCTTATCTTTACGCCGGCACAAAAAACGAATCGATAAATGTCCGCAATAAAAGAAAGAAGGATCTTTCTCTTGATGACGGCGGATTGGAAAGCATGTTCGCCGCAGAGACCACAGGCCGTGAAGACCTGGCGGTTCTTAAAGACGCCGTTGAAGAACTGCCGCCGGAACAGAAAGAAGTCGTTGTGCTGAAGGTTTACGAAGGCCTTTCTTTCAAAGAGATCGGCGCAGTACTGGAGATATCCCTGAATACCGCCGCAAGCCGTTACCGCTATGCGCTCAATGGCTTGAGACAAAAGCTGGAAGGTGATGATAAATGAGGGACAGAGAGCTTGAGAAAAACTTAAAAAGCATCCCCGTTAAAAAAATGAGAGCCGGTTTCAGGTCATCGCTCCTGGAAAGGCTGAAGGAAGAGGCAAGACCGGCACAAGCGCCGTATCACGCTTCGCCGGGCCTTGTGCCTGCATTTAATTTTGTAATGATTGTTCTGATCGCAGTCCTGGTCATAGCGCTTTATGTATCGCCGTCCTGGCCGCCGTCTCAAGCTTTAACCGGGGCCGGGAACACGGCGATAATCGAGACCGGCCAGGGCCTTTACAGCAAAGAAGGCCTGGCCTTCAGGGCAAATGTCGTTAAGACCGAACATTGTGGGCTTGTAAGCTTAAAGGAGGCGGGATTATGAAATTTCTGAAAAGCAAAATGACGACCATTCTTCTCTTACTGGTGCTGGCGCTGCTGCTTGCCTTCTATGTGCCGGGCGAGATCCTGAAGGGAAAGATCCAGAAAGAGATCACCGCTGCAAGACAAAAAGGGGAGCCGGTATCGATCGATGAGATGATCCCCGGAGATGTCCCCCCGTCGGAAAACGCCGCCCCGTTATATTCGGCGGCAATCGAGCTTGTCGAAATGTACGACCTGCCTAAACCGGAAGGCGACCTCCTCGAATATTACAGGCGGAATAAAAGCACTGTCCTGGATGTGCTCGATAAAAACAGGCTTACTTTCGAATTGCTGGAAAAAGGTTATAAAAGGCCCGGTTGTAAATACAAGCTGCATTACGAAGACGGCTTCGCAATGAGGATCCCCAACTATATGAATGTAAGAAGCATCGCCCGGCTGTCGGCATTCAAGGCTTTCCATGAAATTGAAACCGGTCAATACGACAAAGCCGCGGAAACTTTGGCATGCGCACTGAAGTTCGTAAGGACGCTCCAACCTGACATTTATCTGATCAACCAGATGATAAAGGTGGCATGCAGGAACATATTAACCGAACCCTTGAACCTCCTTGCGGCATCGGGAAAAGCCGGAAAATACCCGGCGCTTCAAAAAGAGATCAGGGAAATTGCGTCAAACGGCAATAATGAAATGGTGTTATCGTTGTACGGGGAGAGGGCTACAGGAATAAAAGCCATAAAAGATGTTGTCAACGGGAAGTCGGAAATATTGAAGTCGGAAATATTAAACCAGATGGGCAGTACAAGCAAGCCCTTATCGGTATATCTCGAACTTTACATGCCGGGCAAGCCGCTCCTGTTATATGATGAGCTTCATTATCTCAGGCACTGGAGAAAAACCCTTGACGCCGTAGATAGCGGGACATCGCTCCCTGTTTATAAAAGCGTTCCTTTATGCACATTCCTTTCGGATATTATAACTCCGAATATGCAGAGGGCCGTAGATAACAACCGGCAGACAGTCGATAAATACCGGGAACTCGAAAATAAATTTTCAGGCAAATAAAAAAGCGGGCGAATAGTGAGTTTCAGATTCTAATCTTCTGATTCTCTCGCAGAATAAAAGAAGCTGCGCCATCGTTCATATCTCTGCACTGGATTCCCGCGCAGGAGGCTGTCTAAAAAGTATCTGCAAAATCAGGTGTCATATTCATTCCCCTCTTGGGAGGGGATTAAGGGGTGGTTTTTGTAATGCAAAAATATTTATATAATATACCCACCCCGCCCTTCGGGCACCCCTCCAGGGAGGGGAATAGCTTTATACCCGACTTTTTAGACAGCCTCGCAGGCGGGAATCCAGTGCAGAGATATGAGCTTCAGCCCCAAGCCTGCATATTGGCAAAACGAAGTCCCCTTTGAAAGGGGTAGGGAGATGTTGCTTTATTGCCAGACCCGGATTTGATGATGTCCGCCCGAGAAAAAGCGGGCTATCAAAGCGCTGATCTGTCCCTTAGAATGTGGCTTTACGTGTAATCTTATACCCCTTAATCATAATACAAATCTAATTCTAAAACTTCTTCCCAGAAAGTTAAATTGCTTAAATCCATTGGCGCATCATATTGCTCTTTAAGTTCCTCTGCAGTTTCATGCGATATTGTAGATATAAAGAGCCTTAATGCTATTAAAGAATCATAGGCTTCTGTCATTTCCTTGGTTACTTTTAATATCTGATAGTCAGAATTTATATAATCTCTGGCGATGGCTGTTTCTAAAGCTCCTCTTTCAAGACTAGCAATCCGAAGATTTTTTCGTGAAAAATTATTAAAAATTATTGTAATTATGGCAGGATGAAATTTTGATAATGATTTATGACATTCATTTATTAGTTCTTCAAATCTTTCAAATTCAGTTTCATGTCTATGTTTCCTCTTAAGTTCCTCAACTTCTTCAGCATCCTTTATATTTTCTAAATCCTTAATATAATTTTCAAGCCGTACTTTTTCTTCTAATAGTGTATCGTAAGAAATTTCAAGTTCGTTACATTTTTTCTCTAAATTATCAAAGGTATCTTTTGTAAAGGGCAAAGGGAAAGGATTATTTCTTAAATAACGGTTTGTTTTGCTCAAGAATTCATGTTTTTTGGCAGTCCATCGATCACTTTTTATTTCCAAAACGAACAATTTTTGTAACTTATCTTTAATTCTATCTAGGCTGGTTTCGTTATTTAACTTTTCAATTTGTTTTATCTCTTGAAGAACACCTACAGTTTCATAATTCTACTATCATAGGGATCACTTTGCTTTCAGTTGCCCATGCAGCACCCATCTCGTTTAAGCACATTTCGCTGGATTTATAGTTTGGAGTTATTATAAGAAAAATAACCTTTGCTTTGAGTAAATGATTTCTTATTTCATTCCTCCAATCTTCACCCGATTCTATCTTGGTGCCTTCAATAGATGCGCAAAAAATTTTACGTATTTGAAAACCCATTGAGCCGATTAGCAGGTCATCAAGAAATGATTGTACAATTTCACAGTCCTTTGACGAGTGACTAATAAATATATCTATTGAATCTTGAGCCCTTTCCAATTTACATGAACTCCTTTTTTACTGATGCTCTTAGTATAAGTCCATTATTATTTATAGTTTCTAATAAATTCTTTTCATCCAAGTCAAATCCTGTTAAAATATAGTTCAAATAAAAAAAGCGGGCTATCAAAGCGCTGCTCGCCCGCTTTTTAGTTCTGCTTAATATGCCGCCGCTACCACTTGTTGTAATGTATTCGCGATTCGTCGAAGCGGTCGGACGGGTGTTTTTCCTCGTCAGGGAAACCTATGGGTATAAGCGACAAAGGCACCACATGTTCCGGCAGGCCGAACAGTTTGCCGATGCCTTTCATCCTTTCTTCCACGGGATAAATCCCGAGCCATACCGTCCCGAGCCCCATATCGCGGGCGGCAAGCAGGATATTCTGGGTGGACGCGGAGCAATCCTGGACCCAGAAGCCCTTGTGTTTTTCCAGGCTCAGGTCGCCGCATACAAGGATCGCAACATTGACCTCCGCGATCATCTTCGAATACTGGTGATACTTAGGGATCTCATCCAGGAGCCGCCTGTCCGTGATGACTATAAACTGCCAGGGCTGCTCGTTCCCTGCGGACGGCGCGGCCATCGCCGCCTTCAACAAATCCCTTACCATGTCTTCGGACACCTTCTCACCCGTATATTTCCGGATACTCCTCCGGTTCATAATAGCTTCCATTACAGGACCTCCTCTTCGAAATATTCTCCTTTTGATATTTTCCCATAATGGGGAAATATAAACCTGACCTTTTTTCATATTAATTAAAAAATCGCTTCGGCCCTTTGCAGGACAAATTGCCGATTCTCTGGAATCCAGTAATCACAAGCCGTCAGGCTGAAATTTTTTTAATTCCTGATTTGACGGACATGTTGAAAATCTTGATTGAGAACAGGGGAAAGCCTCTGTATGAGTTTTTATAAGTTATACCCTAGAAACCTCGATGCGGAAGAAAAGCTTGTAAACGAACTCGGCATAAGCCGTATGCTTGCAAGGCTTTTTACCAACCGTGGGATTATTGACCCGGAAGAAGGCCGCAAGTTCCTCGAGGGAGATCTGTCGGATCTCCAGTCTCCGTGGGATTTGAAAGGCATGGATGAAGCCGTCTCACTGGTAGCAAAAAATATCCGGCAAAAAGAGCCAATACTTATCCACGGGGATTACGATGCGGACGGCATCACCGGAACGGCCCTCCTTATGGGCTTTTTGAAAGAAGCCGGGGCAACGGCGGATTATTATATACCTCACAGGGTGGAAGAGGGATACGGGCTTTCGGTAAAAGGCCTTGAAAAGGGGAAGCAGTTTGGCGCATCTCTTGTCCTGACGGTGGATTGCGGCTGCGGGTCGCCCAACGAGGTGGAGCTTGCCAATCGAATGGGGATGACGGTAGTCGTTACCGACCATCACATGGTGGGCGATGAAATGCCTGCCGGTGCGGTGATCGTTAACCCACAACAGCCCGGTTGTAGTTACAAGTTCAAAGAGCTTTCGGGTGTCGGCGTTGCTTACAGGTTCATCTGTGCGCTGGCGGAGGAACTAGGGACAAAGGTTCGGCAGGAGTCGTTCCTTGATCTTGTTGCGATAGGCAGTGTCGGCGATGTGGTGCCTTTAATTTCCGAAAACAGGATATTAGTAAGAGAAGGGCTTGCCAGGATCAACAGCCATGCCCGTCCCGGCCTGATGGCGCTCTTGATACGTGCGCGTATAAAGGAAGGCTCTCTCTCTTCGCGCGACATTTCCTTCGGGATAGCGCCGCGCCTCAATTCTGCAGGGAGGCTGAAGAGCGCCGACCTGTCGGTAGATCTGCTTATGGCAGGGCCGGACAATGCGGACGCCCTGGCTGAAAAGCTTGAAGAACTCAACCGTCGCAGGCAGAATATTGAAGAAAAGATCCGCCACGAAATTACCGGACTCCTTTCGCGCCAGCCCTCGCTTCTTGAAAACAATCATCTGCTAATGTCTTCTTATGACTGGCACCCCGGCGTCATAGGCCTTACCGCAGGCAGGCTTGCAGACACTTTTCGTATGCCGGTATTCCTGGTCGCGTTCAAGGAAGACGGCACAGGACGGGGATCGGCCCGTACAAAGAGCGGTCCCGATATTTTCGGCGTGCTCCGGGATTGCTCCCCGCTTCTCGATTCGTACGGCGGCCATCCACGCGCAGGAGGCTTCCAGGTAAACAAAGAAAAACTCCCGGAGTTCGAAGCCTGCCTTGATAAAATATATAACGAGGCCGGTGATTTCGAGCCTGATAAAGTCCTGCTAGATGCCGAGCTTTCTCTCGATGATGTCAACGAATCTCTATACAGGGACATCAAGCTGCTCGCGCCTTTCGGCGAAGGGAATTCTGAACCGAGGTTCCTGCTGAGGGGAGTGCGGTGGGATAACGTTGATACCGTGGGCAACGGGAAGCATTTGAGAGGTTTTGTTTCCAACGGCGGCAGCCGCGTCAAGGCGCTGGGGTTCGGCCAGTCCGAAAGGATGGACGAGATCGAGCCCGGCAGTATCTATGATCTCGCAGTAACGGTGGATGAAGATAAATGGCAGGGCAACAGTTGCCTGTATTTGAAAGTCAGGGATTTCGGCTCGTTCAAAGCCGGGGTAGAAAACGGCGGCATTATCGATGTCCGGGGGATTGGCGAAAAGATTGCGTATATAGGAAACGTCGTTTCGCAGGCCCGCGGGAGCGCCGTGCTGGTGCGCATAATGAAGCAGGCCGATTACTGGAAGGAAAGGCTGAACGGGATACCGGGGATTAAAATCTCCGGCGTCAGCCGTGATAAAACAGGCACGCAGGGCGTGTTGTACGTACACTCGTACATGGATCTCCCGGATGACCTGGAAGCGGAGGAGATCCTGCTGTTATACCCGCCTCCCAGCCTCGACCATTTCAGGCACTCGTTGTATAAGAACTCGCCGAGGGTCCACCTGCTTTTCGGCGAGCAGGAAACAAGGTGGGAAGAGCTTTTCCAGTCGGTGATATTTCCGTCCGAGGAAGACCTCCGCAGGATCCACGAGCGTTCAACGGAAGAATTCAATAACAGGAAGTTCCGCCGCAGCGAGTTTTTAGAAATCCAGAAACATTTCCCCGACCGCAATATCAAGGCTGCTACTATGGAAGCCGCCATCCGCGTTTTTATGGAACTCGGCGTCATTACTGACTGCGGGGACGGCATGTACAACATGGCCCGCATCGAATATTGCCGGTTCGAGGATTCGTCGATATTCGAGTCGTTCAAAACGCAGCGAAAAGCGTTCGAGTATGTGAAGAAGATGCTCCCGCCAGGCGGCAGGCTTGAATCTCTCGATTTGATTATGGAAGTCGGCTCCTGATATTTCAGAGACGAGCGGGATCTTCCAGGAAATAAGCGGCAAGGGATACCGCCGCAGCCGATGCGGTTTCCGCGCGCAGCCTTCTTTTGCCCAGTGAAGTTATTTTTACTCCGGCGCTTACAGCGGCCTCGATTTCGCTTTCTTCGAAACCGCCTTCGGGGCCTACGAAAATGCCTATCCCATCGGGAAAATCACCGGAAGAAAGTGTTGTAGTTATATCGCGGTTGAACCCGGCATTTTCCCAGAAGAGGAAATTTTCTGAAAGCTTTTTAGCATCTTCAACAGCTTCATGAAAAGTCATGGCGCCTTTAAATTCGGGGATAACCATGCGGTTCGACTGCTCGGCGGCGGATTCTATTATCCTTCTGTAACGCAGGGTTTTATCGCCGTCCAAATTCAGGGCCGGGCGGCTTCTCATGCTCTCTACGAGGGCAATGCCGGAGGCGCCCAGCTCAACCGCCATTCGGAAAGCCCGGTCAAGCTTCTCGCCCTTCAGCGCACACTGGTAAAGCACGAGATCCGTTGCCAGTTCATATCCCGATTGATGTTCCCGTAGAGGCACGGCCGTCATGTAATCTTTTTCCGACTCCTTGATATCGCATTCATATTCCCGGCCCTCGCCGTCAAATACAAGGACCCGGTCATTCTTTTTCAAGCGAAGCACGTTGTGTGCATGATGAAATTTCCGGCCCGTTATTTCGATGCCGGACGGTTTGTGAAATTCGGGCGGAACGAACAGCCTGCGCATCAATCAGGGGGTGAGGCTGTCTTTCAGTTTGTCAAAGAAGCCTTTTTCAGGGCCGGGCTTTTCGCCTGAAAGCTCGGCGAATTCCGCGAGGAGATCCTTCTGTTTCCCGGACAGCCTTGTCGGGATCATGACTTTTACTTCAACCATGAGGTCGCCTTTCGAGCCGCTCCGGATATCGGGCATGCCTTTTTCCCTGATGGTGAAGACGTGCCCGTGCTGTGTCCCGGCCGGTATATGAACAGTTTCAGGGCCGTTGAGCGTATTGATTTGAATTTCCGCTCCCAGGGACGCCTGCGTGATGCTTACCGGCTTGACGGTATATAAAGTATCGCCGGATCTTTTGAAAACAGGGTGTTCTTTCATGTGGACATAAACGTAAAGGTTCCCGGGCGGCCCCCCGCGCCATCCCGCCTCGCCTTCGCCGCTCAGCCTGATCTTCATCCCGTCCTCAACGCCGGGCGGGATCTCGACGGTCAGCGTCCTTTTCTTTTCGTAACGGCCTTCGCCTTTACACTTCTTGCACGGGTTTTTGAAAAGGATGCCTTCGCCGCGGCAGTTCGGGCACAACTGCCTCTGAACCACCCTGCCAAGCAGTGTATTCTGGGTCCTTGTGATTTCTCCGGTTCCGCTACAGACGGGGCAGGATTCCCTCCCGCTTCCGGGTTCTGCGCCTTCTCCATTACAGTTATCGCATCGGACGAACATTTTCCCGCTTACTTCTTTGCTTACGCCGTTATATGCGTCTTCCAGGGTCAGTTCCAGGTCAACCCTGATGTCGTCTCCTCTTTCAGGTCCCCGTGTGCGGGAGCGGGAGCGGGATCTTCCCCCGATGTCGAAGACCCCGATGTCGAAGAACGCACCGAATATGTCGCCCAGGCCGCCTTCGAACATATCTTCGAACGGGAAGCCGCCGTCGTACCTCTGCCCCCCGGAGTTTTCGCCCGGAACAAAGCCGTACTGGTCATACAACCGTCTTTTATCGGGGTCCGAAAGCACCGAATATGCTTCGTTTATCTTTTTGAAATTTTCTTCCGCTTCGGATTTGTTTTCCGAAACGTCGGGATGATGTTTACGGGCCATATTTTTATAGGCCTTTTTAATATCGTCCTGTGATGCAGAACGATCCAATCCCATGATATCATAATAATCCATAGTGTTACACGTTCCCGTAAAAAATTGGCATAAGAAAAGAGGGCTGGGCCCTCTTTCCCATGTTCAATTATAGCGTTTTATGCCTGTTTAAACCAGTCGAAGAGATCTTCCTCACTGGGTGCGGCTTCTTCGATTATGAGTTCGTCGGTGCGCTTGCCGGCGGCTTTTTTAGAATCTCCGCCGACCGCCATGTAAACTTCGGTAGAGATGTTATACATGACATCCTGGACGACGCCAACCTGCAGC
>JAMCWD010000035.1 GCA_023475345.1 Chloroflexota bacterium | reverse complement strand
TTGTTGGTTTTTCCAGCAAAATCCCAACAAGTATTTTCGAGCCACCGACTCGTTACGAATCAAGTCCTCATAAGCTTCGATCTCCATGACACCACCTTATCATGGGATCAAATTCTAGGCAATTACCTTTTCTTTTACTAAATTAAGTAAAGATATATTACTTCCCTCTTTTTTTCTGAATACAAAACCCCATCCATGAGTCTGTCTTCCATGTTCCAGAATCTTTCGTGCTTGTTCCTGTAACGCATCCCACGTATATCTCTCTACTTCATGTATTAAGCTCTGGTTTTCAGGTGTGTACATATTCCCCCCCGAATTTAAAAAATTGTTTCTAAAATATTGCAAATCTACGAATATTATAAACTTCCAGGCAATTAATGCAAGTTTACAAATTCCCTACACAAAAAATTTCTGCGGCGACAGGTTCTCCTGAGTACAACATATTTTTATCGAACTGGATTCCCGCCGGAGTTTATCCCGTACCCTGTTACGGGACGGGAATGATTTGCTGGTTTGGAGCCGCTAATTTACGTATTCTTTTCCACAGGGCAACGTCTGTGGTCAGTTGGGCGATGCCGGGGAGTTGACGGCGTCCTGACGTTGTTTTCGTTTCATCTGTTTATAGATAGTGGTGTAAGACACGCCGATAACGATGCAGATCACGCTGAGGTAGAAATAGAAAAGAGCCGGCAGCGCAGTGGGATGGTAGAATCGGAAAATGTAAAAAGCCGTAGGGACGAGAAGCAGCGCTCCCCAGAAAATGGCGAGGAACCGGCAACTGTGAATCAGACCTTCATCGTGCCATTGTTCTTTCGGCAGGTCGGCCTGTGCATATTGTAATGTGAACGGTTTGCCAATCAGCACTGTGATCCAGATAACGCCGTCCAGGAAGCCGTTTCCGATAATTCCCATGTGTTCGGCTAACCAGACCCATTTGAAACCCCAGAACGATATTGTACAGAAAAGAAAAAACGCCAGGGAACACCACTGCAAAATGAAGCCTCTGCGCAGATCCCCCCATCCGAAAACAACTGATGCAGCCAGGCATATAACAACTACTCTCCGCAAAGGGTCCCAGCCATCGGTCGGCAGGAACAGAAAAAGAAGCCAGGGAGAGAATCCAAGAAGGAATTTCACGACATACATTAATTCATCCATAATTCCGGCATCCCTGGGTTGTGCCCCGGTATCGGTGGAAATTTTATGAACTCCCGGTACATCCTGCATTTGTAATACCTGCTTCCCGTTATACTTATTTCTTGCTGCGATAAAGGTAATAATCGTTGAAGATATTTTCAACATAACTGCATGTTTCGGCAAACGGGGGGACGCCGCCGTATTCCGCCACCTTGCCTGGCCCCGCGTTATATGCGGCCAGTGCATGGCGGAGGTTCCCGAACCTTGAAAGCTGGGTGCAGAAGTACGAGGTGCCGCCTGCGATATTCTGATACGGGTCGTAAGCGTCTCTCACGCCGAGCCCGCTTGCCGTCCCGGGCATAAGCTGCATCAATCCCATTGCGCCGCTCCCGGAAACCGCGTAATTATTAAAGTTCGATTCGTACTTGACTATAAGGTAAATGATGTAAGGATCGACATTGTTTATCCGGGCTTCGTCTTCGATTACCTTGCTTATATCTATTGTGCGGCTGTTCGATGTCCCGCCGCGGGATGTATAACCTTTCATGTTGTATGTTACATAGACCGGGGTCAAATTCTCGAAAACGCGGTTATCGTAGGAAAGCTCGGCAGGGATGAAATTGGCGCCGACAGCTGGGCCGGTACGATAAAAAAGGTAAACGCCGTTATTTTCCTTGTTCGTCTTTCTGACCGTCCGGCGGTCAAGTTCCAGCGCCTTGCTGTTGACGTACTTTATAACTTTGGTACCGTCGGGAGAGGTTTCGGTTATCGTAATGATGCGATCCGCGAATACCGGCCCCCCGAATATGAACACCATCAGCCCAAAAATAAAAAAGAGTCGTATTACATATTTAATTTTCATGACGTAAAAGTTCAACGGGCGAGCCAAAATTCCTCCTGATTTTCTATACAACAAGCACCGTCCGATAAAAAAACCGGGGAAGTGCCGGGCAAGCATTATTTTCCGAAACGTCCCGGAAAGCTGACAGGCCGCCATTTCCGCGCAGGGCAAAGGCATGAAGGAATCCGAAATCCCGGGGTAATAATTTTCTCCATGATAAACGACTCGACAATGTCTGGATCTGCAATACAAGGATCATCATGAGCCTGGACTTGTATTAATCCGGAGAGTACAATGGTTAAGCAAACCTGGAAAGGATCTCTTACGCTGTTGAAGACGCAAGTAATAAAGTACGGCTTGATCACCCTGTTAATAATGCTTTTGTCGTTATCCGCCTACCTGGTAATAATAACAAAACATCCCGCTCACACTGATAAAACAGGTTCGCTGCCTTCTGTTCATAATATGGATGCTTTTGAGAATAGAGTGGCGAAATTGATAGACCAGGGAAAATTTAAAGAAGCAGAGCAATTTATAATTGAAGAATCCGCCGACTTTACAACGCCACGGGAGGTATTCTTTGAAAAATTTTTGCTTTCCCGTGTAAAACGCTATAAAGCAAAATTTATTACCAACCCGGGCGAAGCGGGCTGGGATAGAAAAGATGAACTTGGGCTTAAGGAACTGAAGGAGTCCGAGGAGATAATCGACAGGCACGGAGATGACTTCATTGATAAAAATAACCTCATATTACTGAGCGCCGGGGAATATTCCGCCAGGAACTTGTTTGAAGACGCCCTCAGGAATTATAAGAAGATTGAAAATTGTGAGGATCGCGAAATATATGTAAAAGCCAATCTTTCAATTGCGGCCGCTTTAGCCGATTGTAATCACGTGAAGGAAGGGGAGGCTTATCTTTCCCGGTCATTAAAAGCTATCGATAATTATGAAACAGTTGACCCGCAGAGAAAAATAGATATGCTTTTTGTCTTATCAAATGCCTACGAGTGCCTGGGCAAGCATGATCTTGAAAGAAAAACTTATGAAGAAATTATCCGGCTGTCCCCGCCGGCTTCATATCAAAGCATTCAGGCGCGCATATTCCTGGCAAGAAACCTGATACGACTGGGAGATATCAAATCCGCCTATGAAATACACAGGGAGATCATAAAACTCATCTCCGGCCGTATGGACGGCGGGAGCGATGATGTTATCGAAGATATAAGCCTTTTCGGAATGGTTTTACATAACATGCATCAATCGAAACAAGAGCTGTCCCCCGGTGATTATAACTTAAATTCGAAAGACCCGTTTGAGTTACACCTCATGAAGTTGAACATGTATATAAAAGAAAAAAAGAGAAAACAGGCTCTTGAAGAGTTAAAGATCCTCAATGACATCTTTGAACAAATTGAAACTGTAAATTGAAACTATAATAAAGTAGAAAGATACCGGAACTGCGGAATTCAAAGCTGTTGTTACTGTTTGCGGATGCTTGACTTGACATATCAAATGGAGGATAATCTATCAGTTTTATGTCGAGGTTATGATTTATGAATAATGGCAACGAAACAGACGCTAAGAAGAACAAAGCCTCCGACCCCTCTTATTATATTGATAAGAAGGAAACCGTTACAGGCGACAAGCCCGGTGATGTGCGTGTCCGGATTGTAACTCACAAGGATTTCCGGAGGATCGGGGCGGGTTATTATATCCCCAGGCATCACGCCCTGGATCCGAAATCCGGAATAGGGCGCCTGTATTTCCTGTTCAAGCGATTTTTATTCGGGTCTCCTATCGAATCCGAACTTGAAGGGGAGGAACGGCTGGATAATCCCCAGGCCCTGGCTGTGCTCTCATCAGATGCCCTTTCGTCAGTTGCTTATGGAACAGAAGAAATCATGCGGGTTCTGATACTTTGCGGCACTGCATTACTTGCCCTTACCCTGCCGCTCTCTTTAGCCATTGTAGTGCTTATCGGGATCGTGGTGATTTCCTATCAACAGACCATCCGGGCTTATCCTTCCGGCGGAGGATCCTACATCGTGGCCAGCGAAAATCTTGGCAGATTGCCGGGCCTGACTGCGGCGGCGGCCTTGATGATTGATTATGTGCTTACCGTAGCAGTATCCAGCGCGGCAGGAGTGAATGCTTTAACTTCCGCCTTCCCCAATCTCTTTGCCCACAGGGTGGAGATAACCCTTGCAGTCATAGTCCTTATTGCCCTGATCAACCTCCGGGGGATCCGCCAGTCCGGCAATATGCTGTCCATACCGACTTATATCTTCATTGTTTCCATGCTTGTCATGATCGGGATTGGAGTTTTTTCATATTTTACAGGCCGTGCGCCCCATGCCGTGCCATATCCCATGGAGACAATGCCCCAGGCGCTGACCCTGTTCCTGCTCCTTTCCGCATTCTCACAGGGCTGTTCGGCAATGACCGGGATTGAGGCCGTCTCCAACGGGATCAAAGTTTTCAAAAGCCCGGAATCCAAGAATGCCCGCAAGGTCCTGATATGGATGGGAGTGCTCCTCGCAGTCATGTTCTTCGGGGTGAGTTTCCTGGCCACCAGGCTGGGAGTAACCCCTGATCCCCGCGAGCAGGAAACCATAGTTTCACAGATGGCCCGCCTGATAATCGGGGGCGGCCCATTTTATTACCTGATCCAGTTTTCCACCGCCATCATACTGCTCCTGGCCATGAATACCAGTTACGCGGATTTTCCCAGGCTTTCATCCATCCTGGCTAAAGACAGGTTCGCCCCCAGTCAGTTTGCCTTTCGGGGCGAAAGATTGGCTTTCAATTACGGCATCATCGCTTTAACCGGGATCTCCATGCTGCTGGTATGGGTATTCCACGGCAGCGTCAACGCACTGATCCCTCTTTATGCCGTAGGAGTATTTACAGCCTTCACGTTATCCCAGGCCGGAATGGTAGTACACTGGTGGCGGGAACGGGGAGAAAAATGGAAGGTCAGCATGATCATAAACGGGGTTGGGGCTCTAACCACCGGGATCGTTACCCTCGTGATCGCAGTAACCAAATTCAGCCACGGTGCCTGGATGGTCCTCATCGCTATTCCACTGGTTATTTCGGTTTTCCTGGCGATTCACAGGCATTATGAATTGCTCGCAAAAGAGACGGCGTTTAAACCGGAAGAACTCTCGTCAACGCCGAATATCCAGGTTGTCGTTCCTGTTTCCAGCCCTAACCTGTACACCCAGAAAGCAATCAATTTTGCCCGTTCTTTGTCCCAAAACATCAGCGCGGTTCATGTATCCGAAAATATGGAAGAAATAAACCTTTTCAAAAAGGAGTGGGACAGCCTTTTCCCGGACATCCCGCTGACGATCGTGGAATCCCCCTTCCGGCAATTGCTGACGCCGCTTATAGCCTTCATTGACGCATTAAGAGACCAGTACCCGGAAGGGACAATCGCCGTCGTAATGCCTGAGTTCATACCAACACATTGGTGGCAGCATTTCCTCCACAACCAGACCGCATTGAAGTTGAAGGCGGCCCTGCTCTTCCATCATGGAGTTATTGTCCTGAGCGTGCCTTATCACTTGAATAAGTGATACTTACCGGGGTTCGAGCAGGCGTTCTTATCCCGGGTTAATTCGGAAGCCGGGTGAACGGCGATAATGCAAAAGATTTCATGAAAAGATTGGAGGAGTTGCCGCTAAAATAAATCTCAGTGTGGACTTATACTGCATATTGCACAATTTTTTGCCGTATGATATAATTCATTTGAACTTTTCTCATTGAGAGAGTGGGGCACCCCACTCTTTTCTTATGAAAAAAGGAGTTGTCCGGGATGAAAAAAGGTCGGGAAAAAACCGGCGGGCTCCGGAATATTCGGCTTATTGTCGAAGATATAGCCGGGGGTTTGGGCATTTCCGTAAAAGATGTCGAAGCGGTAACGGAAGGCGGTGCTCATATCCTGCGGGTAATTCTGGATAAGCCGGGCGGTGTAACCATAAAGGATTGCGAGGTAGTATCGAAGGCGTTGAGCCCCAGGCTCGATGACGAGATGATATTTTCCTCACAATATTTTCTGGAAGTATCGTCACCCGGAGTCAGGATAGAGGAGGAAGATAACAGTGAAGCTTGAGCTTGCCCCTCTGCGTGAAATTGAAAAAGAAAGGGCCATACCGCTTGAGATGCTCCTGGTTGCGCTGGAGGATGCGCTTTCTGCTGCATATAAGAGGATATATGGGACGCTGGACAATGTGAAAATTCACATTGACCGCGATACCCTTGAAATGGTAATTGTCGAAGAAAAAGAAGTAGTGCCCAGGGTTAAAGACAAGCAAATCCAGATCAGCCTGACGCAGGCAAAAAAGATCAAAGCGGACGTTGAGGCCGGGGATATCATCCAGATTCGCAAAGAGCCGGGTGATTTCGGCAGGATAGCGGCTCAGACCGCCAAGCAGGTGATAGTACAACGGATACGCGAAGCCGAAAGGGACATCGTTTATGATGAATTGATGAAAAAGGTCGGGCAGGTAGTATCCGTACAGGTCCACCGTTTCGAGCAGCGTAATGTTATTATGGACATGGGGAAATCGGAAGGCTACCTCCCGGTATCCGAGCAGGTCCCCGGCGAACATTTCCGCCACGGGGAACGCATAAAATGTTACGTCATGGAAATCAGGAAGACCCCCAGGGGGCCGCTTGTCGTATTATCGAGAGCCCACCCCCAATTAATAGTTACCTTATTCGAGATGGAAGTGCCCGAAATTTCCAGCGACGTAATTGAGATTGTCAACGTCGCCAGGGAGCCGGGGCACCGCTCCAAGATAGCCGTTTATTCCAAGGATCCCGGCATCGACGCGGTAGGAGCCTGTGTCGGTCCCAGGGGATCCAGAGTCCAGGCCGTGGTCGATGAACTGCGCGGGGAAAAGCTGGATATCATCAATTATAATGAAGACCCCACGGTCTTCATCTGCAACGCGCTCAGCCCGGCCAAGATATTGAAAGTAACCCTTAATGAAGAACAGCTTGCAAAAGTCGTGGTGCAGGACAACATGCTTTCGCTCGCCATAGGCAAGGAGGGGCAGAATGCCCGCCTTGCGGCCAAGCTGACAGGCTGGAAAATCGATATAAAGAGTCAGTCGCAGGCCGAAGCAGTAAAGGCGGAAGAGACTCAGCGCGAAGCAGAGTTTAAAAAACAGAAACAGGATGAATTGAAAAGGAAGGAAGAAGCCTGGAAACTGAAGGAAGAAGAAGCAAAAAAAGCCGAGAAAGAACTTGCAAAACTTATAGATGTAGAGGTAAAAGAGGAAGTAAAGGCCATGGAAACCGCAGTTAGAGAACCGGAGCTTATTGGGGAAGCTGAATTGACCAAGAAAAAACGCGAGGAATCCCCGGAATACCTTGCGCTCCTCGAATTGGAAACTGCATTGGAAGCAGCACCCGAAATCGGAGAGGAACCGGCGGAAGAAGAAATAGAAGAGTGGAAATGGGAAGAAGTCCTGGAGGAAGTATCGAAGTCTTCAGGCTCCAGGGAGGTACAGCCTCTTTCGGAAGAAGAAGAGGAAGAGGAAGAAAAAGAGGAAGAAATCACCCTCCAGTCGCTCCCTACCTCGACTTTCGATGCCGACCAACTGGGATACGCGCCTACCCTGCCGATTGATGCGGTTTTTGAGGCCGAGTCTATCCGCGGAAAATCTAAGGCCAAAAAACATATTTTCAGGGAAGTACCGGATGAGGAAGAAACCTTCAACGTAAAATCGCGGGGCAAAAAATCCCACAAGCCGATAAAGAAAAAGAAAAGAGAACTTTATTAGTGCCAGCTTCCTCTTTGAGGATGTGTATTATATGCCGGACAATGAAGCCCAGGAATGAGCTTCACCGGCTGGTAAGATTGCCAGGCGCTTCGGCGCTGATTTTCGATATAACGGGGAAAAGGATGGGACGTGGATATTATATCTGTAAGGAAGGTGATTGTGTTCACAGGCTTCTGAAGGAACGCAGGTTCCGAAAGCACTATTCGAGCATGATTGAAGAGGAAAGCATGCAAAAGCTGGCTGAAATTTGCAGCCATGCAGGAGGTAAAGATGGCCAAGGTCAGGGTTTATGAAATAGCCAAACTGGTAAATAAAGAAAGCAAAGAGATCCTGGAAATATTGAGCAGCAAGGGCGTCGATGTTAAAACCGCTTCCAGCAGCATTGAATCTGACGTTGCTGATGAGTTGATAAAACAGTTGACTTCCGTCAAACCTGAAAAAGCCGAACCGAAAAAAGTTAAAAAAGCCGGGGTTCCCGAAAAAACCGGAATAGAAATAGAACAAGAAACTATTGTAGAGAAAGAAAAGGCCGGAATAAAAGCAGCGGAAGAGCTTGAAGCAAAAGAAGAGGAACCCCTGCTTCCGCCGGAAGTAGAAGGCAAAGTCCCCGATAATGCCGTCCTGATTTACGACGGCATGGAATTGAGAGAACTGGCAAGGAGGCTTAACCTCAACGCTTCAGATATTATCGATATTTATACCCGGCAGGGCCTTGTAGTCAATCCTGAGGACAGGCTCCGCCTGAACGATTCGAGGACAATCGCCATCCGTTTCGGGAAAAGGATGGTTTATCATGATAAATTTACCGTTCCCCGGCCGCTGGAATTCAAGCCGAGGCCGCCCGTGGTAACGGTTCTGGGACATGTTGATCACGGCAAAACATCGCTTCTGGACGCTATACGAAAAACTAATATCACCGAATCCGAAGCAGGCGGGATAACGCAGAAAATAGGCGCATCTGTGGTGGACAGCGACGGCCGCATGATAGTTTTCGTTGACACCCCCGGCCATGAAGCTTTTACGGCCATGCGTGCCCGCGGTGCCAGGGTTACTGATATTGCGATACTGGTCGTTGCCGCCGATGACGGCGTTATGCCCCAGACGATAGAAGCCATAAACCATGTACGCGCCGCCCGCGTGCCTATCCTTGTAGCTATAAACAAGGTCGATCTCCCCCAGGCTAATCCCGAAAAAGTCAAGCAGCAATTGGCAGATCATGGGCTTTTGCCGGAAGACTGGGGCGGGGATACGATCTGTATCCCTGTTTCCGCCAAAAAGAAGATCGGACTTGAAGATTTACTGGAAATGCTCCTGCTTGTCTCAGAACTCAAGGATCTGAAAGCCGAGTATGAAAGACCGGCTTTCGGCACGGTGATCGAGGCCAGGATGGCCAAAGGGCTTGGCCCGGTCGCCACCGTCGTCATCCAGAACGGGACTTTGAAACTTTCCGATTCAGTTGTTGTAGGGGCGGCCCAGGGCAGGGTCCGCGTTATGATAAATGACCGGGGAGAAAGAGTCAAAGAGGCCCCGCCATCTACCCCGGTTGAAATTATGGGCCTGGATTCACTTCCCATGGCAGGCGACCTTCTCCAGGTGGTGCCTGATGAAAGGACCGCCAAGCAAATCAGCAATATCCGCAACCAGAGGAAGCGGGAAGAAAAAATGAAGGTTTCTCCCAGGGCAAGCCTGGAGGAACTTCTCAGGAAATCCAGCGATGAAGACCAGATGGAAGTCAATATTATTATCAAGGCGGACGGTCAGGGGTCTGTCGAAGCCTTGAGGCAGGTATTGTGCCGCCTTTCCAGCGATGAAGTAAAATTGAACATTATACACGGCGGCGTAGGCGCGATCTCGGAAAGCGACGTCCACCTCGCGACGGCTTCGGAAGCTTCGATAATCGGCTTCAATGTCAGGCCCGATGCGCGGATAAGGAAGCTTGCCGAGTCTGCAGGCGTGGATATTCGCCTTTACCGGGTCATATATCACGTCATCGAAGACGTTAAGGCATGGATGCAGGGCATGATCAAACCCGAGATAGAAGAGGTTCGCCTGGGAAGCGCCGATGTCCGACAGGTCTTCAAGATCCCGAAAATCGGGATCATTGCGGGCTGTTATGTGCGGGATGGGAAGATCCTCCGCAATGCCGACGTCCGCGTTGTCCGCGACAGTGTGCCTGTTTATGAAGGCAAGATTGATTCGCTCCGGCACCTCAAAGATGACAAGTCGGAAGTCGCCGCCGGCTACGAATGCGGTATCGGGATAGAAAAGTTCGGCGGCATCCAGGTCGGCGATGTTATAGAAGCATACCGCTCGTTGAGAAAAAAGCCCAAGGTGGAAAAGGCCGACTGAAATGCGTACCCATAGATTGGAAAGAATCGAAGCCCAGCTTGCAAAGGTTACATCGGAAATTATCAGGGACCTGAAGGATCCGAGGATCGGTTTTGTTTCCATAATCCGGGTTACAGTATCTCCTGATCTTCAGCATGCGAAGATTTTTGTAAGCGTCATGGGAGAACCGGAGTCTCAGAACCAGTGTATTGACGGGCTTAATTCGGCTTCCGGCTTTATAAGACGGCAGCTTTTTCAGAAGATTGAAATAAAAAATATTCCGAGCCTATCGTTTCATCTGGACATATCGATCCAGGAAAGCGCACACATCCTGGAATTAATGAACAGGCTGAATTTGAATGAACCAGGGAATAATGCAGTATAATCCCCCCCTGCCGGGACCCGCTGTCCCCATAATCGAGGCTTTGAAAAAGAACCGTTCTTTTATAATCGCCCCTCATGAAAATATCGACGGGGACGCCCTCGGCTCGACTCTTGCCCTTTTTCTCACGCTCGATAAGATGGGGAAAGAAGTTTACGCCTACAGCGCCGACGGCGTGCCGGAACTCTTCATGTTCCTTAACGGGATCGAAAAAATAAAAAATGCCCCTCCCCCTTCGCCTGCGCAGGTGGCCGTTTTGCTCGAATGCAGTTACCCCGACAGGATAAGCGGGGGCTACCCGCCTGAAAGATTGGGATCGTTTACCGTTAACATCGATCATCACCCGATAAACGGCGACTACACCGATCTTTCCTGGGTCGATCATGAAATGTCATCATGCTGTGAAATGGCTTATTACATAGTGCGCGAGCTGGGCGGCCTCGATGCCGATACGGCAAGCGCCCTGTTTGTAGGGATCATGACCGATACCGGGGCGCTCCAGTTTTCAAACGTTAACTCACATACGCATATAGTTCTGGCCCACCTGCTCCAATTCGGAATTCAGGGGTCTGAAATTATAAAAAAAGTTTACAGGGAGAGGCCCATAGCATATCTCCGCCTTTTCGGCCGGGTAGCCGATACATTACAACGGCTGGATGACGGGAGCGTGGCGTGGGCGGATCTCGATTGTGCCATGCTGGACGAATGCGGTATCGAACAGAAGGAACTCCAGACACTGACGGAGGATCTCAACAGGATAAAAGACACGGATATATTCGTTCTTTTCAAGGCGCTGGACGAAGGGAAAATCCGTGTAAGCCTGAGGTCGAACGAGACCCGGGTGGATAATATCGCAAGGAAATTCGGCGGAGGCGGCCACACACAGGCGGCGGCGTTCGATTTTAAAGGCACCCTTGAAGAGGCGCACAGCGCCGTGCTTTCCGAGATCCGGAACGCAAAAAAACAACCCGGTCTGATAAAACAGGAGGCCAGATGAAAAAACCGGCGATTATATTTACAGTTTTATTTTTAGTATCGATCATTGCAGGAGTGTTCACCACTTACCCTGCTTCGGCCCAGATCCAGGTAATAACGAGAGGCGATGCCCCCGATGCGAATGCCGATAAATCAAATGAAAAGAAGCCTGCGAAGGAAGTCGTACCTACGCTTGAGAATAATGATGAAATAAGGCACCTGACGCTGTCACCCGACGGGACTACGCTTGCCGTCATGTTCAAATCGGGCAGCGATCCTTTCGATGAAAGAATAGCGCTTGTCGATATGAAAACGAAAAGCGTTACTTATCTCCCCGATTCCC
The DNA here is from genome assembly GCA_023475345.1 of Chloroflexota bacterium. GTDB lineage: Bacteria > Vulcanimicrobiota > JAMCWD01 > JAMCWD01 > JAMCWD01 > JAMCWD01. Next base: position 85,299 of record JAMCWD010000035.1, on the reverse strand, counting down.
ACGTATCGCATCTACTATGGTCGCCCGACGGCAAATGGCTGATGTTCAAGAAGTTTTATACCAAGTCGGATACCGGCGCATACATGCAGCGCGTAAGCAAGGGCGAGATAAGAATCGTCGATAAGTCGGGCAAGGATGCAAAAACCGTCTTTACGACGACCGTCGGCCCCGAGCTTTATTTCGGCACCGTCGTATGGCTTGATAACGGCACGAAGATCCTCTGTATCTGTACCGATCCCCCCATTCGTGCATGGGGTAAAAAATTTAAATACTGGTTCCTGGATACCGATGCCAATGTTATTAAAGAAGGGAATATCGAAACGCCGCTCGATGCAAACGACAATATCGATATTATCGACCGGAAAGTATATTTCAGGATGGCCGACTATGGAACCCACCGTTATATGCTGATGCAGTGGGACCCGGTGTCAGGCGAAGAAAAAACTGTTTTAAACGGCGTCAATAAAGACCTCAGCAAGATTGATATAGAGAGGCTTGCCTCTTTCATAAAATTGCTCCCGGGCGGCAAAAAAGTATCATACGTGGAAATGGGAAGAGGCTTACTGCCTCACTCAAAAAGAGAAACTTTGTTTGCAAGTCTTGTCGTCAGGAACATTGAAACCGGCGATACGAAAGCCGTAGCACGCGAAGGCACAATATTCGGGAATATCCAGTGGTTTGACAATGGCAAAAAAGTAATATATCTTCAATCTCCTCTGAAGAACGTGTTCGATTATTGCGACCTGGTAGTCGGTACCATAGACGGTAAGGAATATATGAAAGAGCCCGATTGTAATATCTGGCGATACACTCTCAGCCCTGACGGGAGGTATATCCTCGTAGCAAACAGGAAGAAAGAGTTCGTCTGCATGGCTCTGAAAGAGAAAAAAAGATATACTTTCTCGAAAAACGACCTTGTTATAGGCAACCAGCCCGTTGTATTCCTGGATTCGGGCAGAATGCTGGCCGTCATGTATGCCGGTGAGAAGTCTGCTCAAACCGCACAGATATGGGAATTTTCTCACGATTTCAAATACAGCAAAATCTTCCTTCCTGAAAAAAAGCGGTAAAGCGTCACGTCCCTGAGCGGCGCATTTCATCGGGCTTATGTAGTGGAACGAATTCCGCCGCTGTAATCTTCCGCCCGGATCTGTGGGATTTATAGCGATAACTTGTGCCTGCTCGACATCCCCCAATCCCCTTCAAAGGGGAAATTATTTCGGTATTCCGGTTCGTTAAGGCTAAAGTTCAAAGGGAAATTGTCATCCTGAACTTGTTTCAGGATCTATTTGCTCATCATCCACTTTCCGTGCTTTTTGAGATTCCGAAACAAGTTCATAGATGACACTGTTGTAAGCCGGCTCAGAAGCTGAAGCTCACATCCCCTCTGATTTCCATCTTGAAATTTTCAGCCTCCAGCCTCCAGCGGCGCCAAAAGAAGGAACCACTATAATGCCGATGAATAGATAGAGCATGCAGCAGATATAAGCCGCTGCTGAAATTTTACGTCCGGATTTATTGATTTAATTAAGGAGGCTTTATGCTTAAAGATTTGACCAGCCCCAAAATCATGACCGGGCTTCCAGGCCCGAAAACAAGGGAAATCCTTGAGCTTGACAGGCGGTATATCAGCCCTTCTTACGGACGACCCTACCCGCTCGTCGCCGAAAAAGGGAATGGTTGTATGATTGAGGATCCCGACGGCAACGTTTTCCTGGATTTTGCGGCGGGGATAGCTGTAGTATCGACAGGTCATTGTCACCCGGAGATTGTCGGCGCCATAAAAGATCAGGCGGAAAAATTGATCCATATCTCCGGCACGGATTTTTATTATAAGTCGCAGGTTGCTCTTGCAAAAGAACTCGACAGGATAGCTCCCGGGGATTCTGAAAAGCAGTGCTTCTTTACAAACTCGGGGACGGAATCAATCGAAGGGGCCATGAAACTTGCAAGATATTACACCGGCAGGCAGTATCTCGTTTCATTCTTCGGCTCGTTCCACGGCAGGACGATGGGCTCGCTTTCTCTCACGGCAAGCAAATACGTCCAGAGAAAGGGCTTCTCGCCCCTTATCCCATCTACCTTCCAGACGCCTTACGGCTACTGCTACCGCTGTGATTTCGGGGGATGTTCCGGCGAATGCCACTGCCTGGATTTCCTGGAGAAGCATTATTTCAAACAGGTGGTTGATCCCTGCGAGGTGGCCGCCGTATTCGCAGAGCCGATACAGGGAGAAGGCGGCTACATCGTTCCGAGAGCTGAATTCTTCCCGAAGCTTTCTTCCATCTGTAAAAAATACGGGATACTCCTTGTCGCCGACGAAGTCCAGAGCGGGATGGGTCGGACCGGCAGGATGTTCGCCATAGAGCACTGGGGTGTAGTTCCCGATATAATCTGTGTTGCAAAAGGGATTGCGTCCGGCATGCCTATCGGCGCGTTTATAGCCTCGTCTGAAATCATGTCGTCATGGGGACCGGGCTCGCATGCCAATACGTTCGGCGGCAACCCGATTTCATGCATGGCGGCCCTTAAAACCATTGAGCTTCTTGAAAACGGCCTGGTAAAGAACTCCGAAGTCCAGGGCGAATACATGTCGGCGAAGCTCTGCGAGTTGATGGACAAGCACGATATTATAGGCGAGGTGCGGGGCAAAGGATTGATGCTCGGCGTCGAATTGGTCAAGGACAGAACCAGCAGGAAGCCTATCCCGGCCGTGCGCGATAAGGTGGTTGAGAACTGCTTCAAAAACGGACTGTTAATCCTCGGTTGTGGTGAGACCACAATAAGGTTCTCCCCTCCCCTCGTAGTTACAAGGGAACAGTGTGATACCGCCGTTTCAATACTGGACAGGGTGCTTTCGGAAATCGAAAGCGGGTAAAGTTGCCGGATGAAACCGTTTCGCTTTCTCCATATAGCCGATTTACACCTGGATGCAAACCCTGGAAAGGGCAAGCTGCATCTGCCTGCGGGCAAGAGAGTTATCGTTCGGGATCGCATCAAGGCCGCGATGAGAAAACTGCCGGATCTGATACGCGAAAAAAATCTCGAAGCGGTATTGATCCCAGGAGATCTCTTCGACCGGGAGCCGACAGATCCCGACATCCTCAGCTTTACAATCGATATAATGGGCCAGGTATCGCCCGTGCCGGTGTTTTTGCTCCCTGGGAACCACGACAGCTACATCCCCCGCGGGAATTATGACAAAGACTGGCTCATGATCCGGCACGGCGTCTCATGGCCTGACAATGTTTACATCTTCAACAGCGAAGAATTTTCGACCGTCCCGGTTCCCGGCAGGGACGATGTTACGATAACCGGGGCGCTGACGCCAGCAGGGGCCGCGGCACACCGGCTTTCAAAAAAGCTGCCGGTAGAGCCAGGCAAATTGAACATACTGCTTTTTCACGGGGCATGCGTGGACGGCGGCCTGCCCGATATGCCGGCGGCCGACCCCTTCAATACCGCCGAGCTTCTTTCCCAGGATTTCGACTATACCGCCCTGGGGCACTACCACTCGTTCAGGCAGTTCACGGACGGCGAAGGGAAGATACGCGCCGCATATTCCGGAACCCCGTGGGGACAGAACCTGGATGAAAGCGGGGAGAAATACGCCCTTTCAGTCGAGCTTTCCTACGATGAAGCACGGCTGGAGAAGCTGAAGGTCATCGATTATGCGATCCGCGACAAGACGCTCGATATAACAGGCATAAAACACAGGGATGCGCTTATGGATAAGATCCTTGAGACGATACGCTCGGAACACGGCAAGAACGACATCTTCTACGTCAGGCTGAAGGGCATAATCCCGCCGACCCTTTCTGTTTCAGGCATGGACATTGACATTCGGGACGAATGTTTCCACCTATTTATTGATGATTCGGGAGTTTTGCCCGATTATGATATCGACCGCCTTTCAACCGAAGGGACACTCCTTGAAAAAGAGTTTATCCGGGCGATGAAGGCCCGGCTGGATGAAAGCCTCGATAAGGCGGGCATATTGACAAACGCGCTTTATTACGGCCTGGACGCCCTCCGCGGAAGGGAGGTAACTCCCAGGTGATAATCAGGCGTATTGAGTTCAAAAATTTCGGCTGCCTGTCGGGCGAATTCGTATTTTCCGAAGGACTGACGGTCATCCTCGGCGATAACGAAGCCGGGAAGACGACGCTTGCCGACGGCATAACGGCAATGCTTTACGGTCCCGAAGGAAGCGGCGATTATAACAAATACAACCCCTGGAAAGAAGGCCGCGAATTCGGGGGAACGCTTGAGCTTGGATTGGACGGCGATTCGGGGATCTTTATAGCCAGAAAATTTTTGCCGAAAAACGACTGCAAGATACTGACGCTGCCGAGACGGGAAGACATAACTTCGAAATGCCTTTTCAAAAACACGCGGCCGTACCGCTATTCCCCGATGGAATTCCTTTACGGGATAACAAGCTCGAATTTTATCTCAAGCTCGTTCGTTCCCCAGGGACAGGCGGCCTCGGCGGATTTGCCGGGTCTTTCCTCAAGGGTTGAAAGCCTTATCGCATCGGGAGACGAAAGCGGCGCGACGCCTGCCGAAGCCGTAAACAGGCTTCGTAACGCCCTTAAAGGCTACAGGGGCCTTACCTCCGGCAACCCCATCTCGGCGGATAACGAGATTAAATGGCTCCGTGAAGGAAGAGGCGCGTTCAAAGGCATCAACGATCTCGAAGCCGAAAAAGACGCTCTCTACAGGGAGAGAGACCGCCTCCTCCCCGATTCGGAAAGGCTGAAGAATATCGAAAAGGAAGTAAATTTTCTGGACAGGAAAAAATCGGCCGTTGAGCGGCTTTCACGCGCCGCAGCGGCACGGGCTGTCCAGGAAGAGTTAAAAAAAGACGATGAGCTGAGAGAAAAGGCGGCGGCACTGGAGGAAAAAATCGAATCGGGAAAACGATACGAAAGCTTCCCTGTCGAAAAACATCCCGACCTTATAAGGGCCGAAGAAGATATTAGAAAAACATCGGATGCCATCAGACAGGACGGCGACAGTCTGGAAAAATTAAACGAGGAAATAAGGAAAAATATTGACGAGCAGCAGCGATTCAATGACCTGACCTCGTTCACGAAATCACAGGAAGAATCCCTGAAAAATAATCTTGTCCTTCTCGAAGAGTGGGAAAACCAGGCCGCCGGGAAGTCCGCCCTGCTTGAGGAAACAAAAAAGTCGCTTGCGGAAAGCGGCGTCCCGCTTGATTTTACGGAAAGGCTTTCGACACTTTCTCCAGGGGAGCGATCCCTGATAGACGGCGCGGAAAGAGACGGGGCATCTCTTTCAAAAGAAAAGGACGCGCTGCTACAACAGAAAGAAGAGATACTTGATCTTGAAAATAAATACCGCGAGAACCCGTTAAAGAAGATCTCCTTGGCGCTCCTTATTTTCGGCGTCATCATTATCTTCGGAGGCATTTTCCTGAAGAATCTTTTCTGGCTTTTCATAACCGGGGGCGGGATACTGCTCGCCTGCGGCATTGCGATCTTTTTACGCTACACACTTTCAAGCTCCGGCGAACTTGCATTAATCCGGGTAAAAAAAGAAGCGCTGGAAAAGAAAAATGCCGAAATAAAAAAGCAGGCTTCGTCATTGAACTCCAGGCTGGAGGGGGTATCCGCAAAGCTTGGCATAAGCGGCTCGGATGAGCTTTTTAAAATAATAAAGGGGGCACGGAGCGGCATAGATAAGCTCCGCGCCATTGACGACGAAATAGCGATCCTGAAATCGAAGGAGCAAAAAACCGCCGGAGACATCCGGGGCGAATTGACGGCATCAGGGTTTGAGCCGCCGCAGGAGTTGAGCAGAGCATATCTTGAAAAGCTGCTGGAAAGGCTGAAGCAGGCTCTTTCCCTGCGGGAGGCCGGAGACGCTCTTCGAAAAGAAGAGATAAAATTATCCGACGATTTGAAAAAATCGAAAGAAGCGCTGGAACCGGCCCGGAAGAAGGCGCAGGAGATACTGGAGTCTGCCGGCATAAGCGAACCATTCCCGGACGGTTTAAGGACTTTCGAAAAAGAGCTTGATGCAGCTTCAAAATACAGGGATCTCAAGAAAAGGCTTGAGATGATGAGAAGCAGCCTCATGCCCGCGGACAGCCGCGCACGGCTTGAACAAAGGCTTAAAAATATCGGCGCTGTCCCCGGCGGCACGGAATCAGCGGCTTCCGAATCCGGCGTGCCTCCCGGCATGACGCCGGAAGATTACCAGAAAATCTCAGGAGAAATAGATCGGAAAACTCACAGCCTCCGGGAAGAGAAAAGCCGTATCCTGCAGGAGATTACGACAAATCTCAAAGCCCTCGACAGGCTCTCTGATATTGAAGATGAAGCGGAAAACAAAAAGCTCCGCCTCCGGAAAACCGAAGACTTCAAAGCCGCAGTCGAGCTGGCCGCAGCCACCCTTGAAAAAATATCTGAAAATTTAATGCCGGGATGGGCCGGGGCGCTGAACAAACACGTTGAAGCTATACTCCCGAAATTCGCGCCCACTATTTCCGGCGTGGAATTTGACAGAGGGATGCAATTTTCTTTCCACATCGGGGGTGACATGAGGCTTGTCAGCACGGCGGTTTCCGAAGATCTGCCTTTGAGCAGGGGGACGCTGGACCAGCTTTACCTCGGCATCAGGCTCGCGCTGTGCCGGCTTCTTTCCGGCGATGTCAGGCTCCCGGTAATACTCGACGAGCCTTTCGCCCATGCCGACGAGAGCAGGTTCGTTTCCGGGATGAACGCGCTTGCCGAACTGTCGGAAACTTACGGGCAGATAATCGTGTTGAGTTGCCACAGGATGAGATATGACAACTGGATTAGAGAATACCACTCGCCAATCACCATCCTTGATCTCAACCGGATAACCGCCTTTTAAAATTTATACCGGGACGGCGTTTAAATGAAAATCGACGAATATTCTTTCGGCAGGATGAGGATCGGCGAGAAAATTTACAACAGCGACCTTGTAATTCTCCCTGACGGCAGAGTCGTGGATTCGTGGTGGAGGAAAGAAGGCCATTCGCTGTGCACTGCGGATCTCGAAGGCTTCCTGGAGCCTGCCCCTGAGATAATCATAGTAGGGCTGGGAGCGTATTCATGTATGGAAATTCCCGGCGGCGTCAGGGCCGATCTTGAAAAGCCCGGCACGAAGCTGATTTCCGCCGACACGGCTTCCGCGGTCAAAGAATACAACAATCTTCATGATAAGCGTCGACTCCTCGGCGCTTTCCACCTGACCTGCTGATGCGTACCGGGACAGCGATAATGCCCCTCCACGGGGGGAAATGCCCGGCATGGCTCTTCTCCAGGATGAAAAATCTTGCAAGGGAGATCTCGTGTTTCATCGTCAGCGAATTCGGAGAAGACGAGCTTCTTTCCCGCCTGTCCGACCCGTTCTGGTTCCAGGCGCTGGGCTGTGTCCTGGGGTTCGACTGGCATTCATCCGGTGTTACGACTACCGTCTGCGGCGCTCTTAAGGAAGGTCTGACAGATCTTTCGAAAGACCTGGGACTTTTCGTTGCCGGGGGGAAAGGCAGAACCTCATTAAAAACTCCCGATGAGATAACAGCCGCCGTCGAAAGATATTCCCTCCCGTTTTCGCCCGACCCCCTGGTGAAAGCAAGCCGCCTGTCGGCAAAAGTGGATTCCGCCGCAGTCCAGGACGGCTACCAGATCTATCACCATACATTTTTGTTTACAAAAAAAGGGAACTGGGCGGTAATACAACAGGGCCTTAACGAGACCAGCCGGACTGCAAGGCGTTATCACTGGCATTGTAGCTGTTTTGAAAGCTTCGTCCGGGATCCTCACCTTGCGGTGTGCTGTAACCACAGGGGAACGGTGTTGAACCTTGTGGCGCGCGAGGGAGAAGACAACCGTAAGGTAAGCGTGGAACTTTCCAGGCTGCCGCCTGATAAAATAATATCGAGCCTTAAAAAGATAAACGAGCTGGTGCTACCGTCGAGGCACGGGATAAAGTTTTCGGATATATCGCTGAGGAGTCTTAACAGGATTTTCCTGAAAACCTATGAGGAAGGTGTATCGGATTATGAAAATCTCCTGGGGACGAAAGGCGTCGGGCCTTCAGCCCTGAGGGCGCTTGCGCTTATAGGAGAATTGATCTATGATACACCGGCAAGCAAGAGGGACCCTGCCCGCTTCAGCTTTGCTCATGGCGGGAAGGACGGCATCCCCTACCCCGTCAACCGGGAGGAATACGACAGGTCTATAGAATTGCTTCACAAGGCGCTTGTCGAGGCAAGGGCCGGACGCACCGAAAAGAAAGACGCCCTCAAGCGGCTTGCCGTTTTTGCAAAGGAAGGAATAAACAATGAACCAGGAAAAACCGGAGACAGCCGGACTTAAAGAGAATTACCGGTCAGGCTTCGCCGCCCTAGTTGGACTGCCTAACGTCGGGAAATCTACATTGATCAATAAATTGACCGGGGCTAAAATAGCGATAGTATCGGACAAGCCCCAGACAACCCGCCACAGGATCCTTGGGGTGAAAACCGGGGAAGATTTTCAGGCGGTGTTTGTCGATACACCGGGTTTTTACCCGCCCAGGCACGAGCTCGGCAAATACCTGGTCAAGGTGATTAAGGATGAGGCGCAGGAAGCCGACATCGTCCTTTTGCTGGTGGATGCATCCCGCCCGGACCACGACGATACACTGTCATTGATACGCAAAATTTATTTCCCAGTCAAAGACGGTATCCCGATATTCCTTGTAATCAACAAGTGCGACCTTGTTTCCAAAGACGAAATCCTCAAGATAATAGAAACTCACCGTAATATAGCGCATTTTAAGGAAGTCATCCCCATAAGCGCCAAGACCGGGGAAAATGTCGAGTTGCTGCTGCAGTTGGTAAAGGAGATGCTGCCGGAAGGGCCGCAGTTCTTCCCGGCGGAAGATAAAAGCGACCAGAATCAGAAAATACAATTTGCAGAAATAATCAGGGAGAAGCTCCTTATTCTGACCCACCAGGAAGTCCCCCACAGTGTAGCGGTCATGGTTGAAGAGATAAGGCCGGGGAAAACCGAGGGGACGCTTTACATCAATGCCATCATATATGTGGATAAATCTTCACAGAAAGGCATTGTCCTGGGAAAAGGCGGGAGCCTGCTGAAGAAAGTGGGCACGCTTGCAAGGGAAGAGATTGAATTGCTTGCAAAGGAAAAAGTTTTTATCGACCTCTGGGTCAAAGTCAAGGAAGACTGGCGGGACCGCCCCGACGTCCTGCGCCAGCTCGGATACTGGTAAAAAACTTTTGCCGTCTTCCAAGGAAGACTTCCGTCCCTGTTGAAGAATAATATACAATGACAGGGGGGAGCGATGAGCGAAGACCGCAAAACTGATCGCTATGCTGGCAAGATCAAGCAACAAGCTATTTTATTTTCATCGGGGGAACGGAAGCCTGACGGAGAAAAAAACACCCCCGAAAAGCGGAATAAATCAAAAAAAGAAAAGCCCCAATATATAACGTTCAAATCTGAAAAACCGGATGAGACCGAAAGCCGGGAAGCGCCGCCGGAAAGAGAAAAACTGTATAACGACGGTATTGAAAGCGCACCGTTTTTCCAGGTCGCAGGCGAATTAACCCTTTTACTTGTTTTGATATTGCTGGGATTCGTCGGACTTATGTCCGCCGGCATCCTTTTTTCTCTGCTATACCTGATTTTCATAGCGGTATCGTTTTTATATTTTCTCGGCAGGCATGTCTGCACCAACTGCTGGTATTACGGGAAGGTGTGTCATTGCGGCTGGGGCAGGATTGCGAGATCCATTCACGGCAAAACGTCCGGGGATGTCAGGAAAGGCGCCATGTTTGCAATTATTTCGACGGCGGTCTTAATCGGCGCGCCTGTCCTGGGGATGCTGACCGCCGTAGCCGTCAGCCCCGCACAGAGGCCGGGGGTGCTGGTATTCCTTTTGATTTTCATAATGGTCTCGGCCGTTTACATCTTATTGCATATCTATGATTGTTCTGAATGTAAGATGAGGTTTTGCTGCCCTTTAAGCCTTGCAAAAAAAGAAGGCTCCCCTTTCCCCTGGGTGAAAGAAAGGAAAGAACGGATAATCAGCCAGGCCACCCGTGCACAGCAGTTATATCAGAGAAAAAGTAACGAAACCCCCCGTCCGGCATCATACAACGGTTCTGTTCAATTCCGCGATTCGGCCGAACCGGCTGATAAAAAATTCGGCGCCCGCAGAGAAAAAATGTCTGGAGAAAAAGCGCCGCCTTCGGAGCCTATAAAGCTTGCTCCGCCTGATTCCGCCGGTATGAAACCCGGTTACGAAGAAGAGGAATTCTATCTTGAGGAGCAGCTTCCCGAATACTACGAAGCCCCCGAAGAGCCTGAATTTGAAGAAATGCCGGAGGAAGAGACTTTCCCGGTTACCGTGCGGGAAGAAGTCGTCAGGTTCAAGGAACCCGAACCGGTAATTTACGAAGATGACCTTGAAGAAGAACATGTGCTGGATATTATAGTTGACAGCCATATTCCCGAAAGGCGGAGCAAAAAGCCCGAGCCTGAAGAGCCTCCCGAACCGTCGGCTATGGAAAGGGCGCGCAGAGACATTAACGCCCCGGGGTTTAAGATACCTAAAAAAGGAGGCTCTAAATTTCCCTGGGGTTGATCTCGGGCAAATCTCCGGAACGGGGCTCCTTTTTTAAACGAGCCATCAGTTTTTTAAGTTCGGCTTCCAGCGAGCCGTAATCTTTTTTTTCAAGGTATCCCCTGGCCCGATTAATCGATTCGGACACCTGATCTATATTTCCCGGCCTGTCTTCTTTTATGCCGGGATCGTTCCTGTTAATCGTTATCGCAGAAAGCACCATGCCGAAAAGGACTTCTTTCTGGGGATTTTCTTTATTTAAATTTTTAAGCCGGGACATTGCTTTCTCAAGTGTATCGAGTCCTTCGCCGTATCTGCCGGAAACTATGAGAAGGCGGCCCAGGACGATATTCGCTTCCAGGGATTCGGAGCTTGTATCGGACAATCCCGAAGCGATGCCCAATTCCTTTTCGGCAGGCCCGAATTTTTTCATCCGGTAATACAGGATCCCCAGGGCATGATGAGGATACGGGTCGCGTGGATATAACGACGCATATTGCTCAAGTATGCCGGCCTGTTTTTCAGGCCGGTTCGTTTCAAGGTAAAGATCCGCAAGTGCACACATGATCTCCTGGTTTCCGCGGTCCATGTAATGGGCCGCGTCCAGGCAGCATTCCGAAACGGCAGGAGATGTTTTAATATTTTTTTTGCCTGCCGAATACAACAGTCGCGCAGCGTTTTTATGGAAAATCAAAACCGCCGAAAGAAGAATCATCAGTATGATTACAATAACCGCGCCGGTTCTTTTCATTTGCCGTCTCTCTCTGAGACGATTTCCGCCAGGATATTATCGACAGTCTTTGTAGCTTCGGCATACCTGCCGTCCCTGACAAGCTCGTTGAGCCTGTCCATGGATGAGCGGAGCCTGCCGTAAAGGGATGATTGATCATCGCGCGAGCCTGTAATAACGCTCCTGTCCAGGGCCAGGATGATCATGCCGAATACCCACTCGTCCGAAATATCACCGCCCTCTTTGGATCCGGCCCGTTTCTTCATGATCTCATTGGCGTCCGCAAGGGCTTTCAGCGCATCGCTCAAATCTCCGTCCACCATATATAACCGCGCAAGGCAGGTCTGGGCCTGGAGGGCGTCCTTGCCGTTAGGGTCAAGTTCGATGACTTTCAGAAGCGGCGAAACAGCGCTGTCCCTGTCTTCTTTTTTGCCTGTAGTTTCAGCAAGAAGCAGGTACCCCTCCGCTGCAATAAAATACAACGACACCCTGTCCGACAGACCCGGAACTTTAGAGATCAAATCATAAGTCCTGTTCATCTCCGCCCGGGCATCGACTGGCCTGCCTGAAAGCACAAGCACCCGGGCCAGATGGAGACTTGTTCTGAGCATGTCCATCAAATCTTCGTCATTGTTCAAAGAGTTTAAAGCCAGCCGTAAATTTTTCTCGGAAAATGCTATCATCGAATCGCGGAATTTTTCATATTCGGGCGTCGTTCCTGTTTCCAGCCCTTCTTCCGCCCTCCGTTCTTCAGGGTCGGGGTCGATGCGCTCGTAATATTCCTCCCCTAAAAGCATACGGAGGCGGCCTCTTTCCACGGGGTTCTTAATCGTGCCGATAATGTTCCCGGCTTCTTCAAGGTCGTTCAGACCGGTCTTCAGGGCAAACTTATCGACACCGACGACCCCCAGGTTGAACTTGTTCAATATACGCTTTGCCTGGGCGAGATCTATGAGTACCTCCGCCTTCAATTCGGGAGGGATGTTCAAAGAGAGCATCTTCTCAAATACGTCAGCGGCTTCTTTATACTTCGTTTTATCTACGAGAGAATTTCCCAGGATGAGCCGGAGGTAAGGGTTTTGAGGGTCTTTTTCAACCGCCCCGGCCAGGAGAACCATAAACTCTTTATCGAGAAGCTGTTCTTTGTCATACATGCCCATCCTGGTGTATGTTTCGGAGAGGTTTTCTTTACAGGTGTAAAGGTCGGAGGCATTTTTGCCGGGGTTACGGCTGTATATATCGTAAGCTTTTTTGTAATATAATTCCGCCTGCCCGGCTTCTTTTTCGTCACTGAGAAGCTGGGCCATATCACAATATAGCGCGGGGAGTTCGGCCATGTTTTTTGATTCGGCCTCTTTTATTGCGCGGGCATAAGCTTTCCCGGCTTCCTGCATGTTCCCGTTTTTCAACGACCGGTTTGCAATCCCGATCAAATCGTTAATAGATGGCGTGGTTTCAGCAGGCTTGGGCTGACATCCGTAAACTGTTGTAAATATGATGAGCAACAAAACTATTATTTTTTTCACGAGGCAGATTTCCACGACGGCTTTCCAACTCCTCCAGCGGCAATCAAAGGAAACTCATGTTCCATAATGAATAATTATGCAGGATTATTATATAAATGACCAGTCCCGCGAGGCGTTTCATAAATGACTAAATATCCCCAGGATCTCCTGATGACAAACCAGGCGCTCCTGATACTTATCATCCAGTTCCTGGTAATCATCCAGCTTTACCTGACGGTGCGGCTTTTCGCCAGGTATGCCGGGGGAAAATGGAAATCGCCCGCTGTGCTATGGATCATAAACATCGTTTTCCTGGCCGTATTTCTGATCCTGCCGGAGATAACTTTACAGGGAATATACGGCGATGATCTTTTCAGGCTGAGCAATGTCAGGATATGGCACCCGGACAGGATATGGACTCTCCCTGAAAGAGAGACATTTGAATTCCGAAGTGTTCAGAAAGATTTCGGCGCCCCCTGGATCATGCGCCTGAATTCGCATGGAATAAGAAATAAAGAGGTTCCATGCCGCCCCGGGGAACTGAGGGTTTTAATAATGGGCGATTCCTGGGTATTCGGCTGGGGAGTTGACGAACAACAGGCATATCCCGCTGTCCTGGAAAAATTATTAAGGCAAAAACTGAACTGCCCCGTCCATGTCATTAACGGGGGCTCGCCGGGATACAGTTCTTCACAGGTTTTCAGCCTTTTAAAAGATCTGAACGGAATATACAAGCCCCACCTAGTTATCCTCGCCGCTTACGGCAATGAGCTTGAAGGCGTCGTTCTTGCCAGGAAAAACCGGTTCAAGTTCATACAGGCAATTACAGGGCTGCTTTCTAAAAGCAGGCTCCACATGTTTATCTGGCGCTATATCCACAGAAACAACCCCGCCGATGAAGTTACGGCCTCGATAAACGAGATGACCGCAATAACGAAAGATAACGAAGCAAGGATGATGGAATACTGCAAAGAAAATGGCATTTTATTCGAGCTTCTGAGCACAAAGTTTCAAGAAGGCACCGAAATAAATAACAACATAATTTCCTTTCGGGAGCCTGTCGGCTCGCCTGAATCCGGCGGCTATTACAAATTATGGCTCAAACTGCCGGGCAGCAAATATGACATGGAACTGGATAAAGTCCACCCCGGGCCTGAAGGGCACATGATAATCGCTGGAGAATTATTAAAATTCACCACAGAAACGGGAATTTTGAACCGGGCTATAAATAAAATGAAAAAAGAAACAGGAAGGTAACATCATGGATTTGAAGATTGACCACATCGGCATTGCGGTAAAGGACCTGGTCGGAGTCGTTAACGAATTCAAAAAGGTCTTCGAACAGGAAGATCCAGGCTATTATGAAGTCGAATCCCAGAAAGTGAAAGCGGCGATATTCAAGGCCGGGGACGTCCGGCTCGAATTTCTTTCCGGGACGGCACCGGACAGCCCTATATCGCTCCACATCGAAAAACGCGGCCAGGGAATACAACACATAGCATTCAAGGTCGAAAACCTGGAAAAAGCCGTAGAAGATCTGAAATCGCGCGGCGTCAGGTTTATAGGGGAACCTTCAATCGGGGCCGAAGGCAAGAAAGTCATATTTATACACCCTTCCGCATTCGGAATGCTAGTCGAGTTGTGCGAGGAGAGTCACTGCTGATCATTCTTCGACCTCGCTCCCGAAGTTGGCGCATGGATTTTATTGGATGCAGCTCAGCCTGAAATTTTACTTTACCCGCATCAAATTTAATCAAAAAAGTATTACATCTTAAGAACTATACCTATGGTTCTTATGGAACATTGATTAGTTCCTTCATAAAATATATAATTAAATTGGATGATACTAAATATTTGAAGGGATTTCGTATCAGTGTTTGTTTTGAGAAAAATCGGGCAGGGACTGAAAGGCTTAGATCTATTTTTGATTGGAACTATTATTTTTTGTATTACAACGATAGCTCCGGCTTATGCCCTGCGCATCCCCGAAACCGATCTTCAGGAGATCCATGCAGCGACTGAAACAATACAAACGACGCTTGCCAGCTTAAGATCGGGAGTCGGAGTATTGCTTTTTCTGTTAGTCGTCTCGATGGGGGTCAACGTTTTTCTTACAGTTACATTATGGCGCGCTCAGGAGCAGGTCAAAGATTCGCTGGAAACCCTGAAAAATATTGATCTTTTCAAGCAAAAAGCCACTAAAATGATACAGGATAACCTGACGGTTAAAAATTTGCTGGCCCGTGAGCAGGCAGGAGACCGGGTTAACCTTGGCGATGAAGTTCCTCTGCCTTCGAAAAAAGCGGATCGTTCAAGAGAAGAACTGCCGGGGGAACTTGCAATGTATGAGCCTTCCATAACCCGGGGCCAGGAAGAAGATTTCGTAATAGAGCCTATAGGAAGCGCCGAACCCGGCCCGGAAGAATCGCTTGTAATTCTGGAGAGCGGTTTCAGAACGCCGGAAGAACTGGTATGGGGGGCGCCTCCCAGGGATATAGTCATCGACGAAACAAAACTGAAACAGGTCCAAAATAAATAACAGGGGGTGATTTTAAGTGGAATCGAAGTTGTCTTTTCCAAAAGGATTATCAAGACGCAGGACAAGATCTGCTTATTCATTGATCGAGGTTTTGATCTGCCTGACAATCCTGGCACTGGTTTTCCTTGGGATAGCTTCAGTCTTTCCGACAGGACATGCTTTTCTCAAGCATAGTTCCAATATCGGAAAAGCCACGGCAATTGCACAATCTGTAATAGAACAGCAAAGGAAATTAAGCTTCGACGAAATAAGCAATAAAACAGGTCAGATTACAACGAGCGACGTATTTAACGGCGCCAATTCAAGTGTTACTTATGATTATGCGGTAACCGTCACCCCCCAGGGAGATGATTTGAAAGTAATTTCTGCCGAGGTTTCCTGGCTCGAAAACATAGGAAAGAAGACCGTAAACGTTGCATCCCTGGCTTACGGAACTGCAGAAGAATCCAGCAGCAGCGGCGGCGGAAATCCTCCTGGCGGCGGCGATGATGATCACGATGGCGGCGGGGGGCACCATCATCACGGTGATGATGGTGATCACGACGGCGGCGGCGGTCACCACGGCGATGATGGTGACCACGACAACAACGGCGGCGGCGGTAATCACGGCGATGATAATGATCACGACAACAACGGCGGTGGCGGTTGCAACGGCAATGGTGGCAGCGGTCATTATGAAGGCGATGGCTGTGGTGAACATCATCACGACCATGACAGCAATGGCAATGACTACAACGGCAGCGGCTGTAACGGCTCTGGCGGCAGCGGCCATTATGAAGGTGACGGCTGTGGCGGCAATCATCACGACCATGACAGCAACGGCAATGATAACAACGGCAGCGGCGGCAATCATGGCGATGATAATGACCACAACAATAACACCGGTGGCGGCCATTACGAAGGCGACGGCTGCAGCGGCGGTAATCACGGCGATAACAACGGCAGTGGCGGCAACCAAGGCGATGACAATGACCACAACAATAACGGCGGCGGCCACTACGAAGGCGACGGCTGCAGCGGCGATAATCACGGTGATAACAACGGCAACAATGGCAATAATGGTAACAATGGTAACAATGGTAACAATGGTAATAATGGTAATAATGGTAATAATGGCAACAATGGTAATAACGGCGGCAATGGTAACGGTGGTTGTGGGGGACACTGATTAAGGTCAAGTGTAAATAGAAATAATGGGGGTGTTGGAATTACAACTGAACATCCGAAAATGACAAGAAATTTTATTCTACCTGGAAAAAAAAGAGGCTTTACAATCACGGAAGTACTGGTGAGTGGGATACTTTTGCTGATAATTTTCGGTTTGACTTACCAGATGCTTATTCCTGCCAGAAGATTCTGGATGATGGGAGATGTCAGGAGCGAAGTCCAGATCAATGCCAGGCTTGCTTATGAAAAAATTACCAGGGACATACAATCTTCAAGTTTTGACAGTGTAACAACGGCAGGGGGAACCATACAGGCAATAAGTATGCTTTCTCCATACAACACGGATAATACTCTAATCACGGTAAACAGCGAGGGAGAAATAGTCTGGCAGAAATATATAATTTATTACCTTCAGGAGGGCGATGAACGTTTATACCGGAAGGAAGTAACAAATATAAATGTTCCATCGTCAACGCCCACCGCTTTAACCACAATCCAGTTACAGAATTATTGTGACGGGACCGGCAGAGTGGTTGCTTATTCTATAAATTCGTTAAATGCAGTCGGGGACCAGGATACTTCTTCGGTAACATTAACTATCACCGCACAAAAAGAGTTGTTCAGCAAAAATAATACATCCGTAGTAAGCGGAACGGTAACCATGAACAATTGAAGAGAAGCCGAACATTCAAACTAAAACAAAGCTGGTGATTTAAATGGGGACAAAAAAGAAAACGTCAGGCTCAGCCATACTGGCCGCAATATGGGTCATCGTAATAGTAGCCATGCTCGGGTTTGCGTTACTGTCATTAAACGCAATTTCAAATTCATTTGCGGACAAATTCAAGCGTGATGCGGCGGCATTTGAAGCCGCCCAGGCCGGGATTGCAGATGCACTGCACGAGATTGTGAATTCCGACGCATGGGATACCGGGTTTTTGACTTTAAGCGATGTAAATTCGGAGGATCTCTGGTCGGCGGGCTTTGATAATAAGCCTGCCCCGGGCGGAGGGGCCGAATATTCGCTGAGTTTCAATACCCCGGTACCCAACACGCCTTTCTTTTCAATAGATAATATTACCGGGACAGGCGCCGCCGACGGTTACTTCGGAGCGGGAACAGTCCCGGCAGGCACTTTACAACTGATTTCCGTAGGGACATCAACGTCCGGCACAGGGAGAACTTCGCGGCGCGCGGTTTTCGCATCGATAAAATCGGTGCCGAAATCGGCATTCAGCGATTTTGCCATTTTTTCAAATAATTCAATGTCCTTCACGGGAAACGGAGGAACGGACAGTTGGAATTCAGCCCAGGGTACATATGAGAGTACACATAGCAATACAAACGGCACTATAGGAACCAATGGAATCAGCCCTTCGATTATTTCGCTTGGTTCCCACACCGTAATCGGAGGAGATGTTCAGATCGGCCCCGATGGAGATCCCAGCACTGCAATTTCGGAAGGGTCTCATTCGGTTATTTACGGAACAAAGAAAGTGGCTTCCTCACCTGTCGAAATACCGAACATAGTCGCACCTTCCGGGATCAGCATGGGAGATGTACATACTTCGCGCACGCTTCAGCCCGGAACTTATTCCGATATGACTATCTCGGGCTGGGAACAGGTAACTCTGACACCCGGCACATACGTATTTACCGGGGATATCCATATAAGCGGGCATGCCAGTGTGAGAATTTCATCGGGACAAGCAATAGTTTTTGCAAAGAGCGATGTACACGATACCGGGAATGGCTTTTCAAATACCTCGGAGAGGCCGAAAAACCTGGTACTTATAGGAACCGAGACCTGCACTTCCATTCATCTCGGGGGCAATGCGGAAAGTTACATGGGCGTATATGCGCCGAATGCGGATTTACATTATAACGGCAACGACGATTTCTACGGCTCCATAATATGTAAAACATTTACCAATAATGGAAATTCCGTAGTTCACAGGGATCTTGACCTGGTCAATTCAGCTCCTTATGTAGGCATTGAAGTGTCGAAAAAGGGCTGGAGCGAAGTAAAGTAATAGATTTATTGACGAGTTTCCATTAACTGAACAGGGGAACCTGCAGGCAAATTAAAATAAAATACGGTCCCCTCCCCCGGCTTGCTTTTTAATGTTATCTCCGAACCGTGGTTTTCGAGGATCTTCTTGACAATGTAAAGACCCAGCCCTGTGCCGGGGCCGTTGGATTCCAGCTTCCCGTATTTCTTGAAAAGCTTCGGCTCATCGGATTCGCTGATCCCCCTGC
Source organism: Chloroflexota bacterium (assembly GCA_023475345.1). GTDB lineage: Bacteria > Vulcanimicrobiota > JAMCWD01 > JAMCWD01 > JAMCWD01 > JAMCWD01. Next base: position 66,467 of record JAMCWD010000035.1, on the reverse strand, counting down.
CGGTATCCCCTACTTCAATCAATACCCGGTTTTCGACCTGCTTTGCATTTATCCAGATTTTGCCGTTAACAGGGGTATAACGGAAAGCGTTGCTCAAAAGATTATGAAAAACCTGTTTTATCTGGCGCAGGTCTGCACAAACCCATATATCTTCAGGACACTTGAAATCGACGGCGATATGTTTTTCAACGGCCCGGGGCATAAATATTTTTTGAAGCTCCTTCAATAAATCGGGCAGCAAAAAATCTTCCCGTTCCGGCTCTATATGACCCGCATCCAGCCTTGCTACACCGACAATATTATCGATCATGTTAAGCATTGTATCGACCGAGCGCCGGATCATGTTGACATATTCAAGCTTCTTAGGGGCTATTACGCCGAAAGAAGGATCGGCTATAAGATCCGCAAACCCTACAACGGCAACCAGCGGACTCTTAAGGTCATGCGCAAGCAATGCCGTAAACTCTTCCCTGGTACGCTCGATTTCCTTACTGAGCCTCTCGCGCTCTATGGCATATCTCATCGACCGCACGATGAGGTCGCCATCGACTTTTCCTTTCACTATATAATCCTGAGCGCCGCCATGAACCGCCTTTATCGCCATAGACTCGTCATCCAGACCTGTAAGCAAAATTACAGGAACGTCTTCGACTTTATCGCTTACTTCTTTAAACGTATCGAAACCCTGGCTGTCAGGAAGAGAGAGATCAAGCAGGATAAGGTCATAATGTTTTTTTGAAACCTCGGACAGGGTGTCTTTCAATGTCTCAACATGCGATAAATCAAACTGGTCATCGCCGAAATCGATTATATATTCTTTTATAAGCCGCGCGTCTGCGGGATTGTCTTCTACAAGCAAAACATTGAATTTCTCAGGTTCCATCTTCATTGCCTCGGCGGTAATTTCACTGTATTAAGCCAGAAATCCTCTATGCTTCTTATTACGTTCAAGAATTCCTCAAAATCCCCCGGCTTCGTTACATAACAGTTGGCATGGAGGTTGTATGCTTTCAATATATCGTCATCCGACCGGGACGATGTAAGCACAATGACAGGGATATGCTTCAAGTGCTTATCCTGCTTCAACTCTTTGAGAACTTCATGTCCCGTTTTCTTTGGGAGGTTAATATCCAGAAGGATAAAATGGGGATGGGGAGCGTTTTTGTATTTGCCTTTTTTCCTGAGAAATTTCAGGGCGTCATCACCGTCACGCACGACGCTGATATTCCTGTTCGTCCTGGTTTCCCTTAAAACTTCCATTACCAGCCGGACGTCGCCGGGATTGTCTTCAACCATCAAGATTTCATAATATAACTGTTCGGGAGAGGACTCGCTCACTTGCTTTCTCCTTATGCCGCCGGCAAGACTATTTAAAACCAGGGAATTTCACCGGTTTTTGTTTAATACCGATCTACTTCCATACCATTTCTTCAAAACTATCGGCTGGATGCCTGCTTTACCGAACCCCCGGCTCGCATGAATCAGATTGACATAACCCGTAAAATTACATCCTGAATTTTATATTACCATATCAAAAGAAAAATTCAAAGTTGCTTCCCTGCAAAACTTTTATTTTTTAACGTTTCCTGAATAACCCTGTTAAGAGCATGTACATCGAGCGGCAACTGGAGGATATTGTGGAATTTGTTCTGGATCTCGGGCATTAGTATCGCCGTTAGAAAGATAACCGGAATATTTTTATTTTCCGGCTCCGAATCGAATGCGTGTAGAAATTCTTTAACTTCAAGATCGGGCAGCCGGTGATACAACAGTACCAGGTCGGGCATAAATTGTTTTATTTTTTGAAGCCCTTCCATGCCGCTCGCAACAGAGGCAAGGGAATTTCCCTGCTCTTCTAAAAACGAATATGCAAGACCGGAAGTTTCATCATCGCCTATTATGAGAATTTTCCCCTTGTAGCCTTTTATCTCAACCGTTTCCTTCCCCTTCGGCAGGCTGAAGTAAAAATGGGTTCCTTCCTCCTGCCCGCTTTTCAATGATATTTCCGAGCCGTGCCCTTCCAGGATTTTTTTGGCAATATACAGACCAAGCCCGGTTCCACTCTTCTCGCCTCTTCCCTGGGAATACTTTTCAAAAATATGCGGCCGGTCCGATTCCCGGACCCCCTTGCCGGTATCCCCGACTTCTATTTCAACTTTTTCTGCTCCGGGAACGGCTTTAATTGATATTGTTCCCCCGGGAGGCGTATATCTCAGGGCGTTGCTTACAAGGTTATGAAAAACCTGGTCTATCCGGGGCTTATCGGCATTTATCATAACTCCTTCAGGACATTGGAAATCAAAAGTTATGCGGCCTTTCAATGCCAGCGGCTCAAAAGTATCTCTGAGTTCCTCCAGAAATTCATTAAAAGAAAAATCGGTAAAGACATAGCTCATCTGACCTGCTTCGATTCTGGAAACGCTGACGATATTTCTAATAAGGCCCAGCAGTATATCGCCGGAGCGCCTGATCGATTTTGCATACTCAATCTTTTTTTCTGAAATGTTCCCGAATTCAGGATCCTCGATTAATTCTGCAAATCCCATGATCGAAGCAAGCGGACTTTTCAAATCATGGGTAATAGTAGCGATGAATTCCTCTCTTAACTGCTCCAGTTCTTTCTGGCGTGTCCTGTTCCTGAATACCTCTACAACTCCCATTACATCGCCGTTTTCAGATATTACAGGAGAACAGGAAACTTCTACAGGCACCCGTTTCCCGCTTTTCGTATTCATCCATATTTCATCAATAAAGATATTATTTTTGCCTTTAATCGCACTAGTCAGATGGCAATATGTCTCACATAACTCATTTCCATTGTCGTCCTGGTGATTCAATATGCTGGCACACTTCTTATTAAGAGCCTCTTCGGCAGAATACCCGGTAAGCTCCTCGGCGGCTTTATTCCACGCTATGATGCGCCTGTCGGTATCCGTAAAATAAACTGCGTCCCCGATGCTGGAAAAGACAGCTTCCAGCATCTTTTCTTTTACCGACGGTTCCAGAGACTTTTCAATACAACTATCGTCTCCTGAGGAGGCAAGCCGCCCGGAACCCTTATTTTGGAAAAACTCGTTATTCATGTATCAATTCATCGCCATAAAGATTTAATATCAGATTAACCGTACAGATTCTTTGGCATCTAATATTAATATTGAATAAAATCAATATTAAACTACAAGCGGATTTTTCCTTTTTAAAGATGGAATATGGTTGGAAGGATTATAAATTCAAATGACGAATTTTATTAAATAATATCCTTGTGGGAAAGGAAAAATCGGCGATATGTTCAGCGTTCCGCCCTCTGTAGGGTTGGATTTGGGTGAGTGCAGCCTCAAATGTGCAGTTATCGAGTCCGGTAAGTTAAAAAGCTTGTGGGAAACGGAAATTTTTCCCGGCGGCGGCAGCTATGCGCCTGTTCTCAATAAAGAGGAGATGGAGCAAAGGCTGATCGATGTATTGAAAGCAAGCGCAAAAAAAATAGGGGTTCTGACCCCGACGGTTTCGACCGCAATTCAGGGGGCAGGCACCCTCTGCAAGTACATGGAACTTCCTCCCCTTTCAAAAAAGGAGCTTGAATTCGCCGTTCCTTCGGAGGCCCGTAAATTCATCCCGTTTCCGATGGACCAGGTCGTCCTGTCTTATATAACGGTACCGCAGGTCAGCACAGGTGGAAAGAAAACGGGTATTTTTTTCGCCGCGGCCCATATTTCAAATGTCGATTATATCAAGGACCTGATGAATAAAGCCGGTATAGAAATCACCGGCCTTGAAGTCCCGATTTTGCCCCTTATGCGGGAATTTTCAAAAAACCATGATGTCCCCGGCAACCAATTTTTCATGCTGATAAATGTCGGGTTCCGTATTACGCATGTTGTCATTTCACACGGCGGATATCCTTATTTCGTCAGGGAATTTCCGCTGGCGGGAAGAGATTTCACTTACGCTTTCCAGATGGGATCTCAATCTTCATGGGCAGCCGCCGAAGATTACAAAAAAGAATATGATGTGAACAGGGGCGAGATCCAGCTTAACCCGTTCATTTCAAACTGGGAAAACGAGATAAAAAGTTCTCTTGAATTTTTTATGAAGCAATTCAAAAACATTTCTCCCGAAATCAAACACGTCTATCTTTCCGGCGGCTCAGCGGGTTTGAAGGGCCTGGATACCCGTCTTTCCGGCTACCTTAATATTCCGGTAACGGTGGACGGCCTCGATAAGCTGCGCTGGAAAGGGAAAGGCGATCCCCCTGAAAACATCTATGCTTATAATACCGCAATAGGTCTTGCGCTTGAATCATAGAATAACTGATAAACGAAAGGGGCATAAATAAATATGCCGGACTGGCTGGAGCTTTTAAAAGATAAAATAAGCCAGGAAGACCTGGACCGTGCACGGGAAGTAGAAATACATGACCAGAGCCCTGCCACCTTTCTTATCGAAAAGAAATTGGCCGACAAAAAAGAAGTGCTTTCGGCTCTTTCCAATTTTTATAACCTCCCTTATGTAACGCTCGATCATTATCATCCCGAAGATTCTGCTCTTGACATCTTAAGCCAGGATGATGCCCGCCGTTTCCTTGTATTGCCGCTTTTCAGGCTGGGAAACGATCTTTATTCCGCAATGGCCGGTTTTGATGACCTGTATGCCCAGGATTATTTAAGACAGCTTACGGGACTTTTGATTAAACCTGTAATAGCACTGTCTCCGGAAATTTCGGAAGCCATTAACCGGTATTATTTGACCAGGGAACACGCCGAACAAACTATCGGCAAAATCGCATCGGGAAAGAAGGCGGAAAGGCCGGAAGATGAAGAAGGCTTCCGTATCGAAGACGAAGATGCGCCCGTTATAAAACTGGTCAGCTATATTATTTCCCAGGGAATACATCTGGGAGCCAGCGATATCCATATCGAGCCTTTTCCGGGACGGATCCTGCTGCGTTACCGCATTGACGGCATCCTTCACGAATTCCCTCCCCCTCCCCCACACCTTTTCAAATCCATTGTTTCAAGAATCAAAATAATATCGAACCTGGACGTCGCGGAAAAAAGAATGCCTCAGGACGGCCGTTCCTCATTTAAAGTCGATGACAAAGAATATGACCTCCGGATCTCCATTATTCCTGACATTCACGGAGAAAGCATAGTTATGCGCATCCTGGACCCCGAATCGATGGGGAAAAAGGAGCTTGAAGATTTAGGATTCGACAGGCCGTTGTATGACAGGTATAAAAAATTAATAAGCCTGCCTTACGGTATCATCCTTGTTACCGGGCCGACAGGTTCCGGTAAAACCACTACTCTATACGCTACGCTAAAAAATATTTTTACCAGCGAAAAAAAGTTCGTAACAATCGAGGATCCGGTTGAATACCAGCTTGCGGGAATAACACAGATCCAGATAAACCCGGAAATAGGTTTTACTTTTGCAGAAGGGCTGAGGTCAATTCTCCGGCACGATCCTGATATTGTAATGTTGGGCGAGATCCGGGACCTGGACTCTGCGGAAATAGCGGTAAGGGCATCGTTGACCGGCCATCTCCTTTTCAGCACCCTGCATACGAACGATTCCCCTTCGGCGGTAACGCGCTTAATCGATATGGGACTACAATCTTATCTTGTCTTCGCTGCGCTGATCGCCGTCCTGGCACAGAGACTCGTAAGGGTCTTATGTCCCGAGTGTAAGGAAAAGATACAACCCACCCCTGTAGAATTAAAAGCCCTGGGGATAGAAAAAATACCGGAAGGCGCCGAAATCTACGGGCCTGTCGGCTGCTCGTCCTGTAATAACCTGGGGTATAAAGGACGTACCGCAATTTATGAATTAATGGATATAACCCCCGAAATGAAAAGGCTCCCCCTTGAAAAAACATCCCCTGACGCACTGAGAGCGATTGCTGAAAAACATGGGTTTGTTTCCCTGAGGGAGAGCGTGCTGGAGAAGCTTTTCCAGGGAATTACAAGTATTGAGGAAGCGCTGACCTCTACAACAATCGTGTAAAATATGAGGCAAATTGAATGGCACAATTTTTATTCACGGTAAGGGATCATGAAGGAAGAAGAACTTCCGGCACCCTGGAGGCGGCGGATAAGAACGCTGCAATTACGATTTTATCCGATAAGGGATTAATAGTTACCAACCTTACACATATAGTAAAAAGGGACGCGGGATTATTCAGTTTTTTACATAAGAACCTGACGGTTAAAGGCGAGGAGCTTCTCGTATTCACCCAGGAAATGGCGGCCATGCTCGAGGCCGGCATCCCGCTCAAGAAAGCCCTGGATGTTATGGTTGAAGATACCGACAGCCCGATCTTGAGACAGGTTCTTCTCGAGTTGTCATCAGGGGTATCCTCGGGCACTGAATTAAGCCAGCTTATGAAAAAATATCCCGGGATATTCTCAAAACTTTATGTATCGATGGTCACGGCCGGGGAAGCAAGCGGCAAGCTGGCTACAATTTTGCAAAGGCTTGCCGTATATATCGAGAATACCGAGAACCTCAGAAAAAAGGTGATAGCTGCATTTTATTATCCAGGGATGGTCCTTGCATTTGCTTTCATTGTCGTGTTCCTGCTTTTAGTATTCGCAGTACCCCGGTTCGAGTCAATTTATGAAGGGCTGGGAGCCCAACTTCCCTTGATCACAAGGATATTTATCTCGTTGGGAGATTTTCTGAGCCATGCCTGGTACATAGTAGTAGGTATTGTTCTGGCGGCAATATATTTATTTTCCCGGTTTTTAAAATCCACTCCCGGGCAATATTTTATAGACAGGCTCAAGCTTACGACGGTTATCATAGGCCCCATATTCCGCCGCCTTGCCATAGCAAGGTTTGCAAGGTCACTCAGCAGCCTTTATTCAAGCGGGGTTCCTCTTCTTTCCGCGATGGAACTTGTTTCCACCGGTACCGGCAACAGGATAATCGAAGATGCCATACTTCAAGCAGTAGATGAAGTCCGGGAAGGCAAATCGCTGGCGGATCCGCTTCGAAAGAGCAGGCTCTTTACGCCTATGGCGATAAGCATGCTGGCTGCGGGCGAAGAGTCGGGAACACTGGATAAAATGCTTTCAAAAATCGCCGACTTTTACGAAGCGCAGGTCGATATATCAACCAAAGCGCTCAGCGGGCTTATCGAACCTTTGATAATTATCGGCCTCGGCATCGTCATAGGCTCCCTGATATTGATTCTCGGCCTGCCTTTCATAGGAGTCAGCACCGCTATTTTAAAGTAGAATCCGTTAAATAAGTTTCGCATCCAAAAAATGCAAACCGAAAGCGAGGTTTGAATAATGAAAAAGAAAGGTTTTACGCTGGTAGAAAGTCTTGTCGCCATAGCTCTCCTTCTATTGACGCTCACAATCATCTTCTCATTATTTACAACGACCAAAAAAGGACTCCAACTTTCCGAAAGCCATGTTGACGCCGCCTTTTTAGGCAAAACTCTCCTGGACGACGCCCGCAAAGCAGGCTTCGGCTCAGTTTTGCCTTCAACCGGCAGCATGACATTCAGCGGGACCAATAACGGCGCGCCTTTTACGCGTATCATCAATTACGGTGTAACCGTTCAGACTCTGGATACCGATAAGAAGCTCGTTACGGCCACCATGACATGGAAAGAATCCAATGCCGGCAAAAAAGTCGTTCTGGAAACGATAATGGTTGATCCTGCCGGAACCACGCAGTCATCCGGTGGCTCGGGCAGCAGTTCGGGCGGCAGCGACAATAACAACAATGACAATAACAATAATGACGATAACCACAGCGACGATAACCACAGCGACGATAACCACAGCGACGATGGACCACACTGATAATTGCGTTGTATTGTTCCGCATCCGACTCAACCGGGATGCAGAATAAATTTTCGGAGGTTAATCATTTATGAAAAATTTCGCCGATATGAAACGTGGCATGAGCCTGATAGAATTGCTGATCACTTTTATCATAGTGATCCTTTTGATGGGAGCGCTTTTCTGGATGCTCCTTGCCGGAAAGACGATGTGGCAGGCATCCGTCACCAGGTCTGCCGGGAGACAGGATGTACAAACGGCTTCCTGGAGAATCGCACTGGATCTCAGGGATTCCAAACTCGATACCATCACCAACAACACGTCCGGCACGCCGTCTGCGTTCAGTTTTCTTTCGGCGTATAACTCCGGCGGAAACTTTGTAACAGATAACACCGGCAAAGTTTCCTGGCAAAAATATATAATTTATTACATACCGACTGGCACCACCAGGTTACTGAGAAAAGAAGTTTACGGAAGCTTCAGCGTGGCGCTGACTCTTCCACAATTGACAGGCTATTGTGACGGGGCAGGCATCCTTATTTCCCCTTCGGTAACCTCCATGCAGCTTACCAATGTCGGCAGCAGTTCGGCCACTCTTTCTTTAACTATAGAAAATACCGGCAAGCATGGTAAAGTTGACAGGCAAACCAAGCAAATAAATATCAAGATCAGGAATTGAGGAGGGAGAGGCTATGCAAAACAAAAAAGGATATATTCTGGTTCTTACCATTCTGGTTATCGTCGCATTGTTCTTCTTCGGATTTTTATATGTATCTCTATACAGGACGGAATCAGGCTCGGCCCAGCATCTCGAGGACTCATTGATAGCATTGTCGGCGGCGGAGGCCGGCGTAGATGATGCCGTTTATGAGTTCAAACGCGACAAGACCTGGACCGCCGGGTTCAATAATAAAATTCTTCCAAATTCAGGGGCCGGTTACACCATTACTTTCAACAAGACCCAAACCGCCGTCCCCTACTCCACCAATAATGCCGGCGGGACTTCCGCCGTAACAGGATATGGCGGTAGAACCGTGCCTGTCGGGGCGATTCATATCGTATCAGTCGGAGTTTACAGCAAGGGGAAACGAATCGATGAAGCCATGATAACTACAGGCCCCGCTTCCCTTTTTAATCATGCCATATTTGTCGCCACTACAATAAGTCTTTCAGGCAATGCCACGATTGACAGTTGGAATTCCGCCAACGGCACCTATAACCAGACAAAGCAGTTGACGGGAGGAGACATCGGAACAAATTCCGGGGGATCCCATATAGTTACGCTTTCCGGCAATGCTACGGTGTACGGGAACGCACAAATAGGCCCGGGAGGAACGCCGTCTTCAATCAGCACTTCCGGCAATTCTTCCATTTCCGGCAATACAACTTATTCAACCAGCCCGGTTTCCGTACCGGTTTATGAAGCCCCTGCAGGCAGCAGCCTGGGAAATAGAAGCTATTCAGGCAATACGACAACAACACTCCCGCCCGGACAGTACGACAGCCTCAGTGCATCGGGCAACACCACCGTTTACCTGTCGAACGGGGTTTATGTCTTCAATAATTCCGTCCAATTTTCAGGCGATTCCAGGTTGATACTACAATCGGGAAAAGCAACAATTTATATTAAAAATAATTGGGATACATCCGGAAACGGCATTGTCAACAACACTTTGAATCCCAGCAATTTAACCATTATAGGGACATCCACCTCTCATACAATACGTACTTCAGGCAACTCCCTGGCTTATTACGGCATTTATGCTCCGAACGCGGATATAACGCTGACCGGCAATTCCGATTTATACGGCGCTATAGTCGGCAATTCTTTTACCGCTTCCGGGAATGCAAGTCTGCATCGGGATCTGTCCATTACTGCAAATGTAGGCGCCGGCCTCTCAATAATTACAAGGTGGTAGAAATAAAAATATGAATACTTACAGAATTTATGTCGCGGAAGACCAGCCGCTCCAGTCGGAACTGATGCGTGCGGCGCTGGAAAGCCAGGAAAATTACCAATGTGAATTTTTTTTCGATGGGCTGGAATTATACCGGAGAGTTCAGGTTGATCCCCCCGAACTGCTTGTTATCGATATTATCCTCCCGTCGCTTTCGGGCCTTGCCGTCACCAGGCTCCTGAAATTTCATGACTATTACAGCAAGATACCGATCCTTGTTATTTCGTCGATAACGGAACATGACATAAAAGAGCAGTCCATGAAAGCTGGAGCCGATAAATTTATGGCCAAGCCTTTCCAGGTTCACGACCTCCTCGATTCAATCGAAGAGCTTCTCACAAAGACACACAGCTAATTTTTTTCCATCCTGCAGAGATTGTGCGGTAATCTGTTTTATCTGCGGTTGAATTATTTTAATAAATTTTTGCGGCTACCCGGTGTTAAAGAAGGAAAGTAAATACGGAGATAGAAAATTAGTAATAATTAGGGGGGTAATATTTACCATCTCGCTGGAGGCCGAACATGGGCGCTCAGGACTCAAAAGTTGACCTCGTTGAAAAAATGACACCCGGGGAAATCGAAAAGCGGTTTGGGAAAATTCCTGCCGAATACATTAATTTACCGATAGGCGTCGCCATATTTACTCTTGATTGTGACGGCATGCTGTGTATTGACGGCGCAAATTATATGGCGGAAGAAATTACAGGACTGCATATCCCTGACATACTCGGCAAGAAATTTGAAGAATTGTATCCAGATGCCCTGAGAACCGGTTTGCTCGATACCCTTCTTGAATCTGTTCATGAAAAAGTTTCCCGGGAAATGATCGGCTACGCCCCCGTTGTAGGTTCCGATAGAAAGGTATTTAAAATTAAATCTTTCCCCATGCCTAACGGGAGGCTGGGCGTCATATTTAATGACGTTACGAACGAAATTGCGCTCCAGGTAAAAGCAGAGGATCTTGAAAATGAACTGGAACGCTGCATGACTTCCAGGAGCGAAATAATAGATGCCGTGCCTATGGGCATCTGTATCCTCCGTCCCGAAGCAAAAGGATTCGTGCTGATCAGTATGAATCCTGAAGCGGAGCGGCTATTGGGCATAAATTCAAATGATGCAACAGGCAGAAACCACGATGTTATCTGGCCCGGCTCAGATAAGCAGGGATTGACCGAAATCATCCGCCAGGTTTCGATTACGGGGATAACTTACGAGATCGAAAGCCTGCATTATAAAAATAGCCACAAACAAGGTTATTTCCATCTCAGGGTTTTCCCCGCAGAAGGCAGTCTTGTTGGGATCGTCTTCCAGGATATTACACACAAAGTCAAACTTGAGGACGAATTGAAAAAACGCAATATTTTCCTCGAAAACGTCCTGGACAGCGCAAATTTATGGATAAATCTCATTGACCCCGAAGGGAATATAACCTTCTGGAATAAATCCGCAGAGGAAATAAGCGGCTACAGTGCAGGCCATGTCATAGGTGATAAAAAGATATGGGATCTCTTATATCCCGACCCGGAATACCGGGACAAAATATTTTCAAAGATGATGGACATTCTGTCAGGCAATTCTGTCCAGGATTTCGAAACGGAAATCCAGTCGGAGAACGGCGACAAGAAAAAAATTATATGGTATTCAACCAATTTAAAAGACAGGGACGGGAAACTGCTGGGCAGCCTGACCGTAGGCCGCCATGGGTCTATGAAAAAATAAAGAATCATCCCTGCTCATATTAGATAGATACTGCGCCGTCCGATAAAAATGTGCACACTTCGCTTACTCATTGGACACCGTTGAGATGGATAAATCCCTTTAAAATGGGTATAATCATTATAGCGTTACCTTTTCGGAGGCTTAATGAAAATTTCCCGGCTTTTTATAATTACGGTATATTTGCTTATCGTTCTGGGGCTTTTGCTGGGATATATATGCTTCTTGTATTATCAATTCAACCTCGGGTTCTCTTTTACGGACGCGATACCCGACTGGCTTGCTTTCCTGTTCCAGAGCCTTTTATTCATAGGTTTTTTATACCAGGGCGCAGAACTGGTTTACAAGGGCAAGCAGTATATCATTAAAACGGAAAAGAGCGGATTCGCAAGGTGGACTATATCCGTTTCCTGCTTTGCAGGCTCACTGATCCTGCTCTTTCTTTCAACTTACATGCTGTTGACCGTCGTCTTCGGTCTCCCGATTAAAGGCGAATTGCCTCTTATTTAATAACGCGGGAGCCGGGCCTGATCTTTACCTGCCATTGACGGTTTCGTTTATCTCTTCCCTGAGGGTGTCTTCATTCAACTCCTGCTCCTGGAGATGCGGGGCGGAGGCTGTCTTTTGTATTTCCGCCAAGCTGCTCACTTCATTCGGCCCGTAAGCCACGACGAAGGCATTATATGATATCCACCCCATCCTGCCGTCGGGAAGCCGTACCTTAAACATGGGAAGAGCCTGTTTGAATTTATACCCGACAATGACCTCCGTCGAAGTTCCTTTTTCAAGATAAGAAATTATCGTATTGCGGTTTGGGCCGTCCTGGGTATCTTCAAAAACCGGGACGCGCCCGGTTATGCTGATATACTTGACAGGTATCGGCCTGCCCCAGCGGAGAGAATATCCTCTCAAATACAACAGAGAAACAACTCCCAGCGAAGCTATAAGCAGCATCGATACGATAACGATTATTATTCTTTTTGCCATGCCCGTTTACTTTGCCTTTCTACTTTAACAGGAAGATTATAACAAAGCAGGAGCTTAAATTAAAGGGCTGCCGATTTGTCCTGCCTATGTTATGCCCGCAAAAAAAAGGAGCCCGGCTAAACCGGGCTCCGGTGATTCCATTTTCGTCCGGCCTGCTCCTTATCTTTGATGCCGGACAATCGGGACTATTTACGGATGGTAATATTTAGCGCTCGTCTGGAAAAGGATCTGGTCGGCCTGTGTGCCGGCCCATATGCTTTCATAACTGGTCGCCCCGGCCGTACCGGTGATTTCGAAAGAAAAGATAGGCGCGGTAACCTTTTCAAACAATACAACCCCCGAACCGGCATAAGTGGTGGTTACTCCCCAATTAATCAAGTTACCTGCCGGGTTCCAGTATCCGTGCGTAAACGCAGGATTGCTGTCCGAGGTTACACCTGATGCAGGCTGGCCGTTTTCATCAAAGTATTTTGCGAAAACAGCGGCCTTTGAAGCATCCCAGGAATGGGCGCCTCCGCCGGTCAGCGTATTATACTGTGCAGCAGTAAAAGCGGGAAGCTGGACGCCTGTCAAATTGCCTCTTAATGTCAGATTGGAAAAACAGACGCTGGTCTGCTTATAGCTGCCTCCCGGGTTAAAGTACAGACTGCGGCCCCAGGTTCCTGACGGGACTGTGAGAGAGAATGAGCCGTCACCGCCTGTTGTAACGTTGTAGAGGGAATTGACACTGCTGTAATAATTTCTGTTTGCAGTGATGTCCACGCCGCTAAGAAGAGTTCCGCCGTAATCGGCAAGCGTTCCGGATACGGTATATGCGGGGAAGTTTATTGTATCGGCTTCAATCTGGGTAATTTCACCTGCAAATACCTCTCCTGTAACTCCTGATTCAAACTGCCAGTTAGGATAATATGTTGAAGGACCAACGGTCAGAGTATATGTTCCGGGATCGGCCCGGTAGAACAATCTCATTGAATTATCATTCGCATAGCTGTAAGTGGCTGTCCACTGACATGCGCTTGTTCCATCATCCTTCATATATCCCTTGTCAGTCCATGTCCCCGTCAGATCCGTTACGACATATCCTATCTGCATTTCATCTCCATCCGGTTCCTGGCGATTCCCGCTGCATATGGCATAGCCCTTGGTAGTGCTGGTCGGATCATACGAATATTCGGGATGGGCAGGAGTGCCGTTTTGAACCATCAAGTTAATTTGAGCAACAGTTGGAATGCCCCAGTCATATCCAGCAACATTCTCCGATACAAATTTGTATTGATTTATTTTGGGATATGTTGCATTGAAACTTGTACGATTGAGCACAAAGAGCTGTCTGCCGTAAGGAACACCGGTCAAAGTATATGTTCCATCCCCCCCGGTAACGTCTGAAATTGCGCTTCCCTGTACCTCTATTGTCAGGCCCGCAACAGGACTTCCACTCATATCCTCTACCATGCCGGACACTGTGAATGTTGCCGGCGCCGCAGTGGTCTGGCACAGATCATATACTATCTCACCGTTTGTAAGACCGGTTCTCGATACAGTGCAGGCCGTGAAAGTATAACCTGTTGCCTTGGTTACAGTATATGACACATCCGACCCACCGTCGGCAACACCGTAGAAAATAGTATAGCCTGTCTTATATGTCCTGTCGGTATTCAGCCAGTCGATACAGGTATTCGAGCCGGGGAATTCGCCCCTGTCGGTATATGTCGCAGGAGCGCTCAGATCGATAAAGCAATTGCTAAGCGCATCTCCATTGATATGCCTCTGGGCCTTCGTCAATATCATGGTGGAACCGCCGGTGGGGTGATAAGTATCGAATGCAGCATTCTGCACCAGCGGCAGATCCAACCCGGTTATATCCCCGGAGACATTGCCGTAAATCCTGGTCGGAGTATAATTTGCCTTTGTGACGCGTATCAGCCTGTCACCTGCGGGGACATTGTTGACGGCGAAAGCTCCGTTGACATCCGTATCATCGCTTAAACCCGTGCCGACGACGGTTACGGTCGCGCTCTGGATCGCCGTCCCACTGATTTCTTTAACAGTTCCCGAAATGTCATAGGTTGCGGGATTTGTTACGGTGAATGTCGGGCCATTGCTGCTTGCCTGTCCTCCGACGGTAACGACCACCTCGCCGGTGGTCGCTCCGACCGGTACATCGCATACTATCTCAGTATCGCTCCAGGAGGTAGCAACGCCTGCATCGGTGCCGTTGAATGCGATGGTGCTTCCTCCCACCTGGGTCACTCCGAAAAGGTTGCCGTCAATCGTTACCGTCGTGCCTGTAGGGCCGGAATTCGGGGTTACCGTATCGACAGAAGGCGGTGTCGGTGGAGGTGTGGTTACTGTGAATGTCTTGTCACTATTGCTGACGCCGTTTGTTGTAGTTACAACCACAGGACCTGTTGAAGCTCCTACCGGAACATCGCAAATAATTTGCGTATATGTCCAGGAGGTTGCAAGCCCCGCATCGGTGCCATTAAAAGTTACCGTGCCTACTCCCTGGCTGGTGTTGAAATTGGAGCCTGTAATGGTTACAGTGGTTCCCACCGGGCCGCTGGAAGGCGTTACGCTGTCGACATGGGTCTGGGTGGAAACGGTAAATATTACATCTGCATTGCTCGTGCCATAATTAGTGGTAACCAGGACAGGACCTGTCGTGGCGCCTATCGGGACCTCGCATTGAATGATGCTGTCAAGCCACGACGATATTGTCGTTGCATCGGTGCCGTTGAACTCGACCTTGCTGGTGCCCTGTACGTTGCCGAAATTCTGTCCGAGTACCGTTACAGGAAGCAGAGGCGTACCGGTAGTCGGCGATACCGACGAAACCACCGGCTGTCTGAAATTAAGCGTCACATTGTTATGCCAACTGAAGATCCAGTACCCGTGCCATGTCTGGAGACTATTGGCGCCGTTGTCGCATTTCAACTGGTACCAGCCGCCGTTGTCATAATAATAGATCCTTGCATATGCCCATGCGCTGCTCGGGGAGGTTTGAAACGATGCGGCATTGCCCAGCGATTTCGTCTCACCCAGGTATGTCATCGAAAGCTTATCGAATGTTACATTGCTTCTTAAAGGGAAAGCGAAGAAATTCCATCCTGCATTGAGCGTTACCTGTGTTGTATTTTCGAAATTCGCGCCCTGAGCCTGCACGTTTGATCCTGCATCCGAATACGTCCAGAAACCGTCAGCGCAGTCGATTGCGCCGACATTGGCAGGATCTATAAGGTTGTATGTCTCCGTACCCAGGTTCCAATGATACAGGTAATAGGTGAAGCCTGTTGTGGAAGTGAGCGGAGTGTCGAACGGGAAAGACATGCTGTTCCACCCGGCGGCAAAGGCATGGTTTTGTGTGTCCCTGGTGGTATTTTCTTCCCCCGGAGGAATAATCGGGCCGTCCGGAACATTATCGGGATCAAGCTTCGGCAGAGGCTCGCCCTTATTGCTTGAACGATCCAGTGCAACAGCTTCGGGCGGCATCGGCGGCGACTTGGTAAAGGTCGTTTCCCCGTTGCTGCTTGAACCCAGCAGCCCCACGCCCCCGCTGTTCGAGCCGCAGCCTGAAACCAGAACCAGTCCTGAAATAAGCGCCAGAACGAGAACCAGGCTTAACCAATTCCATTTCTTCATTTTATTATTCCTCCATTTTTTCCATTCATTAATTAATTTCCAAGACATTACCTGAAGTTAGGGCACGACCGTAAAATTAACATCATTGTTGCTGTTAAGCCCCCTGGCGTTGACAACCACAGGCCCGGTGGAAGCCCCTGCCGGAACCTGGATTTTTATCTGGGTATCCGTCCATGAATTTGCCGCGCCTGCGTTGGTGCCGTTAAATGTTACGATACCGGTGCCCTGTGGGCTGCCGAAATTAAGCCCGGTTATAGTAACCAAAAGCCCGATATTGCCCGCGTTCGGGCTTACCGCATCCACCGACGGAGGCAGGACGGGAGGATCGGCAATCGTAAAGATCTTATCGATGTTGCTTGTGCCATCCCCTGTAGTAACCGCCACAGCGCCTGTCGTCGTCCCGGTGTCAACGGTACAGATAATGCGCGTATTCATCCATGAAACATAAGCCGATGCCTCTGTCCCGTTGAATTCAACCTTGCTCGTTCCACGTAACGCTCCGAAATTCCAGCCGCTTATGGTAACGTTTGTGCCTATAGGCCCTGACGTCGGGCTTATCGTGCTAATCGAGGGAAGTACCGTAAATATCTTATCGGTGTTGCTGGTCCCGTATTGAGTGGTAACGGTTACGGCGCCCGTCGAGCTTTGAGGCACGGTACACACAATCCTGGTATCTGACCACGAGGTGTAAGAAGCCGCATCCACACCGTTGAATTTGACGACACTCGTCCCTCTGGAACTGCCGAAATTCGCGCCCAGAACCGTTACGGCGCTGCCTGCAAAGCCGGTTGTGGGATTCAATGTATCAATTTTGGGAGCCACGCCGAAGATGACATCTGCATTGCTCTGGCCGCCGGCTGCCGTAACAACTATAGGCCCTGTCGAAGCGCCTGCCGGAATATTACAGATAATCTGAGTGTTAACCCAGGAAGTTATGGTAGTTGCATTAACACTGTTGAATTCGATCTTGCCTGTCCCCTGGGCGGCTCCGAAATTATTTCCGGTAACCGTTACCGTCGTACCTTCGGGACCGAATGCAGGTGTAACTGCATCCACTATGGGCTGATCAAAATTGATGGTCAAGCCGGGGATCCAGGAATAGATATAATATCCGACCCACGGCTCGAAGCCGTTATCGGCCCTGTTTGTCTGGAGCCTGTACCAGTTGCTGCTGTGATAGATATAAATCTTGGCATAAAGCCAGGCATTGCCCTGTGTCGATGATGTGGTGGCCGCATCGTTTATCAGCATGGTCTGGCCGTTCAACGGGTTTGTAACGGTGATAGCCGAAAATAACTGTGCCGTTCTCCGTGGATACGCTATAAAGTTCCAGCCCGCATTAAGGATTACAGAATGGGCACTATCGAAAGTCGGGCCTGTGGCCGTATAAGGCGCAGGGATAGCGGCGCCGTTGAACGCCCAGTATCCCCTGGTACAATCTATAAGTTCAGGATTCGTTTGGGGGTTGACGGTCTGGTAAGTTACGCCGTCATAATACTGAAGCTCATAGGTAAAACCTGTAGTTGCAGTAAGCGAATCGAACGGGAAGGATATCGTGTTATTGCCCACCGTCAGGCCGGTGCCCTGTGTGTCTTTAAACGCGGGAGGCGCGATATCGATATCGATTGCCGTGTCAGGATCCAGCGCAGGAGGTACATCGCCCGGATCGCCTCCTGTAAGCGAAGGAGCGCCCACTGTCGGGACAGTGAGTGAAGATTCAAGTGTAGGGGTGGGAGGAACCGGGCCGCCGCCCCCTCCTCCTCCGCCGCCGCCACAACCGGGCACAAGTATAAATATAATCAATGCAAAAATTACCAGGACAACACAGGTTTTGAAACATTTCAACATCGTAGTTTGTCTCCTTCTACTAAGTCATAAGCTTAAAAAAGCGTTTTTATTTAAATCGGCCTGATTACCATAAATTCCCGTTGAGATATTACTTAGCATATTATAAAAGTCCTTCAGGCGGGAAAAAATAGTCAGAAGGGTCTATTTAAAAGTATTCACCATCATCCATCACTTATTTTATAAAGTATTGCCCGGCATAACCGACAATTTTTAAATCTGCAGGAGGGCGAAAAATAATGTGGAATGAAAGAGTTGAGGTAACAAAATGAGAACCAGGCATTTAATCACGGCAATAGTTTTAATAATTTTTATAACAGCCTTTTCGCCGGGCTTTGCCTCCGGCCTGAAAACGGCATGCGAGCAGTCGAATTTCACTAAACAAACAGGATATGATGCGACAATCGGTTACCTTGAGGATCTCCAGAAGGAATCGCCCTGCGTTCGAATTTTATATTACGGCAAATCGCTGCTCGGGAGAAGGCTCCCGCTTGTTATCATAACTGATCCTCCCATCAACTCGCCCCGTGAAATCCTGACTTCCGACAAGCCCACGATCCTTATAACATCACAGATTCACGGGAACGAACCGGCGGGCAAAGAAGCAAACCTCATCATCTTAAGAAGGCTGGCAACAGGCGATCTCTCTTACCTTACAAAAAACCTGAATATTATATCGGCCCCGATCTTAAACCCCGACGGTTGTGCTGATTTCGTACGGAGAAGCGCTTTAAACCTCGATATGAACAGGGATTACATGAAGCTGGACACCCGGGAGATAAAAAGCCTTTTAAAAAACGTGGTTTACCGCTATCAGCCTCATGTCTGTATTGATCTTCACGAGGCAGGCTCCAGGCCCAATTACCAGATGCTCTATGAATCGTGCAGAAACCCCGGTGCTCCCGAAAAGCTGATCGAAATCTCGGAAAACGAGATTGTGCCCGGGATAATCAGGGCGCTTGACAACGCAGGGATAAAAAGCCATCGCTATTTCGTTTATAAGGACAATAAAAAACCGGAAGAAGGGATCGAATCCGGCAAGACTTCCCCCCGCACCGGGCGCAATTTCATGGGCATGGAAGACAGGTTATCTTTTCTCTTCGAAAGCGTTTATCCCCCGAAAGACGCTGAAAACAGCGAGATGGAAAGAAGGGTAAAGGGTCACATCATCTGCGTTGAAGAAGTCCTAAAGTATGCAGGTGAAAACTCGAAGAAAATTTACGAGGCCGTAACCGGGGCATGGGCAGGTAACCCGCCGGGCGAAAACACCGTAATTCTCAAAACAAAACTAAAAGAAACCTCTCCGTCGATAACTTACTATGCTTATGAAACCCAGGTTATAGAAGATCCTGAAAATGATCAGGAACAGGCTGTTAAAACAAAAAAAATAGTAACGCTCCACGGCCCCTGGTATGCCGACCCCGAAGCCGTATTGACAACAAAGCTGCCTTATGCCTACATCCTGCCCCCGTGCATGAAGGATGCGGCAAAGGCCGCACTTGACCACGGTTTTTCCGTTGAAAAAATAAGCCGTGACGTAACGCTCGAAGTTACGGGATATAAACTGGAAAAACTGTCTCCCCAGAAAGAGATGAACCAGGGCCGGTATTTCCTTATCCTTAATGTAATGCCTGAAGCGCTCAGGCAGGATTTTCCCAGGGGAAGTTTTATCATCCGTTGTAACAGACCCTCAGGGAAATTGATCTCCATAATGCTGGAACCTGAAAGCCCCGATTCTCTTTTCTCTGCGGGCGATTTTGCTTCCATGCTGAAAAAAGGAGACAACCTCCCTGTTTACAGGCTGGAAAGCCCGATAAATATTGCGGCGGAGTTGCTCCTGCCGGAAGATTCACCTGAAAACCTTGAAACTGTCGGCAAGTAAAGTTATGATAAGCATAAAAATACACGGGGAACTGATCGAAAGAGCCGGACGGAAAGAGGGAGAATGGCAGATCCCTTATGCCGAAGGCATTACAATAGCCGATATTATCAGGCAGGAGGAGATCCCGGATCTTGAAGTGGGAATCATTATCGTGAATAACGGAGCTGCCCAACGCAGCACTGAAGTGAGGAAGGGAGACAGGATAGACCTTTTCCCTCCCATCGCAGGCGGTTAATTTGAAAAATCACAGGTTAAGAAACAACCTCATTATAATAGTGGTCATTGTCCTGGCGATAATTGTCCTTGAAGCGCTTGCCAGGCGTGAAGTGCTCAAGGAAAGCACCCTGCCCATGTTATTACAGGTCAGCAGTGACAGGGAGCTTGGATGGGAGCTTGTGCCCTCCGCCGAAATTAAGGGAGAAGGCGTTACGTACAATATAAACTCAAAAGGGTTCCGCGGTCCCGAATTCAACGCCGAAAAAGCTCCCGGCGGATTCAGGGTGCTCTGTATCGGCGATTCCATGACTTTCGGCCTCGGCCTCCAGGATGACAGGACATTCCCGGCCAGACTTGAACAAATATTGAAAAAATATAATCCGAAAGCGGATGTAATAAACATGAGCGTCCCCGGGTATAACACCCGGCAGGAGCTTAATCTTTTCAATACCAGGGGCATCGGCTATAACCCCGACGCCGTCATCCTGGGTTATTGCAGGAACGACCTTGTCAACTTCCAGTATAACCCGAAAACAGGCCAGCTTTTGCTTTCGACATCGGACATACCCGTAAACAGGCTGGGCAAGACGGTAATAGGGATAGTGCAGAACTCGTTCATTTTCCAGTGGGTGCTCGGCCCCAAGTGGGCGAAAAGAAAAAAGGACATGCCCCCCGAAGAAGTGGCCCGTATGGAATTGAAACGCGCTGAAATAATCAAAGCGTCATGGAAAACAAACACTGACAGGCTGAGGGAATTCAAAAAAATTTGCGACAAAAACAATATCGATTGCTACTTTCTCGCCTTCCCTTTTAAAAACGCCATCCAGTTTTCTGATAACGACATCCTGAAAAAATGGCAGGAGCCTTACAGGGAAGCCTGTAAAGATATCGGGATCAAATATCTGGACATTTTCCCTCCTTATGAAAAGTTAGGAGTAAAAGCGTTCGTCATGCCCGATTACAGGGTGTATGACGATCACCCGTCGGCTGAAGCGGCTTATGCAATTGCAAAAATCGCAGGAGCGGCGCTGGTAAGGAACCATCCAAATATTTCAGCAAAAAAAGAAGCTACAAAAGATGGAAAAGATTAAAGGATTTATCCGCCGCCCGGAAATATGGCTGTTCATAAAATTCTGCATGGTCGGACTTTTTAATACAGGCGTTGACTGGGGTTTCTTTTATCTTTTCATGTGGCTTTTTTTCAGCGAAAAAACTTATATCATCGCAAAAATCTGTTCATTCTCGATCTCATGCGTCAGCAGCTACACCATGAACCGGCTGTGGACTTTCCAGAGCAAAGAGAAAAAAGTCGCCTGGCAGTTCTTTAAATTCCTGCTCGTTTCGATCATCGGTTTGCTGCTGAACGCATCCATCATGTATTTGATCGTCTCCGTCTTTCATCAAAAATATATCGTCGGACTGTTCTTCGCAACCGGCATGGTTACGTTCTGGAACTTCTTCATAAACAAGTTCTGGACTTTCAAAGATGTAAGGCCGGGATGCCGCGCTCAAAAAGAAGAGATAGATAATTCCGAAGAAAACCCGCAGCAATAAAAACATTAATTGTAGAAACAGGAAACTTTAAATCAGTACTGTCCAATAAAAATTTCAACACAATGGCAGTTTGCCGTTGTCGGGCTTGAGTTTATAAAGAATCGAATTCTCTAGAGATACAGAATCAACTGTTCAGATTTTCTCAGGCTGTCTGTTGTGTGGATAAATCTGTTGTTTTTCTTCTGGATTCCTGCCTTCGCAGGAATGACGGAGAGTTTTTGCTCCAGATCTGTGCATTTTAATGCGAAAGTTTTTCTTACGCGACAACCCCCGCGCCCCCTTAACAAAAGGGGATTTTGTTATGGTACTCCGATTCGTTGCGGCTAAAGTTCAAGAAGGATTTGTCATCCTGAACCAAGACACTGTCATCCTGAACTTCAGCCTCAGACCTGCGGAACAGCAAAACGAATTCCCCCTTAAAATAAAGGGGGTGGCCCGCAGGGCCGGGGGATGTCGAGCAGGCACAAGTTATCGCTATAAAAGGCACAGATCTGCTTATGTCAATCGCCGTAAGACGCAATTATTTTTTATTGGATAGTATTTTTAGACCTCACATATTGATTAAAAAAAACTCTGCGCGCTTTGCGATTTGTGCAGTTACTTTCTTACTTCTATAGAGAAGGACGGTTTCAAGTTGGTGGATGAAAGATATCCGCCAGGTGAAAGCTTAGAAAACCTTTTGAATTGAAGTTTGGAAGAAAAGGTTGATGGGGACAAATCTTTAATTTGAGCGTATTTCAGATTTTGTTTAAACCTCATTTTGCTCACAAAAACCTCATGATTCTGTCCCCGAAATAACAGGCTGTCCGAAAATGATTTTCTCAACTTTTCATAATCCATAATTTCATACTGTTATCACGCCGCTGACAGGGCCGGCGTTTTGAAAAGCTTTTTCGCCTTCGCGTTTCGCCGCTTACTGGTTCCCGCCTATAACCCTGAATTCCAGGGGTTTCCGGAAACGGTGAAACTCCGTCCCCACTTCCAGATTCTCTGTAATCTTAATCTCAACAACATCAGAAAGCGAAAGGATCCCGTGCCAGATTTTCTTGTATAATACAACAGGCTTATCGAGCACGAAAACCACAGGCTCGTCCGGCTTATCAGGCTCGGCTACTACAAGCAGGCAAAAGCCGGTAACAGGCTCGAAGCTTTCCATGCTGTCATGACGCTCCAGCTTCGCCAGCTTTTTGATCTTCGGAACGTAATAGCCGATACGCCAGGGAGAATCCGGCTCGGTTACCAGTACATAAAATTTCCAATCTTTTTCTTCGCCGTCAGGCGTCTCCCCGGCACCGAGGATTTTTCCGAACGGCTCGAAACTATCCTTTTTGAGTGTCGTTACTTTAAAGCTCATCTATTGCTCCTTTCCGATAATAAAGGTCTTATTTCACCTGCCAGGTAAAACGATCCGGTGATTACGAGCAGGTCTTCGCCTCCAAGTTCCCCGGCTATTTTCAAAGCCTGAAGCGGCCCTGGAATAATACGTATCGGATAACCCGGCCCCATTACCCTGCGGGCGATGCTTTCAATTTCTTCAGGTAGAGCACAGCGCGGGTTGGAGACGGCGGATATGACAAGTGTATCGAATATCGGGAGAAGCTCCCTCAAAATAGCTTCAATATCCTTATCCCTGAGACAGGCGAACAGAAGCGCCGCCCGCTCCGGCTTCATGACATCTTCTATAAACTCCCTGAGAGCCTTAGCCGAGGCATGGTTATGCGACACATCGAGAAGTACCGGCAGCTCCCCGGGGAAGAATTCCATGCGTGCAGGCCACCTGAGACAGGCAAGGCCTTTCCTGATGGCATCTTCGCTTAATACAAAACCGGCTTCCGACAACATCTCACATGCGCCGACCGCCGCTGCGGCATTTTCGACCTGTTGTTTGCCAGGGAGGGATACATAAAGATCGTTGTACTCCCCTTTTAGTCCTGTCATGGAAAAACGGGAACCGGTCAACTCCATTTCATGAACCTGCCATGTAAAATCCCTGCCAGCTTTTACAGGCTCGATGTTCAATGAAGCGGCGATCTCCGAAATGACCCTGTCCGCCTCAGGCTGTTGTACCGATATGATCGCACCTGCTCCTTTATGCAAAATCCCTGCTTTCTCGGATGCGATTTCAGGAACGGTTTCCCCCAGCACATCCGTATGATCGATGCTCACGGGCATTATCACACTCAGGGTCGGAGAACAGCAATTGGTTGCGTCCAGCCTCCCCCCCATCCCCACTTCCATCACCGCAAGGTCAACTTTTTGCTCATGAAAATATTTATAAGCAAGCGCTACACAAACTTCGAAATAAGTCGGCTTCCTCAATTCGGTGCCTTCCATGCTCTCCACCGCAGGCCAGGTCTCTTCGATTAGTCTGTCCAGATCCTTGCCCGGCAAAGGCTCGAGGTTTATCCTGATCCTTTCTCTGAAATCGCTTACATGGGGGTTTGTGAATGTGCCGACTTTATAACCCGCATTACATATTATCGATGAGATCATCGCGGCGCATGAGCCTTTCCCCTTGGTCCCCGCAATAAGCACGATTTTAAGCCCTTCCTGTGGGTTCCCGATCCTGGAAAGCAGTTCCTTCGCCCGTTCGAGCTTTACAACGTTATAAGGGAGAGTGCTCCATTTTTCATAATCGATAAGGTTGTACAGTTTTTCAAGGGATTGAGGTTTCATGGCAAAAGTTTCCGATGAGGGCTGAGCTTTTCCCTGCATTACTTTCCAGGGACGGCGGCTATTCTGGAGGCTCTCTGCGCGAACGCCAGCAGCAGCGCTTTGATTACTATTACATAAACCGGTATGCTTACGGCTTGGTATAAGAGCTGGGCTGTCAGGGTAACGTTGTACGGGGCCTTTAAAATAGTGCTCAGAAAATACGGGATAAGCAGCACATGAGTTATGACCCTAGTAACGGTGATAGAATAAATAAGCGCAGGCAGTGAAAACGGGGGGCGGCGATTGAGCAACAGAATTGGCGGCAGGATGCCGTTGAGCGCGGAGACTATCGTAAACTGGGGCAGGAACGGCCCGGTGGGGCTAATCCAGAAGCCGAGAACATCGGCGAGCACTCCCACTATTCCCCCTGCAACAGGCCCGAACATCAGCCCGGCAAGAACTATGGGGATCCCGGCGATGCCGATCCTCAAAAGCTCGACGCCGACCGCAGGTATATGAATACTTATCAGCCTCAGAAAAACCGAGGTTCCGAGAAACGCCGACAATATTACCAGTTTCCGGGTATTCATGTCCCTCCCTTTGTAAGATAACCCGATTTTGTATGTCGATCTTCACTAGTAGAGCATGAATTCCTGCGTTGGAGGCTGCCGATAAATCCCGTCAAAATCAATATCTCTCCGCCGGAGGGGAACTATGGATGGGGCAGCCTGCATAAAGCTTGTATTTATAAAAACCGGTCCCGGTATTACGCCGGGGCTTTTACTTTCGGTCCTACCTTCTTAAGATATGCAGGGATGCCTGCAGCTTCTTTCGGCCCGACATCCACCTTCCAGCCGGACTCTTCTTCCAGCCCGCCCGATATCACCGCGACATATCCGGGGATTATAACCGAGCGGTGCTTTACCATCCCTTCGATGCCGTACTGTTTCATGGCCTTGGAGATGGTCTCCGGGTTGAATTTGTCCGCCGCCCATGCAGTAAGGACCGATGTGCCGTCGGTATCGACTATTACGAGATACGCTGGGATCTTGCTTGCTTCTATCTCGCCTGCAACCGTGAAATAAGTGAGCGAGAAGTTGGTGGTTACCAGGACGGGAGATTCGTCGGTAACCTGGCCTACCGGGTAAATCTTTGCTTCCATCTGGATGGGCTTCTGAGGATCGGTGTATATGTTCAGCCTGAGGGTGATTATGGAAAGAGCCTGCCACGGCTCATCGACATCGAGCACGATAACGCCTGCATACTTGTCGATGAAAGCCGATGCGCGGGCAGCCTGCATCTCGATATCATCACCGCCGCAGAAAGCTATCGTCGGATAGCCGTAAGTCCGGTTGTTCTTTTTCAGGGCGAGCCTTCTCACCTGTACCTGGTCGCGGAGCGCTTCGTGGAGATTTTCCGGCTCAGAATCAAGGATAATGTCGGCAACTCCTGCGCCCTTAACTTTTTCCACCAGGGCGCCCAGCGCCTCCAGCCCTTTTGCTTTAACGACAAGCGGACAGGAATATTTTTTCGCAAGCTCGCACATCTTCTCCCAGTTACTCTCGTCCGCCGCATAAATAAGCGGCCTGTTCGAACCTGCCTTTTCAAGCGCGGCTTCCATCGCCGCAGGATCGGAAGTTATCAGGATCATGGGATATTCCGGATCATTTAAGATCCCGGCTGCTCCGGCGAATTTCACCGGATTGCCCGAAGAATTTTTCAGAGCAATCATCTCGACCCCGAAAACCATCCCGACCCTGTCGAACGAAAGCTTCTTCAGCTTTTCCTTCTTCGCCTGGAGGTCGTCCGGGGAAAGCGTGTCATCGACTCTCATTGCAAACACAGGCTTGTGATAAAAAGTCTGTTCGTGGCGGAACATGACGGTTTCATTGCCGAGCTCCGCCTTCCTGTCGCCGGCGCCTATGGTAACAAGGCGTATCGGAGGCGAAGACGCTTCGCCCAGGGCCGTTTTAGCCTCTTCCGAAACATCCGGGCATTGTGCAAGCTCGGTCTTTTTCCCGGCCAGGGCCATTGCAAAAGCAAGGCAGGTCGGAAAACCACACTTGCCGCAATTCGTTTTGGGCAATAACTTATAAATCTGTAGTCCTGTCAGCGCCATTTCATTTCCCCCCCGGTTAATACATCAATAACTTGATGCGAATTTTATAGCATATCCCTCTTCCCGGCCGTTATTCCGGAAATAGCCATTTCGCTGATTGTTACCGGTGTCGAAACAATCCCGATTTCGCCTTTATAAATAAAATTCCTTCCGTGGGGCCGGGCTTTATCTCAACTTGAAATCGGCGGGTTCTTTGACCTTGGACATCGCTGTGTCGTAAGTGATTATGCCCTGCTCGTAAAGGGATTTGATAGATTTGTCCATATCGATCATCCCGAAGTCGGAACTCATGGATATGACATTCGGTATCTGGTCTGTTTTGCCTTTCCTGACAAGGTTCCGGACGGCGTTTGTAGCCACGAGGATTTCCAGGGCAAGCACCCTTCCCCTCTGGGCGACCCTTGGCAGCAGCAGTTGGGAAATGACTCCCTGCAGGCAGTTTGAAAGCTGGATCTGGATCTGGGCCTGCTGGTGGGGAGGGAATATATCTATGATCCTGTCTATAGTCTGCGTGGCGTCGCTCGTATGCAGTGTAGATAATACGAGGTGTCCTGTTTCAGCCGCTGTTACAGCGGTGGATATGGTTTCCAGATCCCGCATCTCACCGACGCAGATCACATTGGGGTCCTGGCGCAGAGAATGGATCAGCGCGTCATAGAACGAGTGGGTGTCCGTATCGACTTCTCTCTGGATAATTACGCTTTTGTTGTGTTTGTGGACGAATTCGATCGGGTCTTCGATGGTTATTATCCTGTAGCGGCGCTCCTTGTTGATGAGGTCGATCATGGCGTTCAGGGTCGTGGTTTTGCCCATGCCGGTCGGCCCCGTTACAAGGACAAGCCCGTTGGGCTTCAATGCCAGCTCTTCTATTATCGGTGGAAGCCCCAGTTCCGAAAAATTCTTCAGGGTAAGCGGCACCACCCTGAACGATGCCTCGATATTCCCTTTTTCGTAATATATGCTGGCCCTGAACCGGCCGTGATTATCGTCGGCATACGAAAATTCAAGCTCCCATTCGTTTTCGAACCGTTTTACCTGTTCTTCCGTCAGGACTTCGTAGATCATGTTTTTCGTATCTTCGCCCGAAAGCTTGTCACATTCAAGGAATTGTATTTCTCCGTCTATACGGACACTGGGCGGAATCCCTGCTACTATATGGAGATCCGAAGCCTCCATCTCCACCGCTTTTGCCAGAAGAGTCTCTAATTTCATGGCAGCACCTTTCTATGTCCCGGCGGATTGAATACCATTATACATTTGCCCTTTATAAGGGTTTCGTGAACGATACACGGCGCCATATCCCCCTTCAGAAGGCTCCACGGCGCCGATTCGAAGGGGAACATTATAAAATATGCATCCAGACCCAATCTGCATTTATATATTTTATGTTCATCGGTAATGAATTCCTTCCACCCGTATGGGAGAGGGAAATTTTTTCCCCCTGCGTGTATCCCATCCTTATCGATCACAACATGTTCCCCGGGCATTCCCGTAATCTCCCCGATAAACGATACTGATTGCATAATTTGCCGGCCTGCCCCTCTGCCAGGTAAACGTCTCCCGACATACACCATCCCACTGTAACTATACCTGACAATTTGCCCCCTTTTAACAAGATGTCTTTCATAATAGTGAGAGTTTATAATAACGGTATCACCGGGGAAAATGCCTGCATGGACAAGATGCTGCATCGGCCCCATCCTGAATGCCTCAAGATTAGGGTCGGAAATATCTCTGAATGTTGACAATAACAGAAATATTAAAATCGAAAACATAAAGGATACGACGATGGCTTCTCCTATACCTATCGGCTTGTTCTGTGATTTCCTGTAGGCTTCGCTGTACGCGTCAAAAATCACCCAGACATGAACGACGCTGACGACTACCGGCGACATAGACAGGCAATACAGGAAAACGGGAAAAGTATCGACGTTTACATGTAACCCGTGGAACCACGAGATATAGTAATAAACAAGAAGGCCGAAATAGGCCAGAAAAAAGAACAGCCCTTTCAGGGGTCTCCTGTTGATAATTTGCCCCAGCCCCGGCAGCATGAACGAAGCGAATGCCGCTATAAAAGGATAGAACCGCCTGTATGCCCCCTGAAAACGTTCGGCTGGGAATTCGTCTTTAGCAGCTTCAAAGTAAGATCTTCTGAAAAATTTCTTCAGCCTGTAAGCGAGCGATTCATTTATATTGCTGTCTTTTTTCCTTACAGGCTCCAATTCTTCCGGGGGCAGGTCGCCCAGGAATGCGTTACACTTAAAGCATCTTTCATCCCCGGACATGCTTTCGAATCCGCAGTTAGGGCATCTCATCTTCTTGCTTCTTCAGAAATCTTTTTAAACGCTCGTCCTCAGGGTTGATGCTATATGCGATGGGAAGAAATTCATCATAAAGACAGACAATAGTGATGACACCGTTTCGGTCGATTACGATATCGGTTTTTCTAAAGGGTTCTTCTGACTTTTGCAGTTTCTTCTTCTTCATAGTATTCGGAAGTGAACCTTTTTGATTCAACGGTTCCCACCTCCTTTGCCAGCCTCTTCACGACCTCCATGCACTCTTTCCCTTTAATTCCCATGGTATGGCCGTGGATTGTGCCGTCGGGGGAAATGGTGATTTCAATCTCTTCCTTCTTAGCCATCTTCTAAACCCGCCTTTTCAAAAATTCCACAACGGTAAGCAAAATTTGCCTGCCGGACTTTTCCAATACAGGGAAACGCTTCATGAGTTCAGCCATCCCCGGGCCTGCCAGATAATAAATTTTTACAAACAGCCTGCCCGCCCAATTTGTTTCCAGGAATGAGTACCTGTACTCCCTTAATATCGCCACTTCTTTCGAATCCTCCCCGAATACGTGGGTGGCTATAAAACATTCCTTCCTTCGCGTCTTATTCAAAGCGTTCAGGGCCGGGCGGTATTTCGGGTCGGCCTCCAGCGCTTTCTGGAAATAAAATTTTGCTTTGCCCTGGTTTTTGGCCATCGTTTGCGCTGTTCCGAGCCGGTACCACAGGTAAGGGCAGTCGCCTTTAATGCTGCAGGCTTCGGTAAGCAGGCCTATTGCAGGGGCCGCAAGGTTGGCTTGTAAATAAATGAGGCCGACCCTGGAGATCCAGAACCAATCGTCGGAATTGTTATCGAGGACTTTCTCCAGGCACCTTTTTGCCGTGTCCAGTTCGTCTTTCAAAAGAAGGATGCTTCCTCTGTCAAGCCAGTAATAGTCACTGTCGGAACCGGCTTTTACGGCGTCGTCGGAAGCTTTCAGGGCTTCTTCGTATTTGACATTGAAAGCAAGCACCAGCCCTTTTACCGACAAGAGGTCCGGGTTGTTCGGGAAAAAGCTTAATGCCTTGTTCGCCCAGACTTCCGCTTCCCTGTATTCTTCAAGGTCGATAAGGGATCTGACCTGGCCTTCCCATGCTTCTATAAGGCTTGAATTGAATTTCAGAGCCCTGGAATAAAAGCGGAGGGATTCCTCATATTCTCCTTGCCGGTATTTCTTCTGCGCCTGGGCCAGGTAATACGTGTAGTCTTTTTCTTCCTCTTCGACCGGAGAAATATCGGAAGTGCTTTTTGACGGATCCTTTTCGTCAGGAAGTTCGAGAAATTTGAATCTGTCTATTTCTGATTCCTCCCCGGGTTATTCCCATCTTCTCACGGTGAGTTTTATCGTGTTGTCTTCCTGCACCAATTCGTTGATTACCTTGAAACCTTCTTTGTTCAGGCTTTTCATAAGCTGGTCGTAAGCGTATCTCTGCATTATCTGGTGCATCATATCTTCGCCATATTTTATCAACTGTTCCGTCGGGATTTTTTTATCGGACGTCACCATCATTTTAACCTTGCCGTCGGCGGCTTTAACGAAGATTATCCTGTAGTCTTCTTTTTCCATCGTAAAGCCGCCCTGGTTGTTTTCAATGAGGTCCGATATTTCGACGGTTGCTTTCATTTCTATTTCGGCACAGCTTCCGGCATCGGAATATAGCTTGTTTATGGATTCCGCCGAGTGTTCGGCCAGATGGAAACCGACGGTGCTGGCAACAGCCGCCGCAACGGATAATATCGTCGGGTACGCCAGCGCTACCGGTATAAGCGGAACCAGCGCAAAAACTACTGACATATCAAATCCCCCCCCTTATAAAATTTCACTTGATCAGCCGCCGTCTCTGACCGAGGCGCTTACCGCTCTTGTTTCGGCCCACGTGCGCAGCTCGCCTATCTCCTTGTCCATCGTCCTGGATAAAGGCACCGTGGCCTGGATGCTCTTTACGATGTATTCGGTATTTATCTCTTTTCCTTCGTAAAAAGCATCGTACATCGAGGAAATTATTGCCTGCTCGATTTCAGAGCCTGAAAAGCCCACGGAAGCTTCCACCAGCCTGTCAATGTCGAAATTGCCGGGGTCCCGGC
Source organism: Chloroflexota bacterium (assembly GCA_023475345.1). Taxonomy (GTDB): domain Bacteria; phylum Vulcanimicrobiota; class JAMCWD01; order JAMCWD01; family JAMCWD01; genus JAMCWD01. The sequence goes on along the minus strand of JAMCWD010000035.1, from coordinate 35,687 downwards.
CTCTCTTTTTTATATGGATCCTGAATATCTCTTTTCGCTCTTCATCGTCGGGGAGATCTACAAAAAAGATCTCATCGAACCTCCCTTTTCTCAGGAGTTCGGGAGGCAGTATCTGGATATTGTTGGCGGTGGCCACTACGAACACGGAGGACTGTTTTTCCTGGAGCCATGTGATGAAGCTCCCGAAGACGCGGGACGTTACCCCGGCATCGGACAGGTGGGACGAGCGAGTGCCTGCAAACGCCTTTTCGATCTCGTCGATCCATAAAATGCACGGCGAAACCGACTCAGCGGTAACTATCGCCCTCCTGATATTTTCTTCCGAAGAACCTACATGGCTTGCGAAAACCTTCCCTACATCGAACCTCAGCAAAGGGAGACTCCACTGCCTGGAGATGGCCTTGGCGCACAGGCTTTTGCCGCAGCCCTGAACGCCTATCAGCAATATACCCTTGGGAGGAGGAAGACCGTATGCCCTGGCCTTTTCCGAAAATGCAAGGGAACGCTTGTTGAACCACTGCTTTAAATTTTCCAGGCCGCCTATATTGTTCAGCGATTCGTCCGTATGATAATACTCCAGTATCCCGCTTTTTCTTATGGCCTGTTCTTTTTCCTGAAGGACTATATCTATCTCGTCTTCAGTCAATTTCCCCGAAATAACAAGCGCCCTTGCGAAAGTATTTTCCGCTTCTTTCAGGGTTAATCCCAGGGCCGCCTTCAGGAGTTTTTCCCTGGTTTGATCATCTACAACAACTTTCAGGCGGCTGTCTTCCGCAAGCTGCTTCAGGATCTGGTCCAGGAGCGTGCTCAAATCGTTCAGGCTCGGGAGACAGAAATCGACTACGGTTATATCTTTTTCAAGCTCCAGCGGTATTTGAAGGGTGGGCGAGATGAGGATCATCGTTTTATAGCTGCTCTTGAGATAAAGCGCAAGCTCCCGCAATGCCCGTACAATGGCTATATCTTTCAGGTAAGGATGAAAATCCTCAAAAATAAATATTGCAGGCTCCACGAAACTTATCACTTCATTCAGGGATTCAAGCGGGTCCTGGGTGGACGGAGGAAACGTCCTCTTTTTGCTCTGGATGGATTCGTCGGGAGCATGAAGCCCCCTGTACGCCGACCATGTAAAAATTTTCTTATCCAGCTTCTTCGCTATTTTTTTGATTTCGTTAACAACACGGTCTTCTTCGAATGAGATAATGGAAATAATCGGGTAGCGGGCCCGGATGAGAACTTCGATTTCCTGTAACTTGTCGTTATACACAATATAAAAAATTCGCCCTGACTTCGAAGTTTCCCTTTTGAAAACTTTTTCCCGGACAAGATATACAATAGATTTGTATCGCCCGGCTTTACCCGCTTATCCTATTATTTATTTCAACCGGCTATGCCGACTTTTTCAAAAATCGACTGTGCGAATTCCAGTACCGGCGAAAGATCGAAAAGCTTTTGTACGCCTTTCTCCGAAAGGAAATCTATTATATCGGGGGTTTCCATAACCAGATCCTTAAGATGGATCCCTTCTTCTACGGCCTTGAAGCAAAGTCCCTGGACCAGGGAATATGCTTTGCTTCTCTCCATGCCTTTTTTCGTCAATGCCATCAGGAGCTTTTGTGAGTGTATCGTCCCGAAAGTTTTATCGATATTCTGAAGCATCTTTTCCTTATTGACCTTCAGGTTCCAGTAAATATCGTTTACCGTGCTCAGCATGTAATGGGCCAGTATGCTCGAATCGGCAAGAATAACGCGCTCCACCGAGGAGTGTGAGATGTCCCTTTCGTGCCATAACGCCTGGTTTTCAAGACCTGCGGATGCGTTTGCCCTCAATATCCTGGCAAGCCCGCAAACCTGCTCGGACGATACCGGGTTCCGCTTGTGAGGCATTGCCGACGATCCTGTCTGCCCCTTACGGAAACCTTCTTCCGCCTCCCCTACTTCGGTCTGCTGCATCAGCCTGACCTGGAGCGCCATCCTTTCCAGCGTCCCTCCGAGTATCCCGAGAATACAGAGATAATGCGCGTGCCTGTCCCGCTGCAATATCTGCGATGTTGTCGGCGCAGGTGAAAGGCCCAGCCTGGAGCAGACTTTTTCTTCCAGTTCTATGGGAACGGTGGCATGAGTCCCGACGGCCCCGGATATCTTGCCGACCGCTATGAATTCGCGTGCCTGCTCGAGCCGCTCCCTGTCCCTGTCAAGCTCGGTGTAATAATTCAACAGCTTGAGGCCGAATGTCGTCGGCTCCGCATGAACCCCGTGAGTCCTGCCGATCATGAGCGTGTTTTTGTGATCGAGAGCCAGTCCCTTTATAGTCTCCATCAGGCCAGTCAGAGATTTCATTATCAAGTCCGCGGATTCGGTAAGCAAAAGCGAAAGCGCGGTATCGACCACGTCGTAAGATGTAACGCCGTAATGGAAGAACCTTCCTTCGTCGCCAAGCGATTCCTCGACATTTTTTATAAAAGCAACTACATCGTGCCGTGTCTCTTTTTCGATTTCCTCAATCCTGCCCGCAGAGAAAGATGCTTTTTTGCTTATGTCGTCGGCGGCTTCCCGCGGTATCGCCCCCAGGTCGGCCCATGATTCCGCTATGGCTTTTTCCACTTCAAGCATTGTAGTGAAGCGGTTTTCCAGGCTCCATATCTTTTTCATTTCCGGCAAAGTGTATCTGTCGATCATGATATTCCCCTCCATCGAGGCTGTCTAAAAAGTCCCTGCACATTCCGGGGTTTCGGGGGTCAGACCTGACCCCCGAAAGGCTCCTTTGAATTTTTCAGACAGCATCCATCATATAAATGATTCGCCCCGTTTTATCTCCCTCCTGCAGATAGCGCCCGCATCCTGCCGCCGTCGGCACCGGGCCGCCGTTTACCGGCAAGACGGCACAAGGAGAAAAAATCGAATTGAAGAAGAATTAAAGATATCATCAATCCGGAGGAGGCTGACATGAAAGTTGGTAAGGTAATGAAGACCGTAGTTCATACCATTTCCCCCGGCGCGACGGTTGAGCAGGCGGTTCGCCAGTTTGTCAAAAAGAAAGTGGGGACACTGCCTGTTATCGATGACAATGGCCTCTTCAGGGGGACGGTCGTCATGAACAGGCTCCTGAATGTGTTTCTTCCCGATTTCGTAAACCTCATCGGGAACGTCTCTTATCTGAAAGATTACGGCAGCCTTGAATTGAACAGCGACACATGCAACATGGACATAATCGATAAGCCCGTGGAGAGCGTTATCGAGCTGGACCATTCGTCCCTGGACGAAGATTCCGGTTTGCTTGCCGCCCTTGCCATAATGAAAAACGCACAGGTGCCCGACCTCCCCGTTCTTAAGGACGGGCGTCTTGTCGGGCTTGTGTCGTATGTGGACATCGGCAGGGGCATACTTGAATTATTACAGGAGAAGTGTTCGATGGAGACGGACAATGAGTCTTAACTTGTTTTTATTCGCCGGGGCCGACACCGGAACGGGCGCAGCAGGCGGCTATAATCCCATGAACATGGTTCTTTCCGGTGCTATATTTTTAATCATTCTCATTTTGATAATGCGGGAGAAAATACACCGGACGCTGACGGCCATGCTGGGCGCCGTAGCTATCGGCCTCCTGGGGATATGGTTTAATTTTTATTCGACCGAGCAGGCGGTACACGCGGTTGACCTGTCCACCATCGGCCTGCTTTTCGGGATGATGGTAATGGTTATACTGCTCAATAAGACCGGGTTTTTCGAATTCGCGGCCATATATACCGCGCAGATGACGAAGGGCAGACCGATTTTGCTTATGATCTTCCTGGGCTTCCTGACTTCATTCCTGTCAATGTTCCTGGATAACGTAACGACGGTCGTTTTAATCGCCCCCGTAACGCTGCTCATCGCCGAAGTAATAGGCATGAACCCGGTGCCTTTTTTGCTCGGCGAAGCAATGCTTTCCAACATCGGCGGCACTGCAACCCTTATCGGCGACCCTCCCAACATCATGATCGCAGCGGCAAACCCTAAATTTCATTTTTTGTCATTCATAACGACGCTCGGCCCTATAACCGCCCTCGCATGGATCTTCGGCCTTGCTTTTTTAATTTTCGCATTCAGAAAAGTATTCAGGCTGAAACCCAGGAAGCTTGAGGCGCTCCAAAAGATAAAACCGCGGGAGGCTCTGACGGATCCTGTAAATGCCAAGAAGGTGCTTATAGTCCTGGCAGTTGTGCTCGTGCTTTTTTGTTTCCATCATACAATACAACTCCAGCCGTCTCTGATTGCTTTGTTCGGAGCGGCGTTATCGCTCCTTTTGACCAAGGCCGACCTGGATGATGTTTTCAAAAGGGTGGAGTGGGCCGTCCTGATATTTTTCGCATGTCTCTTCGTGGTCGTGGGCGGGCTGGAGCATGCGGGGGTGCTTTCGCTTTTATCGGAGAAAATGGTCGCGCTCGCGAAGATCGATGTTAAGCTGGCGGGGCTGGTGATATTGTGGGGTTCGGCGCTGTTATCGGCGGTTGTCGATAATGTCCCTTACACCATGGCCATGATCCCCGTATTATCCGATATTCAAAGGGAGATAGGGAACGCAAACGCCCTGTGGTGGGCGCTGGCGCTGGGAGCGGGGTTAGGCGGCAACGGGACTCCAATCGGGAGCACCGCCGGGATAATCGTCATTGCATTAAGCGAGAAGACCCGATCCCGGATAACTTTCAAGATGTGGCTCAAAGTCGGCATTGCGGTTACTGTCATAACCTGCCTGGTGGCGACGGCATTTGTTCTGTTCGCATACAACTGGCTCAACAGGTAGCCCTTGATAAGGCGCGATAAATCGCGCCGATCCAGAGAGAGGATAAAAAAAAGCCCCCTGCTTTCGCAAGGGGCCTTTTGCCGTTCGGTTCTACGTCCGCCGTCTATCAGTGTCAGGTTTGCGTGGAAGTCAGCTTAACCGCATCTTCAGTCATCTCCTGTTCAAGGATCATTTTCTTATGTTTCTGGTAGAGAAAAGAAGTCGCCATCAACAGGGTTCCGAGAATTATGAATAAAGTCACTACATCATATGCCCCCAGAACCCATACGTCAACGAAAAATATTTTCAAAACTGAAGCCAGGAGCATAGCAAGGCCGAATTGCCTGAAAACTTTAGATCTTTTGAAAAAGCCGATCACAAGATAGATCATGGATGACCCGACCCAGAAAGCCGAAAGAATTACCTGGGAATAACTGAGAGAAGCATAAATCTTAAACAGCCAGAAACTGACCTGGAATGAAATTACAAGGAGGGCAAGCACCTGGAACAGCCCGGTATATCCAGCTCTATCGCTCATTAATTTTGCAACGGCAAAGAAAATTCCGACGACCCCGGCCAGCCATATTACGGACAAGGTCATTTCAACCGGGTTGTACACGTCAACAATGTTCATAACGACAGAATCGAAAAACAGGGCTTTTATGAAAGCCATCAATAGCACCAGCATACCGGCTTTCTCCGGAATTTCGAGTTGTGTTTTCCTTGCGTATAGCAGCAGACTCAGGCCGACGATGCTCCATGCGAATGTAGATGCCTGTCCCATGCTCAGGAGGTAAACTGCTTTTAACAGGACTGCGAGGGCAGCTCCCCCCATGATATTCGATAAGACAATCCAGTCTTTGTTTATCTTCCCGTAGCTCTTAAATGTATAATAAACGATGCCCATGAGAACCGATACGGCTACAATGGGCAGACCTCGTTGTATAGGATAGCTTCCAAGCCATTCCTTCCCGGCAAAAACCGAGAAGACAGCTACCAGGCCGAAAAGGACCGGGAGAATATACCCCACGGATCCGAGATTTTTTCTGAAAATGTGGTAAAGAAGCAGCACCAGTATGAAGCCAGCCGATACGAACAATATCACTAAAGAACCGGGCCAATTGTCTCCTATGCAGAAGAACAACCTGATAAGCGAAAGTAAAAGCAGTAAAGCGCCGAATTTTTTGAATGTGTTTGAATTTTCATAAATGCCGATGGTTAAATAAATAAAGGACAACAATACCAGGGATAATGATACGATGAGCCAGATATAATCCAATCCCGAGCACATGTTGTAGATCCAATATCCGGTTTGAAATGTTATTAGAAAAAGCGCCATATACTGCAGTATCGAGGGATAATACCTGCGGGTAATTGTAACTTTAGCCGAGATGAATAAAATTGCAGTTGCTGCAATGAGATAAAGAAGCGACCTTCCGATGATAAGCAGGCTTAGCTTGTTAACGGCCAGATCCTCGATGTCATACCCTACAGTTTTTAACAATGCGAAGGACAGAACGAGAACCCCTGAAAATTCCAGGATCACGTCTATTCTGAATTTTCGCACATAAAGCAATACCCCCAGGCCTGTCATGAACCACAACAAAATCCCTGCCTGTCCAGGCAACAGGGTATATATGGTTTTCATCAATACGGCTATCGCCGCGATACCGGTAAATGATGATATCAATGCCCAGTTTTTTGTGCCGTCTTCAAATTTTTGAAATATGAAGTGAGATATAGCCAGGATGATAAATATTCCGGCAAGCGGCAGCACGTTATATGTAATCAGCCGTTCCCCGCCGTCTATATATGACACGATGGAGACTATCGATACGACGCCGAGAATTAAGACGGAAAGATACCGTAAATCTTTGATTCTCTGATCGTACAAATGATATAGCAGCAGTATAAGCAATGCTATAAGCGCAAATGCGAAAAACATCCACTGAATGGAAATGGTTCTTGTTAACTGAACCGCCAGGCTGAAAATTATCAGGAGTGACATTAGCTGTTGTACACCCGGTGTGTCCTTACTGCCCGGCCAGTCCTTCGTGTTGGCCAGGGGCAGGTCGGACAAATAAATCACCGCTGCCGTCAAAAATAGAAAGATATAACCGGAAACCGGGATTTTGGTGCAGAGAATTGTATAAGAATATGTAAAGGCATACAGGGTTATCATCGCAGATCCTATGTACCCTATAACTCTCAGCGGGGCAAGGTTTTCTTTATATATGGCCGCAATGCTGAATGTCAGAAACATGAGAAAGCTGTAAGCGAGCATGGAGGGGGCGGCAGGAAGCTGGCGCCACATTAAAAATGCTGAAAACCCTATGGCGGATAGAACAGGCAGATAAACCGCAAGTCCGTCTTCAGGCTTGAACCGTTCCCTGTTTTTCAGCATCAGCCGGGAATACAACATGAAAGCCGCGATGCTTAAGAAATATACTATAAATTTTACGCTCAAAAGGTTCCACGAGCCGACAGCCGCAGAAAAGTCAGGCAATCCTTTTTCCGGGGATAAGATCGCCCATTTATCCGTAACGGTCGGGATTACGGCTATCAGTTGAACTATAAAAAGCATCAGGTTCAAGTAAGAAAATCTCCGCAATATAAGGTTGTGGAAATCGTATTTCCAGGCACAATAGATAAGGGCCAGGGCGATGAAATACCACAGGGCAGCAACGAACGGGAAAAATGTCGCAGCGCCCGATAAGAAAGGTACATAGCTGATGGATGCGGTTATAAAAAGTAAAAACAATATCAGGTTGTTCTTCGTGATTTCCGAGAATTTCGGGTCTTCTTTTTCCATGTTCAGGGACAATTTCATTATCAGCAAATGGATCAGGCCAAGCATCACGAAAAGCAAAACAGAAATCTTTTCCGGGTATTTGAGCAGCGTATAATACGATATGGCGCCGAATAAAACAGGGTTGAAATATGAAACGAAAAGGTTATACCCGCTGGAAGTTTTCAGGCGGAAGTGCATCAGGTTGTTGGATATAAGAAAGAGGGCATAGATAATAAATAAAAACGAGAGAGTATGGCCTTCCCATACGGCGCCCCTGTAGTAAAAGAAGATGGCATAAGTGAAAAGGAATGATAAAACCGAATAATAATCCCAGTTTTTAAAATATGCCACTATGGCCAAACCCAGGTTCACCGCAATAAGATATACGAAGAGCAGGTATATATTGCTGAGGCTGAAGTTCATAAACAGGGGCGATAAAAATATCGTAACCAGGACGAGGAGGGCTATGAATTTCGAATTATATCTGAAGATAGAAAGCCCGGCTGTTATGACCCAGGCGAGAATGAGGCCGAATAATATGACCTGGTTGAAGAGGTTATAAAAGAAGAAACCTGCGCAGATTGAAAAAAACAGCATGGCGAAACCACCTGCCATAAATGCCTGCGCATAAAGATTTTTATCCCTCCGGTAAAAATTATCGCCGAGAACAAGAAGCACCAGGCCGATTACCCCTCCGATACCGACCTGAAAAAGCCCCTGGAGCGCAGGTGCGATATACCTGAAGAAAAGCACGAAGCCGACAAGCAAAAGTATTATACCGAGGATGTTCAGATAGATACCGGCGAATTCAACTTCAAATTTTGTAAGTTTCCTGGATAACTCCTTGAGCGGATGAAACGACGCTTTCTCACTGTTATCTTCTTTATCTTCGCTCTGTTCGGAAGATGCGCAGGCGGCTTCCTCTACCTCGATTCGGGCCGATACCTTTTCTCCTGTTGTATCTGTTATTTCCTGTGATATATCATCGGGCTTCGGGTATGAAGGCACCGGTTTTTGGGGTTCCCGTGGTTTTGATTGATCTGTGACAACCCCTTGTTGGTATGGGGTTTCAGGTTGACGGGTTACGTTTTCATCCGTAACTTTCCGGTCGGAGTGCCGGGTGTCTCGTTTGAAAAAATCGTCCGGGGTTGATTTATCATCCCCGGCTTGAGTTTTGAAGTCCGTAAGTATTATCCTAGTAAGCTTTTCCAGGTTGACTCCCATGGTATTCAGGCGTTTTTGCAGGCTGTCGATCCTGTCTTGGAGATCTTTAAATTTGTAATCGTACGCCGCCCTTTTCTGATTGACGTAAATAATAAGTGCGAATAACGAAATGATAACAATTGCTAATAATAACCCCACTAAGCCCACCCCCTTCTTTTTGTAACTGCCTGTAATAATTTTCTATATATTTATTATTCCCTGAATTTTACTTAAAGGGACATTTTAGATAAAGTAACGTTTCATTTATTAAGAGGGGAGTACCGAGAGCGATATTTGATATGTAATCAAGGGAAGCTGAAATTGCCCGATAAAAAAAGCCCCCTGCTTTCGCAAGGGGCTTTTGCCATTCGATTCGTTTGCCGTTTGATTCGACGGATTACATGTAATCCATTCCGCCCATTCCCGGCATTCCTCCGGGCATTCCGGGCATGCTGTCTTTCTTCTCGGGCTTTTCGGTAACCAGGGTTTCGGTCGTCAGCACCATTGAGGCGATGCTGGCCGCATTCTGAAGAGCGGAGCGGGTAACTTTAACCGGGTCAACGATACCGGCTTTTACCATGTCAACGTACTTGCCGGTGATTGCGTTGAGTCCTTCTCCCTTTGGCAGGTTGCGGACCTTTTCGACGACTATCGAGCCTTCCAGGCCGGCATTGGTTGCTATCTGGCGGAGAGGTTCGGTCAGTGCGTGCTTAACGATATTGACGCCAATCTGCATGTCGGCTTCAAGTTCCATTTTTTCAAGGATGGGGAGGGAGTTGATGAATGCAACTCCGCCGCCGGGGACGATGCCTTCCTCTACGGCCGCCTTGGTGGCGGAAAGGGCGTCTTCCATGCGGTGCTTTTTCTCTCTCAGTTCGGTTTCGGTAGCGGCTCCGACTTTTATCACTGCTACCCCGCCGACCAGCTTGGCAAGGCGTTCCTGGAGCTTTTCCCGGTCGAAGTCCGAATCGGTATCTTCGATCTGGCGGCGGATCTGATCGATCCTGTCCTTGATCGCCTTTTCGTTGCCTTTGCCTTCGACGATTGTCGTATCTTCCTTGGTTATCTTGATCTGGCGGGCCTGACCCAGTTGTTTGACCTCGACCTTGTCAAGTTTCATTCCCAGCTCGTCGGATATAACTTCGCCGCCGGTGAGGACGGCCATGTCTTTGAGCATCTCTTTGCGGCGGTCTCCGAAACCGGGAGCCTTTACCGCAGCCACGTGGAGGGTTCCGCGGAGCTTGTTGACGACCAGGGTTGCAAGCGCTTCGCCTTCGAGGTCTTCCGACACTATCACCAGGGGTTTCTGTACCTGGATGACTTTTTCCAGTATCGGGAGAAGGTCGGCTATCGCGGAGATCTTCTTCTCGGTTATCAGGATGTAAGGTTCGTCCATGACGGCTTCCATCTTTTCTGCATCGGTTATGAAATAAGGCGAGACGTAGCCTTTGTCAAACTGCATTCCGCCCACGTAATCCAGAGTGGTGGCTATAGTCTTGGATTCTTCTACGGTGATTACGCCGTCTTTGCCTACTTTTTCCATGGCGTCGGCGATGACGTCACCGATGGTTTCGTCGTTATTGGCGGCTATGGCGGCGACTTCCGAGATCATCTCCCTCGTCTCCACCGGCACCGACATCTCTTTTATACCTTCAACGACTTTTTCAACTGCTTTCTCGATACCCTTTTTGATGAAGAGCGGGTTCGCGCCGGAAGCCACGTTCTTCATTCCTTCCTTCAGCATTGCATACGCCAGTACCGTTGCGGTGGTGGTACCGTCGCCCGCTATGTCGTTGGTCTTGGATGCCACTTCTTTCATGAGCTGTGCGCCCATGTTCTGGAACGGGTCTTCCAGTTCGATTTCTTTCGCAATGGTTACGCCGTCGTTGGTTATTGTCGGCGAACCGAATTTTTTATCAAGAATAACATTTCTCCCTTTCGGTCCCAGCGTTATGCGGACTGCATTCGCCAGGGCGCTGGTCCCTTTTTCCAGTGCCTTGCGAGCTTCCTCGTCATAAAGAATTATTTTAGCTCCCATTTCCTTTCGCCTCCTATTTATTGATTATTGCAAGGATTTCGCTTTCCTTGACTATAAGATATTCTTCGCCTTCCAGCTTCACTTCGGTGCCTGCATACTTACCATAAAGCACTTTGTCCCCGGCTTTTACTTCCAGGGGGATGACTTTGCCGTCTTCCAGCATCCTGCCGGTACCTACGGCCATTACCTCTCCCTGCATGGGCTTTTCCTTCGCGGTATCAGGGATGATTATACCGCCCTTGGTTACCTCTTCCTGCTGGAGAGGACGGATGATTATCCGCTCGCCCAACGGTCTCAAATTAAGAGTTTTGGTTCCCATTTTCCTACCTCCTGTTTCTTTTTGATTTTTCGAATATTTTTTTAGCACTCTAAAGGAAAGAGTGCTAATTGTCAAAACTAATTATATACGACCGGGGAAAAAATGCAAGCCCCCTGCTATAATTTTTTCTCAGCAGCGCTGTCTGAACATTAAATTTGCTGATTTTTTGCTTTATTCCCGTTATTACGGTTATCCGAATTGTTCCCGTTCTTTTTCTTCAGATGATTCCATATCCACCAGGCAAGTAAAATCAAAAGCCCCGCAATAACGAAAACCTTGAATTCGAGAAAAAACTTCTTTATGACCATCCAGTGGACTCCCAGCAATACTCCTGTATATGTCAGGGCGAGGAGCCAGGGGAAGCATCCCAGCGCAGTATAAATTATGAATTTCCATATATTCATCCGTGCGATACCCGCCGGAAGCGATATGAAAGTCCGGACTACGGGCAGGAGCCTGCCGAAAAATACGGCCGCCTCCCCGTGCCTTTCAAACCATTCATGGGAGTGGTCTATCTCTTTTTCCTTGATGAGGATATATTTCCCGTATTTTCTCAATAACGGGATGCCGCCGAACCAGCCCACATAATAAGCCAGTAGCGACCCTGCAAGCTGTCCCAGCATCCCCCAGAACATCACGGCCCATAGAGTAAAGTGGCCTGTCGAAACCAGGTAACCTGAAAACGGGAATATTATCTCGCTGGGCAGCGGGATACAGGCGGCTTCAAGTGCGGACGCCGCCATAATCCCCCAGTAGCCCAGCGTATTTATTATCGCAGTTACTATCCCGGTAAGCCAGCCGAAAATTCCTTCAATCATTCAATCTCCGATACAACAGTTTTTTCAACTCAAGCGTCCCTCCCAGTTCTGGAAAGCATAAAAAATTCCTTCCAGGTAGGAAATATAACAAACTGATAGAAGCTTTTCTTCATTAAAAATACAAGTCGAATATTTTTACGGGCCGTGAAAAAGCAGCAGGGGGATAATTTCATGAGTTCAGCTTTATTCAGAACAAAGGATGTAGGCAGGATCCTTAAAGAGGCGGACGAGCCTGAGCACAGGCTGAAACGTGCGCTGACCGGGGCGGATCTTGTCGCCCTGGGGATCGGCGCCATTATCGGCGCGGGGATTTTTGCAACTGTAGGCACCGCCGTGGCGGGCGGCGCACACCATGCGGGCGCAGGCCCCGGGCTGATACTGTCGATGATCCTCGTAGCCGTTGCCTGCGGCTTTTGCGCTTTGTGCTATGCGGAATTCGCATCGCTTATCCCGATTGCAGGCTCCGCATACACTTATGCTTATGCCACCATGGGAGAATTGATAGCCTGGATTATAGGGTGGGATCTTATCATCGAATATGCGGTGGGCAATGTAGCGGTGGCCATATCATGGTCGGGCTACCTCCAGCAATTGCTTGCCCAGTTCGGGCTTAAAGTCCCCCCCTGGCTGGGGCTGGATCTCCGCTCGGCCCACCAGGCGTATGACCAGGTATCGAAACTCCTTGCAGACGGCCAGGTGCTTACAACTCTTTCCCTGGAACTTCAGAGGGGATATGCGGCTTTTACTCAATGCCCTCATCTTTTCGGATACCCTGTTATTCTTAACCTGCCCGCCCTTCTCGGCGTCGCGGTAATAACCGGCCTCCTTGTCTATGGGATTAAGGAAAGCTCGAGGTTCAACTCCGTCATGGTGATTTTGAAAGTTCTGATCCTCCTTTTCTTCATCCTTGTCGGCGCTTATTTTATAAAGCCTGAAAACTGGACCCCGTTCTTGCCAAACGGTTGGAAGGGTGTCCAGACGGGGGCCGCCCTGATATTTTTTGCATATATAGGCTTCGACGCCGTATCCACTGCGGCGGAAGAAACCAAGAACCCGGCCCGGAACCTGCCTATAGGCATGATAGGCTCGCTTATTATCTGTACAATTCTTTATATTGCGGTCGCCGCGGTGCTGACCGGCATGGTTCCGTACACCCACCTCGGAACAGCCGAACCTCTTGCAACGGCGTTCGCTGAAAAAGGCATCGGGTGGGCTACGGGCATAGTTTCAATAGGCGCGGTTATAGCAACTACGGCCGTCCTGCTGGTATTTACCATGGGACAGCCCCGCATCTTTTTCTCCATGTCCAGGGACGGCCTGCTGCCGAAATCGTTTTCCAAAGTTCACAAGAAATTCAGGACGCCTTATGTAACGACGATACTTACGGGCGGGGTGGTGGCTTTATTTGCATCTTTCGCAAATATCAACGAGGTGGTCGAGCTATGCAATATCGGGACGCTTTTCGCCTTTGTCCTCGTTTGTGCGGGCATCATAGTCCTCAGGTATAAAGATCCCGATAGACACAGACCTTTTAAAGTGCCGTTCGTCCCCTGGGTACCGATCCTCGGTATAATCTCCTGCGCCTACCTGATGCTCGGACTTCCTCTTATAACCTGGTGGAGGTTCGGCATCTGGCTTGTTATCGGGCTTGTTATTTATTTCGGCTACGGTTATAAGAGAAGCAAGCTCCGCGCACAGCTTGAAAGCGAGAAGGAACAGGCCCAGTCGGTCGTTTCCGAACCGGAGGCTGATAAGGATTGAAAACCTGCCGGGGAATCATAGCTCTCATTGTCATAGCCCTGGTTTTCGGCTGTTCCGGCGTTAAACTCGATTCGCCCGAAACTTTGACCGGCGCCGGGAAAAAGCAGTTGTCCGCCTGTGAATTCGTGCCTGCAGAACAGAACCTGAGAGCGGCGCTTAAAAAAGATCCCGCTTACCTGCCTGCAAGGCTGGGACTGGGCGACCTTCTTTTCCTCACCGCCAGGTACGACGATGGCATCAAACTCATGGAAGAAACAATAAAGCTCCATCCGGATTCCTCCGGCCCTTACCTCGTCCTCGGCAGGATTTACAGGTTCCAGCGCCGTTATTCCAAAGTCGATGAAGTCCTCAAAAAAGCCATATCGCTTGACCCCCGGAACCCACAGCTTTATGTCGATCTCGCCATCAGCTACACCGATGCCATGGAGCTTATGGAAGCCCTGAAAATGATCGATAAGGCGCTTGAGCTGGATCCGAAAAACGTAAATGCCCATATTGCAAAAGGGGAAGTTTATTACGATTACCTCTGGCTGGATAACGATATGAAATGGTACGACGAGGCCATAAAAGCTTACGATAAGGCCATATCGCTTGACCCGAAATGCGGCGCGGCTTATGCCGCCAAGGCCGAAGTTTTCTATGACAGGGGACAGTACAAGCAGGCCCTTGCCATTTTCAAGGAAGGCGCTGACAAAGACCCGCTTGATCCCGACTGCCGAGTAGGCATGGGAGAAGTCCTCTTTGAACTGGGCGACCTCAAGGCCGCCATGGAAAATTACATGGCGGTAAAACGCCTTGAACCCAATAATGAAGACGTCAACAAGGACATAGCCGATGTCTATATCAGGATGAAAAAATATGACGAAGCTATAAAATGGCTCAAGAAAGCCCTCGTAACGAACCCCAACCCTGCAGACCCGCGCATCGGCCTCGGCAAGGTTTACTTCGAGCAGAAAAAATATAATCAGGCCGAGCAGATGTTCCTTGAAGCCTTAAGGTTCGATCATATCAATGACGATGCCCTGCGTTACCTGGGCCGCATCTATACAGTCAAAGGCGATAAGAAAAAAGCTGATGAGTATTTCCAGAAAGCCGACAAATTGACACATCACAAAGTGGAATCCGAAAAGAACGATAATGTCAAGGAAGGCGTGGATACCCCCGGAAAATGAGATCTACAATAATGAGATTGTCTGAAAAGCCGGATTCAGTTGTAGGGGCGGGGTTTCCCCGCCCGCATTGGAGTTCCGCAGTTTCAGTGTTCCCTTCATCCTCACCCCGGATCAAGCCCAATTTATTGGGCCTTGTAGCGATTGACACAAGCGGGGCCATACGGTTCATAGCGGAAGCATTCCTTACGCGACATCCCCCGCGTATTATAGAAAAAAGTGAGTTCCGTCATACCCGCCCCCCGCCTTCGCGGAGGACAGGCTCCGGCGGGTATCCACTTTTGGAGCAGCATGTAAGAACCTGCAGAACAAATCAAATCAGGCGCCAACTCGACATCCCCGACTCGGCCGAGCTCGTCGCGGGCCGGCCCTGCGTGGCCACCCCCTTGACAAAGGGGGAATTGTGCCAGTACGATTCGTTGCGGCTGAAGCTCAAGGGCTTAATTACTGGAATGGATACCAGCCTTCGCTGGTATGACGTTATTTTGCCGATTGTAGGTTTGCGGCTGAAGCTCACATCTCTGCACAACAAAATTCCCCTCCTTTGGAGGGGTGGCCTTGAGCGCAGTCGAAAGGCGGGGTGGGTCAGCCGCCACATAATTACTGCAGGGCAATGATATTTTTTAAGGAGAAGAAATGAAGAAAAAAAACAGCTTCATATTTTCAAAAGGCATTGATGCCGATGCCGCCGATTTGATTTCCGTCATATTGCAGGGGCTTCATTTTTCACCTGATATAGTCGAAGAATTCGTCAGGGAAAAATTCGGCCCTGGCTCATTCCGCATTGTAAAAATCAATAACAAGACAGCCGGCTGCCTGGCCGTTATGGAGATGGGACAATGGTTCGGGGGGAGGCAGGTTCCTGCGGCGGGGATCATAGCCGTGGCAACGGTTCCCGAGCACAGAAGAAAAGGCGCAGCGTCATTCCTTTTGAAAAACACCCTCGAAGAGCTTAAAGAGCGGGATTATCCCATATCGATACTTTTCCCGGCCACCCTTCCCGTTTACAGAAAAGCCGGGTACGAACGAGCCGGCTCCCGCATTACTTATGAAGTAAACGCATCCGATATCGGCCTTTTTGAAAGAGAAGCCGAGATGCTCCCCGCATGTCCCGAAGATGAACCGGAATTCAGATCGTTGTATCTTCATCGGGCGAAGCTTACCAACGGGAACCTGGAAAGACATCCTCTTCTCTGGAAAAAAGTCGTTACGCCCAGGGACGGCAGGCCGTATATTTACCTTGTCAGGGAAAACGGCGTCAATACGGGGTATGTGATCTACACTCAAGGTTCACAGCATACCCCCGTGGATATACTTGACATGTGCATATTAACACCGGGCGCGGGAAAGAGAATTCTTACTTTCTTCGCAGATCACAGCTCCATGATCTCAACTGTTACATGGACGGGCGGCCCTAACGATGTATTACATCACCTCCTCCCTGAGCTGAATGCCCGGATCTCATCAGGCGGCGATTCGAACATCGACTGGATGCTCCGCATCGTCGATGTCAAAGGCGCGCTGGAGGCAAGGGGCTATCCTGAAATTTTGAATTCTACAATTCACCTGGAAGTAACAGACGATGTCCTCCCCTGGAATAACGGGAAATACAGGCTGGAGATTTCAGGGGGCCGTGGTACAGTCAAAAAAGGCGGCAAGGGCGGAAAAGGCGGCGTCAGGATTGATGTGCGGGGACTTGCCCCGTTGTATTCGAGTCATCTTACTGCGCATGAGCTGAAAACTCTGGGTCTTGCTGACGGCGCTGATAAGGAGCTGGCCGAAGCGGGCCTTATATTCAGCGGCCCCCGCCCCTGGATGCCGGATATTTTCTGAGCGAGGACTTGACTCTAGGCCATGTTTTTTTCAGATACTAATCACTATTATCCTTATCCTTTTTTCTATTATCTTCAGTTATCTCAAGCTCAATAGTATTTAACTGGAAACTGTAGGGGCCTTTGTCCACCAGTATCTCTATAATTTCTGGGCTGAAAGGAATCAGGATTTTGTATTTACCCCCCTCTTTGACTATATCTGGGCGCCACAAATGTTCCCAGATCCAGCGGGAGGATGAAGTGAAATTTCTCATCTCATAAATAATCTTATCACCTATAAGCGTAAATCTCTCGCATTCCCCCTTTACTTTCGGCCTCAAAATATCGGCACCTAAAACGCGCACTTTCATGATTACTTCCCCTGACACTTTCATATCGGGCCCCATCTTGTGCCATGCAGTAACAATATTACCTACAGCAGGTTTTATGGAGCGGGCAAGTATCGGCCTCTGGTTTTCTGGAACACCTATATCATATCCGGGATTATATAAACCCACTGCCCGGCCCGGCTCTACAGAAGTAACCTTGCCAAGCTCACATAATCTGTAATCACTATCGCTCTCCATTGCGGCTTTTAAGTATTCGGGATCAACGCTGTAAATATACAACGATTCTCCCACCTTCAAACCGCTCTCACTCCCAATTCCAATAACAAAATTTTTACCGTCGGATTCTATTATAGGGGTCGCGAGAAGCAAAAATTTCATATAATCATCTTCATCCGTTTTTACTGTATCTCCATAGCCCGCCGATATTGTAATAAATAACAGTGTCAGAAGTATCATCACATACTTATATTTGTGCAACTACTACACCCCCTACATTACAAAGTCTGTATAGTCCTTTTAAAGTAAAATCCTAATGAATTATCCTCCTCAATATCCCGCTTTGCTTCCTGTGAGTCCCATCTTTTCAGACATATTTTCACAGCCTCACTAAAACCTCATATACATATTTCAAACTGTTCTTTTCTCCCGGCTTGAGATCGATATCCCATCTAAGCCTGCTCAGTTCATTAACCGATGATACACCCTCCGCCAGCAAAGTAACTTCGGGCTTCCCTTCGGACGACACAAGCCTGCCGGAAAAATTCCTGGTAATAAGAAGATGCTGTGTCTTGTTTCTGAGGTTATTGATTTCAATTTTTCCTTCGACAAGGGCCTTACGGTATTTATAATCCTTTATTGAAACTGTTTCTCTTTCCCCCGGGATCTCCCGTTCGGTATGCTTTGTGCGGATATTAAGCGCCTTTGTTACCTTGATCCCGGCTTCCTCTCCCGCAGGCGTCCAGTAAGATGTGCTCTGCCCGTAAAATCCGCCCTTCTGATATATCGCTATCGGGGCCGTGGTCATGGGGAACTTGAAAGGATTCTTGAATTTCAGTATATCCCACATATCTTCCTGAAATTGCTCCGGGTTTGAATCCGACTGGTATCTTCCCAGCTGATCCCGGTTATTATAGATGTTCCATTCTACAACCCTGCTTATCCTGACAGGTGATTCGGCAAGGGTTGTCAAAAACGCCGTCTCCCTTTTCATGCTCTGTTTCCCGATGCCCTGGTAATAAATATCATAGCCGTCCGACATTTCTTGAGACCCCTGGTAAGTCTCCGGCGCCTCCATAGCCATATTGGATGATATCGCCATCTGTCCCATAACGGCGGATCTTCCCCGGATGCCGGACGCTGAAGATAAGGCGCTGAAGAACCTGTTCAAATCAACATTGTATGATAAAAGGGAAGAAACATGTTCATATTCTATTGCCGGGAACCCGCTGATAAGGTAAAGCTCGGCATCCTCCATATCAATCAGTTCATTTCTTATCGAAGCCTGCATTGTTATGACGGCATCATCGTCATCTTTTATCTCCAGCAAATAATCGGGAGCCCATAACATCCCGCGGGTGAGATATGAAAATATTATATCCTGCTTCTGGCTCGATGGCCCGACGGAGACCATGATGCCCGATGTCTGAACCTTTTCCGTTACGGCAAATTCCTTTTCATTGCCGGATATTGTCGTTCCGGGCACTTTGAATAAGCGGATTGTGCCCGTCTCTATAAACTCAGTGCCTTCGTTTGTTGAGATCGCCAGTATATTTTTGTCGGAAAAAACGGTGCCGGGAATATCCAGGACTTTTCCGGTAATCTTTTTATCGCTGTTGTTCAGGGTCAGTTCAACATTTTTTCCGGCCAGGTATTTCAGCATCCGGTCGCCATTCAGGAATGTGCCTTTTTTTTCAGTGGTTTCTACATGTGTGCGAAACTGAACATCCGAATCCGATTGGACCCAGATTGTGCCATGAACAGGATTAAATACAAAATCATGTATGAAAAAATTCCCGCCTTCCCTGCCTGCGGTAAATTTCCTGGTAACCATTACAATGCCGTTTTTAAAAAGCCTCGCCTCTATCACCGGAGCGTCGGCACTTATCACAGGGCCGGCAGACTGTCCTGCTTCTGAAGGAATGAGACCGGTCAAAATGACCAGCGCGAACAATATGGTGATCGCCTTCAGTAATATCCTTGACATTATAATCCCCCCTTATTAATGTTCCTTACAGGCGCCTCTACGGCCGGCATGTCCCGGCTTTTACATCAATATCCCGGCTTGCCAAGCAGGCGAAACATCTCTTTTTTATAAGACTCCACGCCGGGCTGGTTGAACGGGTTGACTTCCAGCATGTACCCGGAAAACGCAACCGCCGCTTCCATGAAGTAAAATAACTCGCCCAGGCTTTCGGGATTGAGCCTGTCCATGCTTAATGTCATACAGGGGACATTGCCGTCACGGTGTGCCTTCCTGGTCCCTTTAAACGCCATTTTATTGATGTAAGACACAGGTTTCCCGGCCAGGTAATTGAGGCCGTCCAGGTCGCCTTTTTCCTCCGGGAGGTAAATTTCATCTTCTTCATTTTCTATCGTCAGGAATGTTTCGAATATGTTCCTGGGGCCGTCCTGTATCCACTGTCCCAGGGAATGAAGGTCGGTGGTAAATGTCGCCGACGCCGGGAAAAGGCTTTTGCCGTCTTTCCCTTCGCTTTCCCCGAACAACTGCTGCCACCACCCGGCAAAAGACGAGAGGGCAGGATCGAAAACCGAAAGGATCTCGATACAACAGGCCTCCTTGTATAACTTATATCTTGCAAGGGCGTAGCATGCCGCCGGGTTTTCCCTGAAATCGTGCGAGAAGGCCCTGGCCGCGTAATCGTCTGCTCCTGCAAGGACTTCGGATATATCTATGCCCGCTACAGCCATCGGCAGAAGGCCGACGGGAGTCAGGACGGAAAACCTCCCGCCGACATCGTCGGGGATGACGAATTTCGTATATCCTTCCCTGTCCGCTTCGGTTTTAAGCGCGCCGCGCGCGGCGTCGGTTATTGCATAGATGCGGGACGCCGCTTCTTCCCTGCCGTATTTTTTTACCAGGAATTCCCTGAATATCCTGAAAGACACTGAAGTCTCGGTGGTCGTGCCGGACTTGGAGATTACTATCAGGGAGACCCTGCTGTCCTTTATGCCTGACAGTATGTCTTTAAGCCATGATGTCGATAAGTTCTGCCCTGCGAAAATCACCCTGGGAGATTCTGTGGAAAGCTCCGGCAGCCTCGGCCCCAGGGCGCTGAGCGCGGCTTTTGCCCCCAGGTAGGAGCCGCCTATCCCAAGGACAAGCACGATATCGGATTCTTCCCGGATCTTCATGGCGGCCCGGTTTATCACCGGGATCTGAGGAGTCATTTTTTTCGGCAGGTCAAGCCACCCGAGAAAATCAGAACCCGCCCCGTTTTTCATCCTGACGGCTTCCATCGCAGAGAGGAGTTCAGGGTCGCTTTCTGAAAGAAAGTCTTTGCTTAAAGGGGGCTGGAGAAATTCCGTATCGAGGCTTACGTGCGGCATCAGGTTCCTCCTGTAACGGCCGGGGGCCGTTAGTCTTAAATTTCGAGATTGAATATATCAAACATCCTTTTCCTTCTATTTTAATAGATTTTTTCCTTTCACAGCCGGGCCGATTTGATTTAATCGCGGAGTGCGCACAGATTCACGCGGAGGCCGCGGGACGCCGGAGTTATTGTTTCAAGCCTGTTGTTGGGGCGGGGTTTTCCTGCCCGATTTTTTTACTCCCTGAGGATCTGAGCAATTCACCGGGTATGCAAAGCGGAATAAATTCCGCCGCTCCGGTGTTCTTGTTAATGCGGCCTCGGCTTTTTTATCAACTCCACCATGATCAGTACAACTTATTCGTTCACCTCACCCTGGATCGGGCCAAATTTATTTGGCCTCATGACGATTGACATAAGCATCTCTGTGCATTTTTATTCCGATAACTTGTGCCTGCACGACATCCCCCGGCCCTGTGTACGTACCGGGACATAGTTCTGTAAATCATCTGCCCGGTCTGTACCCTGTGGGCCGCCCCCTTGAAAGGGGGAATTTGTTCTGATATTCCGGTTGGTTACGGCTGAAGTTCAATGACTTCCCCGGCTGAATGGATGCCAGCCGGAGTTTACCCCGTACCCCGATACGGGGCTGGCATGACGGTTTTGCTGTTTGCAGGTTTGAGGCTGAAGTTTACACTTCTGCAGAACCAAATTCCCCTCCGCCGGAGGGGTTGGCCTTGAGCGAAGTCGAAAGGCCGGGGTGGGTATTGTTGTATGAATATTTATAAAACGGGTCGGAAAACCCGACCCCTACAAGAAAATTCGACTTTTTAGACATCCCCCTTCCGCCGGTTTTATTTTTGCCCGGTGAAGGGATAAATCGGCCCCTCCGCGAAAAAAGCAATATTGAGAATAAGGGGGGAAGGAAATTGGCGATACTTGTTGCCGGCGCAGGCGCAATAGGCTGTCTCCTGGGCACTACACTGACCATGGCCGGGCACAAGGTCGATTATCTTGAACCCGCCCCTTTCGCGCGCGACCTGACGAAAACAGGCATTACCGTCCAGCAGGACGGCGACAGCAAATCTATTTTCCCTAACCGGGTATTTTTGAGCATAGAGGATATCCCCCAGGAACCCTACGACCTTCTTATCATAGCCACCAAGGCTTATGACGTAGAAGATTTGTTGTACCAGCTCAATACTTTTTTGCCGCGAATAACCTGCATAATGACCCCCCAGAACGGTATAGGCACCGAGGAGTTCGTCGCCGAAAAAACAGGCTCTAGGAAAATCTTAAGCGCCTCCATTACCATACCTGTCAGCGTCGTCTCTTACGGCAATATCAAGATCGAGAAAAAAGGCGCTCTCTGTCTTGCCAGCATGACTGCTTTCGCCCTGGACGCATCGTGGGCCAAGGAGTTCAGCCGGGGCGGTCTCAGCGTTTCTACTTTCAATGATTACAGGTCGATGAAATGGAGCAAGATGCTTCTTAACATGCTGGGCAATGCCACATCGGCCATACTCGGCATGCCGCCCGACCTGGTTTATTCGCGAAGCCCCCTTGTCGGGATAGAAAGAGAGGCTGTCCTGGAAGCCGTCAATATCATGAAGAGAAGAGAGATCAAGATAATAGATCTCCCGGGCTACCCGGTGAAGGCGATGGTAAGGCTCTTTTCGCTGTTCCCGCCGTGGATGCTTACGTTTTTCATGGCCGAAAAAATGAGGCAGGGCCGTGGGGGCAAGCCTCCTTCGATGCTCCAGGATTTAAACAGCCATAGACAAAAAAGCGAAGTGGTGCATCTGAACGGGAAGATAGCGGAAGAAGGAGAGCATAATAATATCCCGGCCCCGACAAACAGGGTCCTTTCGGACATCCTTGACAATATTGCAAAGGGCAAGATCCCCTGGGAGCGTTACCGCAACAAGCCGGGACAACTCCTGGAAAAGTGGAGACAGGAGCGGCGCAAAGTAAAAGCCGCCGCAGGCAGGTAGATAGGCAGACAGGAGATTTCGCCTTTGTCTTTTGATTTTTAATCTCCCTTGTCCAGACCTTCGTCTTCAGCTTTTTCCAGGGCAAGCGCGGCCATATACCTGACGCTCTGATTTTCATCCATCAAGGCATCTATTAAATTGGGGACGGCTCTCTGTTCCCTCAGGTCCCCCAGTACCACCGCCGCGGCCGCCCGTACAGGGGCTTTTTTGTCTTCCAGAGATTCTATCAGGGCGGGGACGGCCTTTTTGTCCCCGATATTTCCGAGGGCGAGAATAGCCTCCATCCTAACACCCTGCTCCACATCCCTGGTCGCTTCGATAAGGTTCTCCACAGAGGCGCCGTCGCCCAGCATCCCCAGCGCGAAAGCGCTCCATTTCCTGACAAGCCAGCTTTTGTCTTCAAGCGTTATGATAAGGTCTCTGAACGCCTTCCCGTCGGCTATAAGACCCAGCGCTATGGCACAGGTGGCGCGGACGTAATCGTCCTCATCATTTATCAGGTGCTGAAGCAATACCGGGACCGAACCTCTCTCCCCTATTTTTCCCAGCGCGAACGCTGTGGAGGCCCTGTCCTCGTGATCTTCATGCTTCAATGCAAGGATCAGCTTTTCGACATCCTTCTTCCTCTCGTTATCCGGCAAAAGCTTGATCCCCCTGATGGATTTCCCGGTTTTGTCTATAGTAATTTTTCTTGCTCCCTGGAGCAGGTCTCCAAGCTCTTTTTCAATCTCCCTTGTCCTTACGACCCTTCTTTTAATCTCCCTCACCATATCCATAGCCCTGGAAGCCGAATCCAGGGCTTTACGAGCCGCTTCAACGGACCTGTCCGCCGCTTCGCGGGATTTCTTTTCAAAATCCTTAGTATCCCTGATACCGTGATAAATAATAGTTATGAGCAAAATACATGCAAGAACCAGAATCCCGAAAAACAGTGTTGAATACCATATAAGAGAATTAAGCTTGCTCTCCAGGGCTTCCAGCCTTTGAACCATGCTCATCTGCTCGGCGGCACAGCACGGGAGCGATGTTAAAAATGCAGATAAAGAAATTAAAATTGGGAATAAAAACGGCTTTTTCACTGGAGATAATTTTCAACGACCGGTTGTTTAATCCTGCAGCCGCAGGTTCGATAAACCCTGCTTTTCGGGTTTACCGGGCAATGTTATTTATCCTTAACGGATTTGATCTCGGTTACGGGGAGAGAGCCGCCTTTAGCAGTCTGCTTCGTCCCGGAGCTTTCGTCATAAAGGGAAGGCTTCTGGAGCAAATCGAGGCAGGAGTAATTTTCCACCGACTCTATCTGGGATGCGTAATTTCTTTTTATAGCCTCTATCCTTTTAACAGAGGGCGGGTGAGTTCTCATCAGGTTGAAAAGACCGGCGCTGGTATCGCCTTTCTTTATAAATTCCTCAAGGACTCCCACCGAACCCCTGGGGTCATAGCCCGCTTCTATCATGTATTCGACTCCGAGCCTGTCGGCCTGCAGCTCGTCTGCCTGGCTGTATCCTTTCAGCAGCATATCCCATCCTACCGACACGGTGTTGAACGTGCCCTCGGATGCGCCTATGCTGCTAAGAACGGCGGTCAGGAACAGGCCGCCCCAGAGCTGCTTATCCATAGCCATTGCCATGTGCCTGCTGGCAATGTGTCCCATCTCGTGCCCCAGGACGAACGCCAGCTTGTTGTCGTCGTCTTTGACGAAATCCAGGAGGCCGCGGTTCACGTAAACATATCCTCCGAAAATTGAAAGCGCGTTGACTTCGGGGTCTTCTATAACCTTGAATTGTATCGGATATTTGTCAAACCCGCTGACTTCGACGATCTTAGCGCCGAGAGAAGATACGCGCGTATCGGTGGTTACCCGGTACTGTTTTTCAAGTTCCTGGGACAGTTCCTTGCCGATATTCACCTCGGTCTGGAAGCTGACCATCCCGAAAACGGAGGTGAAGGTCAGAAAAAGGAAGGCAGCCAATATTGTCAGGATAAGCCTTGCCTTCAATACAACCACCTCCTTAATAAGGATAACTCCAAATATAACCCGGGTCAATCGACCGCAGGGAGGGTTTCCGGTTACTCTTCCAGTTTGGCCCTGACCCTGTGCCTCCCTGCTTCGATAACGGTTACCGTAACGCTTTTCCCGTTAAGGTGTCCGCCGTCTTCGATCTCAACGATATTTCCTCCCCTTATGCCAATCCCGTTCCTGGAATCGGGCGGAGCCGCCCAATCTATAAAGATGTCGAAAGTCTCGCCGGGGTTCAGGAGGATAACATTTTTGCCGAAGTTACGCGGCTTGATATTGCTTAATTCAAATCTTTCCTGCGGGAACTGGGGCTGGGCGCGGAGAAAAAGCTGCTTGCCCGTCAGCGTTTCAAGACGCTTGAGTTCCTCGCCTTCCCATGATAACAGTTGGAGCGCGACTGCGGGGTTTGCCTCTATCAGGATCATGTCGGCGGACGTTTCCTTTGAAAAATGCTTGACTTCGCGCGCAAGCTTTATAGCCATGGTATTGGCTGAAAGGATCTTTCCCTTCCCCCCGCAATGAGGGCAGGTCTGCCTCATCATCTCGTCAAGATCGCGCCCGATGCGCTTCCTTGTTATCAGCACATGACCCAGCTCGGTCATTTCGACACAATACGCCTTGGTCACGTCTCTTTTCAGGGCGGCGGTCTGGGCATGCATGAGCCTGTTCCTGTCCTTGCTGTGCTCCATGTCTATGAAATCGACTATGATGACCCCGCCGATATCGCGGAGACGGAGCTGGCGGGCTACTTCCTCCGCCGCCTCAAGGTTTGTCTTGAGTATGGTCTCCCCTATATATTTCTTGCCTACGAAGCTCCCGGTATTGACATCGATGGCTGTAAAAGCCTCGGTTTTTTCGATCAGGATGCTGCCGCCCGACGGGAGCAGGATCTTCCGTGCGAGCAGGTGTTCCAGGTCGTCTTCAACTCCCAGGTCTTCAAACATCGACCTCATTTCATCATACAGGTAAACATGGGGAAGCAGCTTCCCCCCCCCTATCGACTCGAGCATTTCAATGGCTTTAAAATATTCTTCGCGCGAATCTATCACCAGAGCCCTTGTATCGGAAGTGAATAAATCCCTGATGGTTTTATACAGCATCGAAAGTTCCTGGTGGATGAGCGCCGGGGCAGAAGTTTCCCCTGCTTTTTGCTGGAGGTCTTCCCACTTCCCGACAAGAGATTTAACATCCGCCGACAGATCGCCTTTTTTCTTTCCGGAAGCGGCGGTCCTGATAATTATCCCCATATCTTTCGGGCGGACAGACTGGGCAAGCTTCCTGAGCCTTTCCCTCTCCCTGGGGTCCTCTATCTTTCTTGAAACGCCTATGTATTTAACCCTCGGGAGAAGCACCATGTAGCGTCCTGGCAGAGTAAGGTTGGTAGTTACCCTTGCGCCTTTCGTGCCTACAGATTCCTTGACGACCTGGACAAGAGTCTCCTGGTTCACCTTCAAAATATCTCTTATGCTCAGGCGGCGAAGCTCTTCGGGATCAACATCGCTTTTGGAAAACAGCGCATCGTCCATACAGAGGAACGCATTGCGCTCCAGGCCGATATTTACAAACGCGGCGGACATCCCAGGAAGCACGTTTATTATCCTGCCCTTGTAGATGCTGCCGATTTGCCTGTCCGAGCGGGAAAGGAAAAACTGGGTCAGCTTCCCGTCTTCCATGATGGCGACCCTGTGCTCGTACTCATCGATGCTTACGAGGATCACCCTCCCCTTTTTCAGATCCGAAACCGGCGGGCTGGGGTTTATCCCGGCCTTAACGCTTCTCTTTTTCCCCGGCCTCCCGGCGGGTCTGCCGGCAGGTTTCACATGTGCCGGGGCTTTTTTCTGTTTCCCGGCGGGACCCGGTGCGGCATCCCTTTCATGCCCGGTCTTTTTTACTACAACTGCGGCTTCCGGGGCCTTCTCCGGGGCCTTTTCCTTTCCTGCGGCTTTAGGACGGCCGCGGCGGCCCGGTTGCTTCTTTTGAGCGCCCGCTTTTACGGGCCGAGCAGACGGAGGCGGCAGGGTATCGGGGGTAGCACCAGTAAGTATCAATTCTTCTTTTTTGGCGAAATGGGGTTTCTGTTCAACCTCTTTTGTAAACCCGGGCTGCTCGTCCTGCTTTCCAAGACCTGTAAATTCAAACTGGACCGGGGGAGCTTTTTTCACGCCGTTCTGCTTGGGGACAAATGACTGCCTCCCCTTGGGAGAAGCAGAAAACCTGAATGTTTTCTTTTTTCTTTGCATATAACCGAATCAATTCCTCCAATTCTTGCGGTATCGATAAGGCTTCCGTAAATGGTTTCTACAACCGCCGTCACGACGGCTTTCATAATTCACCATGACAAAACCGTAACAGGAACCCTTATCTATAATCCACCCGGTCAAACCCGGCACGTGCCCGCGATTGACCGGGATTACCCTACAATATGATCAATAATAAATTCTCAATAACTTCCCGGTTTCCTTTTTATTCTGTAGTTAATCACGGGTTCATCCAGCGAGAGCCTTTACGGCAGAGAAGAGCTATTCTTTCGGCATAATGAATTGTTATGCTTCCTGCATCTTCGGTTAACAGTCCGAGAACCTCGGCAAGACGCCCCCCGCCTCCCGGTGTATGTTTCAGCGATATTTCCAGGGTTACTTTTCCGCCTTCCACGTCAACTACCGAGACTGCATGGATGTAAGGCCTGATATCCCTGGGCTTCCCCTTTCTATCGACGGTTATCTCCCTGGCCGCCTTAATCTTCTCGACTCTTTCTTTTATAACGGGAACCTTCTCAATTGCCGCCTCCAGGTGGACCCGGTAAACCGAAAGGGCGATAATCGAAGCAAGCGAAGGCATCCCGGCAAGAGGGACCTCCCGCGCTCTCTGGATCTTGAACCCGTCCGGCAATGCCGAATTCAGCCGGTTCTTGAATTCGCCGGGCTCCATGCTTTCTGCAAGATCGATGTCAAACCACTCGGCTCCAGATGCAAGGCCCACCGCAAGCGGAAGCGCGAACATCAGCCTCATGTGAGGATGAAATCCCTGGGTATATGCTACGGGTATATCCGCACGCCTTACAGACCTTTCGAAACTGCGGACAAGATCCAGGTGGGAAATAAATCTCAGTCTCCATCCCCTGCTGAACTGGAGCCGCAGGCGCATCACGGCAGGCTTCGGGGAGTCGCCCTTTTTCGCGGGGGCTTTCTTTTCAACTATATCCTCTTCAAAAGTTACAGGCTTGACTTCCAGGGAGTCACAAACCCCGCAGGCGGTACAACGGTTGGTCCTGCAGTCTTCCGTCAGAAGACCTTGTTTCGATTTCACAAATTCGTTCCACAGAAAATCCTTGGACAACTCACAATCGAGGTGGTCCCATGGGAAGACCTCTTCCTGGCCGCGCTCCCTATAGATATACTCGCCGGGATCTATCCCGGTTTCCTCAAACGCCTGCTTCCACTTTCTAAAATCGAACCGTTCGGTCCACGCATCGAATGTACAACCTAGCTCCCACGCTCTTTTTATCGCCTTCCCCAGCCTGCGGTCTCCTCTTGACAGGATGCCTTCCAGCACCGAGCCTTCGGTGTCGTGCCATGAAATCTTGATCCCGTGCTTTTTAAGACTGCCCTTGATATGGCGTGCCCGCTTCTCAATATTTTCGATCCTCTCCTGGGCGGCCCACTGGAACGGTGTATGGGGCTTGGGAACAAACGGCGACAGGGAAATTGAAAAATTCAGCTTCGTCCTGTTCTTGAGAGCAAGAACGAGCGATATCAGCTCGTCGGCTTCGTTGTCGTCTTCCCCAGGAAGCCCGAGCATGAAATAAAGCTTGACCCTTTTCCAGCCGGATTCCCTTGCTTTTTTCAGTGTATCGAATAAATCATTTTCGTTCGTACCCTTGTTGATCCTGTCCCGGAATGACTGTGAAGCCGCTTCCGGCGCGAAAGTAAGCCCGGTCATCCGGCTGCTTGCTATCATCGAGGCAAGCTCCAGGCTGAAAGCGTCCATCCTCAGGCTCGGAAGAGACAGTTCCAGGTATCTGCCGGAATGCTCCTTCAGCAAGTCCCCGATCAGCGATTTTATCGGCTTGTAGTCACTGCTGGAAAGAGACGTCAGGCCTATCTCTTCGTAGCCTGTGGAATCTACTATCTTCCTTGCGTACTCTTTCAGAACGCGGGGACTTCTCTCCCTGACGGGCCTGTAAAGGGTTCCGGCCTGGCAGAACCTGCAGCCCCTGGTACAACCGCGGAAAAGTTCAAGCTGGGCGCGGTCATGGATCACATCGATGTACGGGACTACCGGCTTCAGGGGATAAAACGATGCGTTCAAATCGCCGACGACATTTTTACAGATCTTCCCCGGCGCTCCCTCCGTAACAGGCTTTATGGAAACGAACCTTCCTGATTCGTCGTATTCAGGCTCGTAAAACGAAGGCACATAAACGCCTGTGAACTTTGTAAGGTCTTTCAATAACTGCTTTTTATCTCTTTTGCCTTCGTCTTTCCATCTCTTGATTTCCCTGAGGATGCCCGGCAGGACGTCCTCAACTTCTCCAAGAACGAAGAAATCGAAGAAATCGGCTACTGGCTCGGGATTACACGTGCTCCCGCCGCCGCCCATTATCAGCGGATGATTTTCGTTCCTGTCGCTTGAATAAAGCGGGATGCCCGCAAGGTCGAGCATGTTGAGGACATTGGTGTATGTCAATTCATACTGGAGGCTGAAGCCGAGCACATCGAAATCGGCAAGCGGCCTTCCCGATTCCAGGCTGAAGGCTGGTACCGAATTTTCCCTCATCTTTTCTTCCATATCGACCCACGGGGATAAGCTCCTCTCGCATAACGCGAAATCGAGCGAATTGACAAGATGATATATAAGCGGCAGCGCGAGGCCGGAATGTCCCACTTCATAAAGGTCCGGGAAGACGAAGGCCGTTTTCAAAATATCAGCCGTCCATTCCTTGCGGACGGAATTAAATTCGCTGCCGGTGTATCTTGCAGGCTTTGTTACATCCGGCAAAAACCTGTAAAATAAGGGTTCCTCGTTATGGTTCATTTTTCTCTGCTTATCTGCCTTATAAAATCAAAGTTCCTGCGTAAGCCCTTACTGCAGGAATCTGGTACTTTCAATTATATAAAAATTTTTCCTGCAATTCCAAATTTATTACAGGCACAGCGGGAGGCATTGTCGAAATTACGTTTTACACAATATATTATAAAGATGAATTTTATGAGTAAGCAATCGTTGAATTCCGAGAAACTGAAATCGATACGCAGGGTAAGAAGAGAAAACCAGCTTCTTCTCGCTGCCAAAGTATTCCTTATATTGGTAGGGCTTCTCATCACCCTTATAGCCATATTTTCCGCCTGGTTTTTCGGAACGGAAGGCCCGGAATGGGACAGGAGCCAGGTAATGCCCGAAAAAAGGCTTTTTCAAGTCCCCCTGGATAACGGGAGACTGGAGTTGTCCTCGTGTCATTTTATCGGCATGAAACAAGGCGAGGCCGTCATCAGGGCGCTGGGGCCGTCGATAAAAATCAAGGCTCAACTGGAAAAGCCGCCGGAAGAGCCGCTGAAAATACTGGTTACCAATATCCAGGCTGAAAATTCACGGATATATTATGGAATTAACGAGAGCGGCAAAAATCATGCCGGTACAAAAGTCTCTCAAGATTCTCCCGTGCTTGAAAAACGGGTTGTCTCTCCAACGGAAATAGAAATCGAATGGAAACCGGCAGGCGGTTCCTCCCTTTATTTATCGTGGGACAGGACGATAGAAAAATATAAAATCATGGTTTTCGGCGACCCTCATTACGGCTGGTCGGGTCGGAAAGAGATCATTGAAAAAATCATACAGGCGGCATATAAAGAAAAACCCGAATTCATTGTCCTGCTCGGGGATATGACGGCGTCCTCCAAAAAGAGGCAGTTTGAGGGTGCCATAAATCTGCTTGCAAGTTCCCCCGTCCCTGTTTTCACGGTCTGCGGGAACCACGAACTGCAAAACATGGGCAGGGTACTGTACCAGGAATATTTAGGCCCTTTATTTTACTCTTCTAATTTCGACGGGACTCATCTTGTCTTCCTGGATACATCCACAGGCCTTATATATCCGGAGGAACTTGAATGGGTAAACAAAGACCTTTCAGAAAACGCAGTTGAAGGGGATAAGAAGGCGATAATCTTCCAGCATGTCCCGCCTTACGATCCCCGCCCGTGGGGTTATCACCAGGCGATAAATAAAGAAGATTCCGAAAGGATGGCCGATCTATATCACCGCTATAAAGTATCCGGCGTTTTTTGCGGGCATGTCCACGGCTCTTACAGGTATAAAATCAGGAACATCCCGGTGATTATCACAGGCGGAGCGGGCGCGCCCCTTATCGGGAACCCGGGTAAACACGGTTTTTTCCATTATACCCGCGCAATCATTGACAGCAACGGGAACATAGAAACCAAGCCCGTCAGGATAACAGGCATGGGGGCATCGGTTCACCTGCGTGTTTTGAATTCACTGATCGAGCCGACTTCATACTTCTTCCGTGAGCACCCGGTAATACTTGTGTCATGGGTATTAATTTTCCTGGCCTTTATAATCGCGGCGATCTTAAGAAAAGATAAATAAAAAACCACCTGCACAGCGGGTGGTTATGTCACAGATCTAATACCAATTTGCAATCAAAGAACTGCTTTAAGTCTATTTCCATTCCGGTCTTGCCGACATCAAAAGAGAGCCTTACACAGGCTCTCTTTATTTTCGATCAGATTTATGAATTTACCAGCGGCTGAACGCCTTGCTAATGCTGCTGACTGCCTTGCTGACGCTGCTGCTGACGCTCTTGGCAACGCTGCTGACTGCCTTGGAAACTGTGCTGGCGGCACTGCTGACCGCTTTGGAGACTGTAGTGGTTACAGATTTGGAGGAAGAGGAACTTGATTTTGAGGAGGAACTGGAAACGGATGAGCTCGACTTGCTGCTTGAGCTTGAGGAACTCGCCTTACTGCTTGAGCTTGACGAGCTTGAGGAACTCGCCTTGCTGCTGGAGCTTGACGAACTGGAGCTTGATTTACTGCTGGAACTTGATGAACTCGACTTGCTGCTTGAGCTTGATGAACTGGAGCCGCCGCCGAAAATACTGCTGATGGCATTCGATACCGAGCTTACTGCACTGCTTACCGCCTTACTTACCGAACTTGCGGCGCTGCTGACCGCTTTACTTACCGAGCTTGCGGTACTGCTGACCGCTTTGGTAATCGAGCTTGCAGCGCTGCTTACCGCTGTGGTTACGCTCTTAGTGACGGTGCTTACCGCCTTGCTTGCGCTGCTGGCAATGCTCGATACTGCCTTCGACAACGAGGAGGCAGTCTTCGAAGCAGTGCTGGTAACGGCCTTTGCAGTCGATGTTACCACTTTACTCGCACTGCTGACAACGTTCGATACAGTGGATACGGTGCTGCTCAAAGCAGAGGAAGCGCTGGATGCCGAGGTGCCGGTGCTGCTCACGCCGACACTGCCCGATGCGCCTCCCGTTACTAAATTCGTAAGAGTGCTCCCTATATTTAACACGGTAGTTACCGGATTACTGGAGATCACTGCTTCGCGGGTTGCCGTCAATACATTATTTACGGCGCTGAAGGCGGGGGAACTCTTCATATAATTTACGCCTATCTGGACTATATCCCCGGCTTTAGGGATGTAATTTGCAGACAGACTCAGGCTGGCACTGTCGGCCGTTACGCTCGTCTTGCTCCATGTCTGGCCGGTATCTTTAACATCCACTACTTTCCCGTCTTCCTTGGTAATCGTTATTTTCTTATACTCAGAATTCTTAATGGTGAGATCTACTGTCGCGCCTATATCGACAGAGGCCTTTGATTTACCGAAGAAGAAGTCCGCTATAGTGGAAAGGCCGTCGGCTATAGAGCTTCCTACCGCCTTGGCCCCGCTGACTATCGCGCCCGGAATTGAATTCAACGTATTCGTAACAGTCTGGCCGGTACTGGTATTGCCCGTAATCGAGCTTACCACGCTCCCTATACCGCTGCTTATTCCATTTCCCACTGTGGATGCCGCATTCGATACAGTGTTAACCGCAGTATTGACAGCGCTGGTGACTGCCTTGCCTGCGGCCGAATTGGCTACAGTGCTCACTGCCTGGGATACAACATTGCTTACCGCCTTTGCCGCAGTCGAGACTTTCTCACTGGCCCAGTCCATCACTCCCTGAACTGTATCGGTGATCTGCTCGTAATTCCAACTGCCGCTGACAAGAAAACTTCCCGCCGAAAGGGGAGCCGAAGCTACCCACGCGGCAAGCGAATTGCCCTGGCCGGAACCGCTGGCTAAAGGAATTTCCCCGGTCGCATTCGTTTTGCTAACATTGTCAAGAACCCATATATCTTCGGTGGTAACTTTCTTCGGGATGGGAATGGGGATGGGATCGGGACTTGGATTCGGATTGGGATTAGGGTTCGGGCTTGGATTAGGATTGGGGTTAGGATTCGGATTCGGATTGGGATTCGGGTTAGGATTAGGGTTCGGGCTTGGATTAGGATTGGGGTTAGGATTCGGATTCGGATTGGGATTCGGGTTAGGATTAGGGTTCGGGCTTGGATTAGGGTTCGGGCTTGGGCTCGGAGGAGGTGACCCGTTATCTCCAGGCTCGGCATTTGCGATTGTATCTTTTATACTCTGCGGAATAAAGCCCGCCCTTATCTCTACGCTTGTCGCAAGAGTTCCGTTGCTTGGATATTTTATTACTTTAGCGCCGTCGGAATATCTTCCGACTATGCCGACTTTCCATAATTTCGATGACAGGGGGTCGATATTATCTGTCGGTGTAATATACAACTCGCCGACATTATAGGAAATTATTCCCGATTCATTGGCAATCGAACTTCCTGTTGAGGCGTCCGTTACATCCTTATAAAGGGCGTTATTATTCAACCTGTACGTGATGAGCTTTTCGTTTCCGGAGGTAGTATATTTCGGCCCCGTAAAAGATATGGAGCCGTTCGGTCCCGACGTATAAGATATGACCGGATACATCGCGCCTCTCAAGTCAGAGGCTATAGAATCAAGAGATGTCTGACAGGCCCGTTGTAATGCCATTTGTTTCTGCCCCATGGCATAATGCTGCGTGCCTGACCAGATTATACTTACAACAAAAGCAAGGGCTATTGTAAATAGCCCCGCAACTACAATCATTTCGGTCAGGGTAAAACCTTTTTTGCGCCTTCGATTGCCAATCAAATTAAACATAATAGAAATCACCCCCTGGAAATTTCGCTCATCCCATACTATTATACCAATTGAACTAGTTCCTCCGCAACAAATATCAGTTAATATAATGTAGTGAATTCCTACTAAAATTCACAAAATCTAATAGCACTTATGGGTCATTAGATTTGTTATTTCTATAGTACATTCTAAAAAAATACCATTAAGCATATTTTAAATCACAGATACATACATATCCGGCATCTGAACCCGGCTATTAAAATATATTAAAAGCCGACAGGACTCAGCGATCCATCTCCAATTTGCGCTTACAATCAAGAAAAAATTTGAGCAAAATCCTGCTGAAAAGATCAGGCCGTTCCTGCGTTACCAGGTGGTCACAACCCGGCAATATGGCTATGGCCCCGTCAGGCAGCGCCCTATAAAAATCGATATAATATTGGAGCGGGAAAAATGAATCTCTGTCCCCGGCTATTATGAGAGAAGGCTGTTTTATAAAATTACAAAGAGAACGTTGAAGCGGAAAGGCGCTATCATATATACAACTGTTTTTCCATAATTTGAGCATTTCTTTCCAGTGGTCCGGCCCGTAGCGCCCGGTGTGCCCGTTTTTGGCCGCCAATGCCCAGGACGAATCCCATGATTCCATCAATTCTTCCGTAAATCCCTCCGCCGCCTTACAGGTAATTTCCCGGTCGTAATCATTCGGCATCGCGGCAAAGACAAAAGCCTTCCCCAAACCCCTGTAGGCAAGCTTGATGGCGGTTCCCGAACCCAGGCTCACGCCTGCTATAAATGCATCTTCCAATCCCAGTTCTTTCATGAAATTCTCAATGTCATCGGCGACGATCTCAAAAGTTATGCCCAGTTCGCGGTCCGGCCAGGATGTTTTTCCGTGGCCTCTCAAATCTGGAATATATAATTTAAAATGTTCGGAAAGAGCAGGGATGTAATGTTCCCAGCATCTCAAGCCCGTATGAAGAAAGTTATGAAGCAGGATAAGCGGCGTGCCTTCGCCTCCGGTTTCATAAAACAACTCGAGCTTATTTAAAATTACGAAAGGCATTTTATCTCCTGGAAAATGAAAAAAAGAAGGCAGGTATTACCCTGCCGTCCAAAGGATCCGGCATGAAAAATTTGTTAATTTTATACTATTTTGCGTGTTTTTTCGGGCGTCCCCTGCGGGCTTTCTTAACGCCGGGAACAGTTTCTTTGCCCGGGGTTCTCGCAGATTCTTCCATGAGAGAAACAAGCCGATCCAATCTTTCGATTATAAATACGAGCTTTCCCTCGAGGCGGGAATAGTATTCTCCCTGGGCATCTGCAACATAGCCCAATTCTCCGCGTTCCGGGGGATATGTTCCGCTGTAGCGATAGCGCCTTTCTTCAGTCGGGACCTCAAAGTCATCCTCGAGAAAATAAGACACCGACTTGCCGGTTGCCTCAGCTATCGCTTTCAGGCGGGCGGGACGCGGTCTTGCCTGTCCGGCTTCATAACGGATTATGCTGGCTTCAGTCCCTTTTACGATGTTTGCAAGTTTACGCTGGGACAGTCCTGCTTCCAGGCGGGCACGCTTCATCCTGCTTGCTAAACTCATTTCATTATCCTCCCTTTTTGATTTGAGATTACCGTCAGTTTTTTGAAAATTATTAAACTGCGTCCGATACGGTTTCGTTAATTCATTCTATTATTTGATTTTCCTGCTTCAATGCTTTTGTATATTATTTACTCTCTATAATAGTTTAACATACTTTATAAGAGACTTCCAGCATTATATCCAGGAATCTAACCCAAAGATCCGCCGACTTAAACATTGATAAAAAAAATTTCTAAATTTAATTATAAATAACTACTCCCTGGAAAATGAAAAAAAGAAGGCAGGT
>JAMCWD010000048.1 GCA_023475345.1 Chloroflexota bacterium | reverse complement strand
TTATCATCTTACTCCCTCCCCGCGGGCAAGCATCCTGCCGTAGTTCCCGGCGATATCCATCGCTGTTTTAAACCCTGCTCCGGCCTCTTCGTCCCTGATCGAATTCGTCTCAAGCTCGTCCCCGGTATCGTTTTCAACTATAGGTGCAGAGCCTTCAAGCTTCATCCGCTTTACGAACTTCTCCGAAATCTCGCCCCAGTTGATCTTCTTGCCTTCTTTCCTCAAATGCTCGTCGAGGCTGGCAAGCGGCGTTATCGATCTCAGCAGGATATCCCTCATGATATTCTCTTCGGAATTGGACGGGTCAACCACAGGGAAGAAATCGTATTCGCCCTTGATGTCTTCAGGCGCCAGCGCCAGGAACTTTGCGGAATTCTCGCTCCCCAGCACCCTTATGATCCTTCCCTTCATGCTGCCTGCCTGGTCGTGCTCCAGTATCAGCCTTGCGATGTTTTTCAGGCTCTCCTCCGCAAGCAGCTTGAAGTTATATGCGAATACGATGCTTGCCTGTGCAAGCTTCTGTGAAAATTCCGTGGCCGTCTGCTGTCCCAGCTCAGTTGTGATTCCCCTTACATATTCGGGCACCGCACTGCGTTTCTGTATGTCCTGGTTGACCTGGGCTTCTTCGGTCAACGCCCCCGAAAGCGCCGATCCTCCGCCAGGCATAAGCGGCATGATGACGTTGTTTATCGGTTCGCCGCTCCTCACCCGCACAAGGCCGAAAGGCCGCCATTTCCTTACTTCTTCCGGGTTGACCAGCGCTCCCTCACGCACCAGAAGCATCGGTGATATAAACCGGTGGAGCAGGTTGAGCCTTAAATTCCTGATCTCATTAAGCTCCATCTGAAGCGGCCTCAACATCCGCGGTATCCCCGTCCCGTATATCTCGAACGGGTCGAATTCGAATCTCCCGAATACAAAAGGACTGCGCCCGTTTTTGAACGGGTCTTCTTCTATTAGGATACAAACCTCGTTTGCCAGCACAATGCGCGTCAGCGCTTCGCCTTTTTTATTCTGCGACGGGTACGGCCCCCACCATTCGATCCTCGTTACGTTTCTCAGCGATGAATAATCGGCCCCGCTCCCATCATGGGACAGCCGCGAACCGGCATCCGGGATGTTCACCGTTTCAGCCTTTACTTCTTCAAGGTTCCTATAGGGGACCCCCGATTCGGCGTCGGCTTTCAGATCCTCCAGGCGGCATGTCGTCTTTATGGCTTCGTCAAACGCATCATCATGAGATGTGGCTTCCGGGTCGATCCTGTAGTTGTACAGGTCAACGGGGAAGAATACATCCCCCTCCCCGCCCTTCGTCTTATTGCCTCTGGACTTCCTGTAATCCGGGACGACCATCCCCACTGTGCTGCCGTATATGATCCCCTGCTTTATATAAGGGAGAAGCTGGAGGGGAAGGTTCATCTCCTGCATCCTGAAGAACAACCACAACTTGACGACTTCGGCCCTGTCCTGGTCTTCTGGACTCCGTCCTGCGACATCAATGAACGGGCTTGTGATGTTCAGGAAGTCTCCTGCAATCCTGGGCTGGATGGCCTCGACTATCTCCCGCGTCCTCGGCACGAAAAGATTACTGTCATTCGGATTTCGAGCCGGATCGGGACGCGATTGGTAATACTGGTAATCGGCATCCCATACAGGCTTCATCCGCATGAAAGCCTCATCCATCGCCCCGACCCGCTCCAGGACAAAACCGGCCGCGGCCTTTTCCCGATCATTCATCATCTGTAACCTCCGAATTTCTTAATCCGAAATTTCCAACTTGAAATTGTTATCTTGAAATTTCCCATCGAGCAAGCTCCCGGGTTTCCCATCTCATGCCTCCAAAATCGGGGAAGGGTCAATCAAACCTTATTATTGTAGGGGGTTATTGACCTTCCCCCAGTTTAGTGGACACCGAGAAAAGGTGGTATTGTAGGGGCGCCCGTTAATCATACCGTTCAGTCTCTAGCCTCTAGTTTCTAGTTGCTTCGTCATTCCAGCGAAGGCTGGAATCTAGTGCACTAATGCGAGCTTCAGCCTCAGACCCGCACCATACCAGACAACTCACGAAACGCTACAACTCGTCATTCCCGCCCACTTCGTCATTCCCGCGAAGGCGGGAATCCAGTGCACTAATGTGAGCTTCAGCCTCAGACCCTCGCCACACCACAACAATTCCCCCTTTGTTAAGGGGGTTCGGGGGTTGTCGCGTAAGAATAACCCCCGCCATAAACCTCACCCGATCCGCCGAAACATTTCCCCGAAAGACGCGCCCCAGGCAGGATCGGTCAACCCTCATAAAATGTTGTATCCTCTTAACATATTCACAGGGACTGAAAATATTTTAAAATGCTGCCTTTAAACTCATGGGTATCAAATTCTCTTCGCATTATACAGGCGGCCTGGAGGGGCCTTTTATAAAAACATTCTTCCCGATTTATTCCGGGGGTTGTATAAATTTCCAACACCAGCAGCCATCACCGCCCTGCCGAATTTATTCCGCTTTGCATCTTTAATGAAAAATTATTATGCGCTATTAAAAAGGATTAAACTGTTGTATTTGAGAAATATCAGATCGAGATATACGGGGGAGATAGAGCAATCATAATGAATTTGGAAAGCCTCCTTTCATCAAGTGAATTAAAAACCCACCTGGATTCCATACGGGCAGCCGCAGAGAAAATTCTCGAAGCTCCCAGACTCACGCATTTCACAGATCACTCAATCAGTCATTCCAAATGTGTAATAAAAAATATCGAACTGCTCCTTGACGGAAGCCCTCTTACAGATCGTTTAAATGAGCATGAAGCGTTTATACTTCTTGCTTCGGCGTATTTACACGATATCGGGATGCAGTCGGCTTATCACGCAGGATTGCCCGAAAAAGACGAATATTCAATGGAAGAAAAAAACATCATCAGGGATAAACACCACGAATCAAGCGCGAAAATGATCGAAGAAAGTATTAAGCCTCATGCCGAAAAAAAGATATTCCTGGGGCTTGACGGTTGTAAAGATTACGTCAAATATATAAGTTTGCTTGCAAAATCACACAGGAGGGGAAAGCCTGACATATCAAGCTCGGATTTGAAAGATTGTCACATGCCGCAGTCTAAAACAATAAGAATAAGGCTGCTGGTCGCCCTCCTGAGGCTTGGTGACGAACTCCACAGGGATTATCAAAGGGTTAAAATGGATCAGCTTAAAATATGGCCCATACCTGTTAGCAGCAAATTTTACTGGTGGACAAATCATTACACTAAATCGGTCCACATCGAAAATGGGAAGATCCGGGTTATCTTCAGGCTGCCTGAAAATCACGAGAACGATGAGGTAATCAAAGCTTTTATAGATAAAACAAGGGTATCAATCAATGAGCAGCTTGGAGAAGTTCAGGACATCCTGTGGGATCACGGCTGTAGATTACGCTTTGTTCCCCATGACCCTGAAAGAGATATTGAAAAGGAAAATGAAGGTATCCTGGAGCCAAATCCTTCAGCGGAGGTGATCTTTGAAAAAAATCCGAGACATTGAAGATAAAAATGAAAGTGTCCTGGAGCCTGTTCCCGATGATTTGAGAAATTATATTAAAAATACTATTTTAAGAACTGAAACGATAGCTAAGGAAAGCGGGGCGGCCGGGGAGCCGGTGTACCTGCTTGATGGAATTCCCTATTCCGATAATTCGGATTTGGTCGAAAGCATCGGCAAAATAACCCTATTGATTTCCCGAAATAAATATAATGAAGCATCGGATGAAATAAAAAAAGCACAACTGCTGGTAACGACACCTTCCCAGAAAATGGCGCTTTACCTGTTAGAAGGGAGTTGTAAATACAGTCTCGGAAGACAGAAAGACGCCGAAAAAGATTTAAATGAAATATTAGAAATCGCTGATAGTATCCGGCAAAAAACAGGAGGAGAGATTCCCGGCAAAGATATCAGAAGCCTTGAGGCGGCTGCTCTTGGCAACATTAGTCTCATTTATCAAGACAGAGGAGAACTGGATAAGGCACTGAGATACCATGAAGACGCGCTGAAGATTCATAGGGAAATAGGATACAGGCAGGGCGAGGCAAGCGATCTTATCAACATCGGCCTCATTTATCAAGCCAGGGGAGAACTGGATAAGGCACTGAGATACCATGAAGACGCGCTGAAGATTCATAGGGAAATAGGATACAGGCAGGGCGAGGCAAACGCTCTTAGCAACTTCGGTCTCATTTATAATGAAATATTAAAAATCGCTGATAGAATCCGGGAAAAAACAGGCGAAGAGACGCCCGGTGAAGATATCAGAAGCCACGAGGCGGCTACTCTTAGCAACATCGGCCTCATTTATCAAGACAAGGGAGAGTTGGATAAGGCACTGAGATACCATGAAGATGCGCTGAAAATTCATAGGGAAATAGGATACAGGCTGAGCGAGGCAAGCGATTTGGGCAACATCGGTCTCATTTATAAGGCTATGGGAGCGTTGGATAAGGCACTGAGATACCATGAAGACGCGCTGAAGATTCATAGGGAAATAGGATACAGGCAGGGTGAGGCAAACGCTCTTGGTAACATCAGTCTTATTTATCAAGCCAGGGGAGAGCTGGATAAGGCACTGAGATACCATGAAGACGCGCTGAAAATTCATAGGGAAATAGGATACAGGCTAGGCGAGGCAACCGCTCTTAGCAACATCGGTCTCATTTATCAAGCCAGGGGAGAGCTGGATAAGGCACTGAGATACCATGAAGACGCGCTGAAGATTCATAGGGAAATAGGATACAGGCTGGGTGAGGCAAACGCTCTTGGCAACATCGGTCTCATTTATCAAGACAGGGGAGAGCCGGATAAGGCGCTTGAATACCTCCAGAAAGCCGGGTTGATTTTCAATGAAATCGGGGCCGTACATTTAACAATCCATACACTGAAAAACATAGCATTTGTTCATATAAAAAAAGGGGAGCCTGAAAAAGGTTTTGAGCATCTGTCCGGGATATTTTCAAAAGTATCTTCCCCTGTACAATTCCTCAATATCGTAAGATACACCCTGGATTTTACAAGATTCCTGGCTTCATCTGAAAATTGGGATGCCCTTTCAAAAATAGATTCATTATATAACACGGGAAATATTCAGGATAAAGAGTTAATTTCAGTTTTTAAAGCCGTTCGCGAATATGCGTTATATAAAATATCGGGTGACGGCGCCCGCCTTGAAAACTTTCAAAAAATACGGGGTGAATTGTCTAAAGAAACCAGGGAATTGCTGGACTCAGCAATAGAGCCTGATTAGACCGTAATTAATATTCAATAACAGCAAATAAAGCCACCTTCTCAATTGCCATTCCGCCCCCCCTTCGTCTATAATTTACCCGGAGCATACACCCGCCCGGATTTTTGCCGGACGGGCTATATGCGTTTCCCGGCAAACTGACCCCGCGCCGATAAAACGGCGCAAAAAACCGGCGGCGGCAAGCAGCAAGGACAGAATTTTGAAACTGTACAACTTATGTAAATACCTGTCTCCCCCTGAGGAGTTATCGAAACTCCTTGAGGGAGGCGAAAACAGGATAGTCCTCAGCGGGAACTGCCGCTCGGCAAGGCCCCTTATTTCCGCGTGCCTACTCCCCCGGCTCAAAGGGCCGGGGATTCTTCTTTTTTCAGCCCCGGAGGAAGCCGACGAATTTTTCGAAGATCTCCTCCCCTTCCTCCCTCCCGCAGACAGGGGGAAGGTGGCCCTTTTCCCGCCCCGCGAGCTTTCGGTTTTCTCAAGGGAATATTCCCCCCAGAGAGGGCTTGTTCTGGGAAGGCTCCTCGGAGGCGAGGAGATATGGGTCATAACATCGCCCGTGGCATTGCTGGAACCTGTCCCTGCTCCCGAAGGGCTGAGGCGGGCAAGGCTTGATCTCATAACCGGCAGTGAATTCAGCATGGATGATCTTTCGGAAAAGCTTGTAGCGGCAGGATACGAGAGGGTCCCGCTTGTTCTTAAGAGGGGCCAGTTCTCCATCCGGGGATTCATCCTGGACATCTACCCTGCAACGGGGGAGCCTGTCCGTGCCGAATTCTGGGGAGATGTTCTGGAAAGCCTTAAGAGCCTTGATCTCGATTCCCAGAGGTCGGGGGGGAAAATCCCCTCCGTTACCGTGTTCCCGTACATGGTGTCCGAAGGCGAAGTCCGCCTGGACAGCTACCTGCCCCGAAAATCTTTCTGGATTATCGACGAGCCGGAAAAGATCCGCCGCACCGATGCCCGCGGCGATAAGATTTACGAGATAATCGAAGAGACGAAAGGCCCGTGTGTTGTATTGGGGGACACCGTCCCGCAAGGCTTCCGGGAAATCCCGTTTCCGGCGAATGTCATACCTGCGTTCCCCGGGAGGCTCGAGGAGTTCCTGGAAAAAATAGCGGGCTGGAAAAATGAAGGGAACCGTGTCGTCCTTATCACCCAGCAGGTTGACAGGCTCAAAGAGATCCTTCACGAGCGCGGGATCGACCCCGCCGAGCCTGCGAAGACGCTCCCGCCAGGCGTTGTTATATTATCACACGGGGCCCAGAGCGCGGGATTCGCCGTGCCCGGCTGGAGCCTGGTATGCCTCAGCGACAGGGAGATAACAGGGGGTTTCAGGCGTAGAAGGTTCCTCCGGCCTGTGGAGCACAGAAGCACATATAGCCTTGACGATTTGAAAGCGGGCGACGTGGTGGTCCATCAGGATCACGGTATAGCAAAGTTCCGGGGAATATCCAGGATCGATATCGAAGGCAGGCAGAGGGATTTCCTGGAGCTTGGATTTGCAGGCGAAGACCGGCTCTATGTCCCGCTTGAGCACATAGAGCTTATCGAAAGATATATCGGCGTCGAAGGGCGGGAGCCTGGCCTTTCCCACATGGGAGGGCGCCGCTGGAAAACCGGGAGAAAAAAAGTTGAAGAGGCGGCAAGGGAGCTTGCCGAAAAGATGCTCGCCCTCCATGCCGACAGGAAGGTGGCCGAGGGTCATGCTTTCTCAAAAGACACTACCTGGCAGCACGAGCTTGAATCCAGTTTCCCGTTCGAGGAGACCCCCGACCAGGCGACCAGTATAAACGAGGTCAAATCCGACATGGAGTCGCCGCTTCCCATGGACAGGCTGGTCTGCGGGGATGCGGGCTACGGCAAGACTGAAGTCGCCCTACGTGCGGCGTTCAAGGCGGTGATGGAAGGCAAACAGGCAGCGGTACTCGTCCCCACGACGGTCCTCGCACAGCAGCATTACGGCACTTTCATATCGAGATTATCGCCTTTCCCGGTGAAAGTGGAGATGCTCAGCAGGTTTAAATCACGCATGGAGCAGAAAAAGATCGTGGAAGGTCTTGCTTCTGGCTCGGTGGATATAGTCATCGGGACTCACAGGCTACTCCAGAAAGATATATCTTTCAACGACCTGGGGCTTCTCGTCATCGACGAGGAGCAGCGTTTCGGGGTCGAGAACAAGAACAGGCTGAGAGAATTATGCAGGCAGGTCGATGTTATAACCATGACCGCGACTCCCATCCCCCGCACTCTTTACATGGCCATGATGGGCGTCCGCAATATGTCCCGCATAGATACCCCGCCTGCCGAAAGGCTCCCTGTGAAAACATACCTCCTGCCCGCGGAGCCTGAGATCATAAAGGCCGCCATAGATCGGGAGATGAAAAGAGGCGGCCAGGTTTACCTCGTCCACAACAGGGTCCAGGGGATAGAGAGGGTGGCGAAAGAAGTAAGCCGCCTCGTGCCCGATGCGAAGATAGCGGTCGCTCACGGCCAGATGGAGGAACACCGCCTTGAAAAGATCATGCTGGAATTCATGGAGGGAGAGCATGACATCCTGCTCTGCACCACCATCATTGAAAGCGGGCTGGACATCCCCAATGTCAATACGATAATCATAAACAACTCTCACCAGTTCGGTCTGGGCCAGCTTTACCAGCTCCGGGGCCGGGTCGGGAGGGGGCATCACCAGTCGTATGCTTACCTTTTATACCCGCCTGATAAAATCATAAATACCACCGCCGAGGCCCGGCTTGAGACGCTGAAGGAATTTTCCGATCTTGGCTCCGGCTACCAGATTGCCCTGAGGGATCTTGAGATCAGGGGAGCCGGGAACCTGCTTGGCTCCGAGCAGCACGGCTTTATAGCCAGAGTTGGCTTCAGCCTTTACTGCAGGATGCTCCAGGACGCCGTGAACGAAAAGAAGGGGAAGAAAACTCCGAAAGAACTCCTGCCGCCGGTTATAGATCTCCCCGTCCAGGCTTACCTCCCCGATGATTATGTCTCCGATTTCAGCCAGAAACTGACCGTTTACCGCAGGATGGGAGCAATGAGGGAGGCCGGTGCCGAAAAGAATTTGAGAGAAGATCTGAGAGACCGCTACGGCCCTCTGCCCCCGGAAGCCGAAAACCTCGTCCGTATCCTCGGCATTAAATTGCTTTCCCATAATGCGGGCATCCCGCTCATCCGCCACAGGGAAGGCGTAACCACGATACTTTTGCCCGGCGTTGAACAGGCAGACGCCGATCTGCTGAAAAGGCTGAAGAAAAAAGCAGGCGGCCATAAAATTATTTTTTCTCCCCACCAGCTCGAGCTTCATGCCGGGTCTGAAGAAAGCCTGGATCTACTGCCCGGGATTATCAGGGTGCTGCGGGACGCTAAAAAAGGTGATACGAAATAATTATCTTCCGGGGAAGGTAAAACTTACGTGATGGATAATATAAACCCTATTCAGGGCTCCGTGATAGGAGTTAATTTTTTGTACGGTAGAATTCTCTTTTGAGGTTGTACCACCCTGAAAAGAAAGGAGACAGAAATGTCGAGGTTTTATAGTTTTATCGTAATACTATGTTGTATCGGCCTGTTTTTTGGTGCAGGCTGCGGCAAAAGCGCCGGACTGGGCGGTAATGCCGCGATGGTGAACGGAGAGCCTATAAGTAAGCAGAAATTGG
The DNA here is from genome assembly GCA_023475345.1 of Chloroflexota bacterium. GTDB lineage: Bacteria > Vulcanimicrobiota > JAMCWD01 > JAMCWD01 > JAMCWD01 > JAMCWD01. Next base: position 26,811 of record JAMCWD010000048.1, on the reverse strand, counting down.
ATTCCGAGCTTGAAAAAATGTTCGGCAAGAAGGTGCTTGACGGGCTTGTAAATATAAAGCTGGTCGAACAGGAAGCCAAAAAGACGGGGGCAAATATCACCGACGCGCAGATTGATGAGCTTCAAAAAAAGCTTGAGCAGCATAAAGATTACTGGCAGGGCATGGAATCAGGCCAGGTTGACACCAAGGAACTGAAAACAAAATTTAAATATTTGCTCCAACTCCAGACGGTGGCGTTGAAGGACGTAAACGAAGAAGAAAGGAAAGCTTACTTCGAACAAAACAAGGAACAATTTGTGTTGTATCATCCGCAGTTAATAGCGGTAGGCAACAAGAATATCGCCGATGAAGTTGAAAAGGCGCTTAAGAACGGCGAAGATTTCGGAGCGGTTGCCGAGAAATATTCTGAAATATCCAGCCTGAAAAGCAGGAAAGGCGATGTAGGCATTATCATGGGCGTGAACGCCGCCGACCCCGAGGTCGGAGGCATAATAAGCATGGTTCAGAATATGAAGCCGGGACAGTGGGAAGGCCCGCGGGCAATGGACGGCGGCGGCTTCATTTTCGTGAGGCTTGCCGAAAAGTTCGACACTTATGAAGATGTGAAATATATCGTTGAAATAGCAATGACCTCAGAGCGCGAGCCGCAGGTCGTCAAGGGCCTTGAAGAAAATGCGACTATCGTAACGATGTTCGATACAACACCTCCAAAAAAAGCCGGGCAGGCCGGCAAGGACGAAAAGAAAGCAGAAGAGAAAGCAAAGGGTGAATAAAATTACAGGCCGATATAAAAAAGCGGAGGAAGAATTTTCGCGCCTTGTAGGGATTATGGCTACACTGCGCGGGAAGGACGGCTGCCCCTGGGATAAGGAGCAGACCCACCGGACGCTTCTCCCGTATGTAGTCGAGGAGACTTACGAAGTGGTGGAAGCGGCGGAGGACGGGGACAGCAGGCGGCTGTGCGAAGAACTGGGCGACCTTTTGCTCCAGATAGTTTTCCATGCCCAGGTGGCCGATGATTCCGGCGAATTCGACATGGCCGATGTCTGTAACGGCATTAATGAAAAGCTTATTCGCCGTCATCCCCACATCTTCTCGCCTGACGGGAAAAAATTGACGAGGCCCGAAGAAGTTACCCGCCAGTGGGAAGAGATCAAGCTGACCCAGGAAGGCGAAAAAAGACAGTCTCTTATGGACGGGATACCGAAAGGGCTGCCCGCGCTTCTTGCAGCGCAGCGCGTCCAGGAAAGGGCTTCCGAGGCGGGGTTCGATTGGGACGACGCTTCCGGCCCGCTTGAAAAAATATATGAAGAGCTTGATGAACTCAAGGATTCCCTGGACGGCGCCGCCGGTAAGAAAAAGGAAGAGATGGGAGATGTCTTTTTCGCGCTTGTCAACCTGTGCCGCTTCATGGGAATTAATGCCGAAGAAGCCCTCCGTGACGGGGTGAAGAAATTCACCCGCAGGTTTAAAAAGGTTGAAGAAGGAGGACTCGGGGTTCCTCTTGCCGTAATGGAAGAGCGGTGGCAGAAAGCAAAAAAAGAAGAATGAAACCGCAGGGGATCATTTTTTTATTGACGAATAAGCACAAGTAAGAAAGGGGAGAAAAAAATGACGGAAATAGTAGATGTAATAGCAAGACAGGTTCTGGATTCTAGAGGCAACCCGACTGTGGAAACCGAAGTGTATCTTTCGGGCGGCGCATGGGCAAGGGCGATAGTCCCTTCGGGGGCATCGACAGGCTCGCATGAAGCTGTCGAGCTTCGCGACGAGGATAAGTCGCAATACCTTGGCAAGTCTGTCCATAAAGCAGTAGAGAACGTCAATGATATAATCGCAGTCGAAATCGTAGGGCTTGATGCCCTGGACCAGCATGAGATCGACCGTGTAATGATTGAGCTTGACGGGACGCCTAATAAATCGAAGCTGGGGGCCAATGCCATACTCAGCGTTTCAATGGCGGCGGCAAGGGCCGCGGCACAGTCCCAGTGTGAATCTTTATTCCGCTACCTGGGCGGGGTTAATGCAAATACGCTGCCTGTCCCTTTCATGAACGTCATCAACGGTGGCGCTCATGCCGACAACAATGCGGATATCCAGGAATTCATGGTCGTGCCGGCTGGCGCCCCTTCCATGTCAGAAGCCATACGGATGGGCGCGGAAATTTTCCACAACCTTAAAGATATCCTTAAGAAATCGGGCCACTCAACGGGCGTCGGCGATGAAGGCGGCTTTGCGCCGAATTTGAAATCCAACGAAGAAGGCCTGAATTTTATTTTCCAGGCCATAGAAAAGGCCGGGTACGTTCCCGGCAAAGACGCTTTTATGGCGATAGACGCCGCGGCCAGCGAATTTTATAAAGACGAAAAATATACTTTCAAAAAGAGTGACGGCAGGAAATTTACATCGCAGGAACTTGTAGATTTCTATAAGAAACTTGTTGATAATTATCCCCTCATTTCCATCGAGGACGGCCTTGCGGAAGACGACTGGGAAGGCTGGGCGCACATGACGAAAGAACTCGGCAAGAAGATCCAGATAGTTGGCGACGATATCTTTGTAACAAATCCCGACAGGCTCCTGCGCGGGATTAAAGAAAAATCCGCAAACTCCATCCTTATCAAGCTGAATCAGATCGGCACCATAACCGAAACGATAGAAACGATAAAGCTTGCATCCTCAGCCGGGTACACCTCTATGATTTCCCACCGTTCCGGGGAAACCGAGGACACAACCATCGCCGATTTTGCCGTTGCCATGAATACGGGCATGATCAAAACAGGCTCGCTTTCCCGCACCGACCGCATCGCCAAATATAACCAGCTTATCCGGATCGAGGAAGAACTGGGAGACTGGGCGATTTACCCGGGACTGAAGGCGTTTGTCCAGCTTCCCGAATTGAATACGATAACGGCCTGAGATTATAAGCCGGGGGGTAAAAATGAAAGTTATCAAAACCAAAGACAGGCATACGCTGCTCCTGGAGTTGGAAGATTCACTGGAAAGCGATTATGCCGCCCGCATCGACGGAAAGATCGATAATATCCTTGAAACGGATGTTAAGAATATCATATTCGACCTGTCGAAGGCTGTTTACGTGGACAGCACGGGCTTGAGGATCCTGGTAAAAGCCCTGAAGCGCCTCGCCGAAAACGGGGGTAAGGTAGTTCTGGCGGGCGTCGGTGAGCATGTGCGGCACACGCTGGATATACTGGGCATGGCAGGCTTCTTTACGATGAAGGACACTGTAGGGGAAGCTCTGAAGGAACTGAAGACGGAACCGGAGTAAGGGCCAATTGCCCGAAAGAACAAGTACAGGAATTAATACCCATAGGACAGGCACGGCACAGGGGCGGCGTCTAAAACGCCCCTGTTTGATTTTTAAGTCCGGCCTGTGCCGGGTTCCGCCGTTCCCTGCTCTTCTTCCTCTTCCGCAAGGAATTTATTATATATATACGTGAGGATCGCTATTATCATGGCGGCTATCGGGATCCCGATGATCATGCCCAGGATGCCCATGATTTCGGCTCCTGCAAACGCTGCAAACAAAATGAATATCGAGTTCATGTTCAATGCGTCGGCCATGACTTTCGGGCGCATTACCTGGTCTATCAGGTTGTTGATGATAATGACTATAAGAAACACGGCAAGAGCATAACCCCAGTTATGGGTCTGCATATAACCCAGCAGGCCGCCCATTACGCCGCTTATCGTAATGCCCAGGTACGGGATCACATACAACAGGCCTGCGACTATGCTGACGCTGAGCGCATAATTGAACGGCGCTGAAAAGAATCCCATAATGGTAAGGATTATATAAGTAACAATGCTTATGGCTACGGATAATATTATATTACCCTTGATAAAGCCGCCGAATATCTTATGAACCTGGAGCAGGAGATCATTTGCGTCATTGCGGTAATCACGGGGTATATACTCCGGGAAGCGCTCCTTTATCCTGTCAAGCCCGATCATCATGAAAAGCGAAACGAGCATTGCAGATGATAATAAAATCAGCCATGAGAAAAGCGTCATGAAAAATTTCAGAAACGCTTTTCCTATGAACCCCAGGAATTCCCCTGACCTGGAAAGCAGGCCGGCGGTAAGATCGTTGTACCTGTCCTTAATTATTTCCGGCATGGGAAACTGCCTGTATTTTTCGGTTAGCCTGTTGATGATGTTCGTTAAGCCATTCGTGCCTGTAGGAATTTCGGAGGTCAGTGTATTGAACTGGTGGATAAGCGGGGGCACGATATAAAATATCAGGCCCGCACATGTTGCCAGTATCAGAAGATAGATTACCGTAATCGACAGCCATCGCGGGAGGGGGCGCTTTTCGAAAAATTTCCACCTGCCTTCAAGACCATACATCAAAGGGGAAAGGAGGTAAGTGATAAATGCTGCCAGTATGAAAATTACTATCGTCGCCACTATCTTTGTTAAGAACCATAATGCAAGGGCGATAAGCGCCAGCCAGAGCGCCAGACGGAACCATCGCATCCCTGTGCCCTGAGCCGTAACCGTTCCGGTATTTTCGTTGCATTCGCTCATTCTTCTTCCTCCGTAAGCGACTTCAGTTTATCATAACATGAATCGAGACTTTCCGGCATGATCTTAATCGCCCCTATTGCAGGCATAAAATTCGTATCGCCGTTCCAGCGGGGGACAAGGTGGAGATGGATGTGGTCTTCAAGCCCTGCGCCCGCCGCCTTGCCCAGATTCAACCCCGCGTTGAAACCGTCCGGCTTATAAGCCTTTTTCAATATTTTTATCCAGCGCTTCAAGAGGCTCATCATATCCAGGGATTCATCCGCGGTAAGATCCTCGAAATTTGCCGAGTGGCGGACAGGGGCGATCATGATATGGCCGTTGTTATAAGGATAGAGGTTCATGATCACAACCGAGAGATCCGTTCTTTCGAGAATGTAATTTCCTTTATCCCTGTCTTCTCCCAGCTTGCGGCATATAAAACAGCCGCACTCTTTTTCTCCCAGGATAAAGCCTATTCTCCAGGGCGCCCATATAATCTCCTCTTTGCTTTTCGACACCTTTACCCTCCTGCCGCTTTGTCCTGTTACCCGGGCGGCGAGAATTTTACCCGGATCAGGTCCCTGTCTTTGACGATATATTCCTTCCCCTCGCTTCTCAGGAGCCCTTTTTCTTTTGCCGCCGCTATTCCGCCCAGCTTGATAAGCTCGTCGGCACAAATCACATCGGCCTTTATGAAGCCTTTCTCAAGATCGGTGTGGACCTTGCCTGCGGCTTTGAGCGCCGCCGTTTCCCCGGGGACGGCCCATGCGCGGACTTCCTTTTCGTTGCCGGTATAAAAAGTAACTAGATTAAGCCGCTCGTAGCAGTTCCTTATTATAAGGGGGAGGCAGCTTTCCTCTACCCCCATCTCGCATGCGAATTCCCTCGCCTCTTCTTCGCTTAACTCGCACAGGTCGCATTCCAGCTTCCCGAATATAGCTATGGCTTTTAGCTCTGCAAGCTCTCTCCCGGTTTTTTCCAACTCGCCCGTTTCCGGCACTGTAACAACGAATATCACGGGCTTCAAAGTAAGGAGCGCGTAATTTTTCAATTCTTCTTTTTCGTCCGCATGAAGCCCGGCATCGGATGCCGCCCTGCCTTCCGATAAGCAGGCATGTACTTTTTTCAGGATCTCGACTTCTCTCCCATATTCCTTCTGCCCCAGCCTGAAGGCTCTCTCCCTTTTTTCAAGGAGGCTTTCAACAAGCGAAAGGTCTGCAAGCTGAAGCTCGGCAAGCAAAACATGCGCATCGCTTCGCGGATCGGCTTCCGGCAATAAGCCCGTCGGGTCGTTGAAGCCTCTCAATACGGCTACGAGAGCGTCGGCCTCTCTCAGGCAGGCGATAACCTGCTTGCTCATATCATCCCCGTGATGTTCGCCGGTCCTCGGGATTGTCAGGTCTATGAAATTTATGGAAAGCGGTACGGCCTTTGCTGAGCCGAGAACATCCCCGAGAGGCTCCAGCCTCACGTCCGGGACGTTAACACTGCCAAGGTTCGGCTCAAGCGTACCCCGGCGCTGCCCGGAAGTCCTGGCGCCGCCGTGGGTCAGGGCATTGAAAAGGGTGGTCTTGCCCGAGCCGGGCAAGCCTACAATACCGAGGTTCAGAGCCATCTTCCGCCTTTCCGGACCTCTTTATCAGGAAAAAATGAACTTCCCGTTTTCCTGAACCACCCTGTCGTCAAGCTCGATCTTCCCGTTTGTCCGCAGGTCCTTGATAATATCCATGTGAATGGCCGAATCGTTGCCGCCGCCGCTTTCTCCATAAGCGTTGCCCAGAGCCAGGTGGATTGTTCCGCCTATTTTTTCGTCGAAGAGGATGTTCTTGATAAATTGCTGGATTTTGAAATTTGTCCCGATGCCGAATTCGCCGATGCGGCGCGCGCCGGAATCGATATCGATCAGCTTTTCGAATTTTTCCAGGTTGCTGGAAGCCTTTGCTTCCACCACGCGGCCGTTTGCAAATTTCAGGTACAGGTCAGGGAATTCAACTCCGTTGTGTATCGCCGGAAAATCGAAATGTATATGGCCTTCGGTGGAATCGGCAACCGGCGCGAAGTAAAGCTCCCCGTCCGGCATGTTCCTGTCCCCGATACACTTAATCGGCTTTCTCCCTTCTATCGAGAAGGTTATGTCCGTGTCTTTCCCGGTTATCCTTACCTTTTTGCCCCCTTTGAAAAGATCTATGATCTTGTCCTGGTATTTGCTCTGCTCGTTCCAATCCTGGATTATGGCGTCGTAATAGAATTCGAAGAATTCATCGGTGGCCATGCCCGCATCATGGGCCATGGTCGGTGTCGGGTAGCGGGTGGCTACCCAGCGGGTTTTATCGACCCTGTAACGGAGATATTCCTCGCGGGACTTCTCGTAAAGAGCCACTTTGTTAAAATCGAGATTCGTAAGCAGCCTGTCGTTCATGGATGATCTGACGCTTATATAGCACTGGCAGGTCTTGAGGATCGCCATCATTTCAGGCGGGAAGAATTCTATCTGCTCTTCAGTGCCTTCCTTTATCAGGAGGTATTTGAAAAGAAGCGACTCGATGTGTACGAAGGGAAGTCCGCCTGCATGGAGGACTTCTTTGTAAACTTCTTCCACCAGCGGCATGGAGTGCGGCTCCACGCAGTGGACCAGGACACGGTCCCCCGGCTTCACCTTGACTGAGTAATTGACCAGGATTTTTGCTATTTCCGTCATCTTCGGATTTTTCATGTTGCTTCGTCTCCTCTCTATAACAAAAGCGAAAAAAATTGCCGGTAAGGCTGATAGGACGCTTCTCCGTCCATATTACGGAGTCCTGCAGGTAGTGAACAGAAGAAACCTGTTATTTCTTCAATCCTCCACCCTGTAAACGCAGTACGGGTTGTCGTACCTGCTCCCCGTTGCATAATATGCAGTAGCCGAGCAGCCGCAACGGCACTTTGAAAGATGAATACAACACCTGCATCCTGCTTTTGCTTTTCGTTTGTCGAAATTTCTGTTATATGCAAAAGCGCCGGGCCTGTTCCATATTTCTTTAAGAGTATTTTCGCGGATATTGCCTTCGACGAAGGGGTTGTTTTCAAGGAATTCCGGCGTCAAAGAAAGGCATCCTTTTATGTTCCCGTTCGATTCTATGCCGATCCCCAGTATCCCGGCATGGCACCCGGGCCATGAGGACGGGCGGATTTTTTCTTCCCTCCACGTAAAATAACCCAGGCAGTCGGCAGGATATATTATCATAGGTGTTCCGGATTCCCGTTTTTCCGCTATAAAATCCAGGATACGGGGGAGATCTTCGGGCGGGCATACAAGCTCCGAATTTTTCCTCATCCTCCCCCCGACGAATATCAACTGGAGCTGCCACGCATACAACCCGCTCGAAACCAGAATCCTATAAATATCTTCAAGCTCCCCGATGTTTAATTTACAGACAGACGTTACCGCTGCTGTTCTCAGCCCTCTCCTTTTAAGAAGCTCGAAAGCCGTGATGGTTCTCTGAAAGCTGCCTTTTATGCCGCGTATCCTGTCATGTGTTTTTTCCGTCCCGTCCAAACTTATGCCGATGATGTCAAGACCGGGGAAACGGGCGATTTCATCGATGATATCGGGGATCAAATAGCCGTTCGATATTATCCCCACTTCTATTCCGTACTGCTGGAGCCTTTCGACTACCAGGGACCAGTCTTTTCTCAGGAACGGCTCTCCACCCGATATGGTTACCCTCCGGTTTCCCATTGCAGCCAACTGGTCGCATAAATCAAGGATCTCATCAGTATCAAGTTCTTCAGGTCTGTAGCGGTTTCTCTCCGCGGCGGAACCGCAATGAATACAACGCAAATTACAATTTAACGTTATCTCCCATACGGCATACCTGGGATAACAGTTGGGGGCTTCAGGCTCAATAAGCCTGGGCCTGGGGACGAACATGCCCCTTCCGGTTTTAAAACTCCTCATTTACCGGGTCTCCTTTACCACCGGGCTTTGAAAGAAAATACGGCCCGAAGATGGGGCCGTATGAAGGGTTGTTATCGTTTCATCCTTCTCAGTGAAATACACCGTACATCGCGTGAATATTGGGAGGCTCCTTAGCTCCGGGGTTGCCGGGCTTCGGAAAAACCCCGTACATCGGCGCTATGGGCAGGGGCTTACCAGGTATAGGCTTTGGGAGATCAGGGAATACGCCGTACATGGGCCTTATAGGCGTCGGGTTTATAGGATCGGGCTTGATCGGCTTGGGAAAAACCCCGTACATCGGCGCGATAGGCTTAGGATCAGAAGGAAATGGGAATGGCAACGGAAAGGAGGAGTCCGGTTTTTTTCCGAATATCTGACCCAGAATGGTTTCAATATCAGGGAGCAGGTTCCATGGTGAAAATAAATAATAACCGATATTAGCGGTGTCCATCGGAGTGCCCGGCACCTGAGAAGTGCGGATATCTCCTGTTTTATCAAGATTGGTTTTCTGCACCTGGCCCAAAAGCGACGATGGGATCAATCCTCCGAAATTTGGAACTTTATCCATGATTATCCCTCCTTAAATTATATTGGAAGATTTTCTTCGATTTGATCGTCTTCTTCCAGTCCGGGAGGAGGAAGTTCCCTTACAAATTTGTCGTAAGCGTAAACTCCCATATCGTGGATTTCTTCCGTTAACGTGGTCAATGCTACGAAAGCACATTTTTCAATCCCTGCTGCAAAGAGGGCACATTCAGTGGTACAGGGTTTTTCTCTGAAAGGACACAAAGGCATTGATTCAGGCATTATACTTCTCCTCCACCGGCTTTTCTGTACTTATTTTATCACAACAAAGGAAATTCCTGTCTATAGATAATATCGACCCGTAATTATTTACTAAGACCTCTCCGTCTTTAATAAAATTAAATTCACAAAATTTTAACATTCGGCATGTGTTCTTTTCTTCCACTGACGAATAAGTTGTGATATAATATATGTTAATCTGGGGTAAAGTTTGGTTTTTTAAATTCTCGGGTGTTATAAAATTTTATAAAGGGGTGATTAGCATGACAGCTCCAATCGGCCCTGATAAAAGTTCTCCAGTAGATTTTTTCTCAATGCGTCAGCTTACAAGGCTTGCCGACATACTTGAGGGCAAGGAAGAGCAGGCTCCCGGGGATACGGTTAAGCTGGGCGGCGATAAATCAAAAGATGTCATTATAATGAAGTCCCCTGTGAAAGGCGGCGGCAATGTTTCTGAGATGAAAATTGCCGATGAGCTTAAAGAAAAAGGGGTGTATATCAAAGAAAAACTCCCGGATATAGGCGTTACCGGGAAGTTAAAAGATACCGAAATTGAAAATTTGAAAAAAGAAGGCTACCTGATTTTCGATAACAGTCAGAGGGAGCTTTTGCCCGGCATGCCCAGGAAGCTTACGAAAGTCGGAAACCCCTGGGATATGCCGAAAATAGACCCGGTCAAAATACTGGAAGCGGATTATGTCCATGATAAAGGTTTTACCGGCAAAGGGCAGGTCGTTGCAGTAGTCGATTCGGGCTTCAATAATCCCGGCGTTGATCTCGTAGCATGGAAAGATGTAGTCGATAATTCACCGTCGCCTATCGACCCCAACGGCCACGGTACACATGTCGCAGGAGATGTTAAGAATATCGCCCCGGATGCCAAAATTGTAGCTGTCCGCGTTATGAACGAACAGGGGCAGGGCAGGACATCGGATATTATCAAGGGGATCCAGTGGGTTATCGAAAACAAGGACAAACATAACATCGGCGTTATAAACCTTTCGCTCGGTTCGGGACCGGACGGTTATCCCGATTCCATGAGTCCCCTGAACAAGGCTGTGGCAAGCGCGATAGGTAAAGGCATAACGGTTGTTGCGGCGGCGGGGAATTCAGGGCCGAAAGGCCGTACTATCGGGTCCCCGGCGGATTCTCCAAGAGGGATCACCGTCGGCTCCGTCCTTGATGATCACAAGGTCAGCGATTTCAGCAGCCGCGGCCCTACGGACGACGGCCTGACAAAACCCGATATCATGGCGCCCGGCGAGTATATAGTTTCATGGGGAGCCCCGGGAAGCAGTCTGGAACGAACTGCAAGAGTAGTTGAAAATATCAGGAAGATGAATGATCAACAGACAATCCAGCTCCTGAAAGATAAGCCCCAACTGATAGATGCGCTTAACCTTCCCAAAGATATCCTGAGCAGACCTCCTGACGAAAGGCAAAAACTTGTCAAGATGGCGCTCCCGCCTATTTACATGCCCGATGACAAGCACATCGCCGCGCCCGGCACATCGTTTTCGGCCCCTGAAATCTCGGGCCTGATAGCGGATCTCAGGCAGGCCGCGCCCGATGCGACGCCTGATAAAATCAAGGAAGTTCTCATGAAAACTGCTGATGATGTCGGGCCGAAGTACGGCGCGATGGACGAAGGCAAAGGCGTCGCCGACGGCCGGGAAGCGCTCGACGTCCTTACAGCAAAGGAAACCGGCGCCGGTCAGTCCTGATAAGCATCACTGCGAACTGTTAAAGGCCCGCTCTCGCGGGCCTTTTTATTTCCGAAGCCTGTTTGATTGGAACAGTTACAACCCCAGCTCCGAGTGTATCCCCTGCATGGCGTCTATGCCTATCTGCGTAAATTCGGCAAGCGTCAATCCAAGTCCAGTACAGGACTGCATCTGTTCCCTGTCGGCCCCCATTGCAAAGCGCTTTTCCTTCATGCGCCGGGTTGCAAATTTCACATCGATATTTGAAAGTTTTCTCCCGCTTGCCACCAGGGCGCACGCTACAATGAACCCCGTCAGCGGGTCCGCCGCAAACAACGCTTTATCCATAAGAGTCGTGCAGCAGACTTTGCCGGAATGAGCCAGTATGGCATTCAGCATCTCCACCGGCGCGTCTTCCTGCTTCAGGTATTCCACCGTAACATAGCCGTGGCGCTCTGGAGTTTTTTCGGTCTCCTCAACATCGAGATCATGCAGGAGTCCCGTAAGCCCCCACAACTCCTCGTCCTCGCCGAAACGCCTTGCCAGCGCTCTCATCACGGCCTCCGCCGCAAGCATGTGTTTCTTTAAATTGGGACTTTTTACATGCTCTCCGATTAGTTCCATAGCCCTGTTCCTGTCCATCAGCGCCTCCATCCCTGTGCCTGTATAATACTTTTGCCCCCGCCGCATTTATTCCTTTTGATAAAATACTTTAAAACAGAAGAATTTTCAACCGCCGGGCGGAACAGAAAATTTTAAGCTTGACAGGAAAGGCCGAAAGATATAGAATACCATCATCCCCCCTGGGGGGATAAATATTTGACGGAGTTACCTGTATGCCAGTACACCAGAGAAGAAAAGAGATAATAAACAGGCTTTCCCGCATAGAAGGCCATACGAGGGCCTTAAAGACGATGGTCGTCGAAGGAGAAAACACGACGGATATCCTGACCCAGATTTCCGCGATACGTTCGGCGTTGTCACGGGTCGGCAGGATATTGATACAGGATGATCTTGACGCCTGCATTATCGAGGCTGCAAGGACTGGCAAAATCCCCGAGGCCATGCAGCAGCTCCTGACCGCAATCGAAAGGTTCAGGTAACAGGACAGGCAAATTTTACCGCCGTGTTCGTTTGAACAACGCAGGCGCATCAAACGGTTATAAGGGAGCGTTATAGTTGTGGCCGAGCAAGAGATAACCGGCAGGGATAACAATCATTACCGGTCGGCAAGATCCCTCAAAGAAAAAAAAGGAAGGGAAGAACACGGCCTTTTCCTGGCCGAAGGGATAAAGGTTCTGGAAGTCCTGCTGGAAAGCGGCATGCCGGTTTCCATGCTTTTCTATGAAAATGAAATCCTTGAGAATGAAAGAGGAAGCGGCCTCCTGGCAGCCTTGAAGAAAAAGGCCGAGCATGTGTTTATCGTTCCCCGGAGGATGCTTGAGCAGCTTGCCCCCAGCAAGAACCCACAGGGCATCGTTGCCGCCGTGCCTTTCATGAAAAAGCCCGGGGCGGATTTCGGCGATGAAGACGGGTTGTATCTTACACTGGACAATGTTTCCGAGCCGGGAAACCTGGGAGCGATTTTCAGGACGGCGTGGGCGGTGGGTGCCAGGGGCATTATACTTACAGGCGAACATGCCGACCCGTATAACCCGAAGGTCGTGCGAGCCTCTGCCGGCGGGCTTTTTAAGGTCCCGTTCATGGAATTTTCAGGTTGTAAAGATTTTATAAGATGGCTCCAAGATAAGAAAATAACCCCTGTGGCGGCGGTACCCGCAGGGGGAGACGGCATCGCAAAATTCAAGGATGAAAAGCGCGTGGCTATAGTTCTGGGAAGCGAAGCGCACGGCATTTCGAACGAACTGCTCCAGGCCGTAGATAAAAAAGTCAGCCTCCCTCTTGCCCCCGGCGTCGAATCGCTCAACCTTGCTGTTACTGCAGGCATACTTGCATACTTTATGACGAAGCTTTGAGCCATAGAGGGGCGGGGAACCAGCGCAGTAATGCTATCTTCAGCTTACACCCAATAACAGGAACAGGTTCCGGAATATAGAATCCTTCCATAATTTTAATCCTTCTATATTTTCTACCGGAGGAAAAAGTTGGACAATACCCGGGTGGCCGAAATTCTGGGCGAAATCGCCGAGCTTATGGATATCAAGGGCGAAAACTCCTTTAAGGTGAGGGCTTACGAAAAAGCCGCAAAGGCGGTCGGGGCCGTCGCCGGGCCGCTTTCGGATTACCTGGAGCAGGACGCCCTGGAGACTATTCCCGGCATCGGGAAAGGCATAGCCGCAAGGATCGGGGAGATGCTTGAAGATGGCGGTTCCGCACTCCTTGAGGAGCTTCGGGACGAATTTCCTCCACAGATTTTAAGCCTCATGAAAGTCCCCGGCCTCGGCCCCAGGAAGGCCGCACAACTTTACAGGGGACTTGGCATCGGCAATATCCAGGAACTTAAAGAAGCCGCATCGCTTGGCAGGATAGCCTCTTTGAAAGGCTTCGGCAAAAAGACCGAGGAGAAGATCCTCCGGGGAATAGATATCGTTTCGGCATACGCAGGGAGGCTCCCGCTCGGCGTCGTCCTCCCCCTGGCGAGAGACATCATAAACAAATTGAGCAAAATTAAAGGCGTAATCAAAGTGGTCGAAACAGGCTCCGTCCGCAGGAGGAAAGAAACCGTCGGGGATCTGGAAATCATAGCGGCGGCCGGCGCCCATGATTTCGGCGGTATCATGGATAGCTTTTCTCAGGCCGCCGTTATTTCTGAAATACACTCACGGGAACGAAACCGCATCAGGCTTAAGACTGCCGACAATTTCCTCGTTTCGCTGAGGCTGGTCGAGCCGGATCAGTTCGGCGCGGCCCTTGTCCGGTTTACAGGTTCGAAAGAACATGCCGATTCATTACAAGAGACCGCGAAAAATAAAGGCATCGGGACTCTCGGAAATTCGATCCTCGATATCCCCGGCGGCGAAGAAGAAATTATTTACTCGGCGCTGGGCATGGAATATATCCCCCCGGAGATACGCGAGAACAAGGGTGAGATCACAGGCGCAGCCGAACACAAACTCCCGATTCTTGTTACACCGGAAGACATAAAGGGCGACCTTCATATTCATACCAACTACACCGATGGCATGAACACTATCGAGGAGATGGTGAAGGCAGCCATAGCATGCGGCTACGAATATATCGCCGTATCGGATCACTCACAATCGTTGAAAGTCGCGGGGGGCCTCTCCCCCGAAAGGCTGAAGGCACAGCAAAAAGAGATCGATGAAGTGGGAGCCGCTTATCCCGGCTTCAGGATTTTCAAGGCCGCCGAAGTTGACATCCTGCCTGACGGGAAGCTCGATTACGACGAAGAAACGTTGAAGAATTTCGATTTCGTAATCGGTTCCATCCACTCGTATTTCAACCAGGATATTGATACGATGACCAAAAGGATCCTTTGCGCGATGGAAGATCCCCGCCTGCTGATCCTGGGGCATCCATCCGGCAGACTTATAGGCAGCAGGAACGAGCTTAAAATAAATTGGGACGAAGTATTGAAGGCCGCGGCAAAAAGGCGGGTTATCCTGGAGATAAACTCTTTCCCCGAGCGCCTTGACCTGAACGATGAAAGGTGCAGGAAAGCAAAGGAGATGGGGATAAAGGTTTCCATAAATACCGATTCCCATTCCATAAACCATTTGAAGTTTGTCGAGTACGGCGTGATGGTGGCCAGGAGGGGATGGCTTGATAAAAAGGACGTACTCAATACCATGAAATCAAAGGAGTTGGAAAATTGGCTGGCAGAAAGATCCGAATTCCTGAAGGGCTTGAAATAATACCCCCGGAATTTTATTCGAGGCCGACAGAGGAAGTTGCCCCCGATCTTCTGGGCGCGGTTTTGCTCAACCGGGTGAACGGGAAATGGAGAGGCGGCAGGATAGTCGAAACCGAGGCATACCTGGGAAAGGACGACCCTGCAAGCCACGCGGCCAGAAGTAAAACCCCGCGTAATTCCGTAATGTTCGGGCCTCCCGGCAGGGCATACGTGTATTTCATTTACGGGAATTATTTCTGCTTCAACGCGGTGGCACACGACGGCATATCCGGCGCTGTCCTTGTGAGGGCGCTGGAGCCTTTATACGACATCGAAGGGATGAGGGCGGCAAGGAACCGTTGTAAAGATATTTTGCTCTGCAAGGGGCCGGGTCGGTTGTGCATGGCGCTGGAAATTGAAAGGGAGTATAATTGTAAAGAGTTGTATCACAGTGAAATTATTATTGCCGCAGACAAAAATTGGGCCGCCCCGCAGGAAATCGCTTCCGGGGAGAGAATCGGCATACAGGAAGGCGGTCACCTTCCGTTGCGTTTTTATATTGCCGGAAATCCTTACGTAAGCCGTACCCCAGGAAAGGCGTGCAATCTTGATAAAACTTAGCCCGGAGGCAAAGATCCGGTAAATGGTATTTTTACAACTGGCCCAAAAAAATGTAACCAGGAAGAGGGAGCGGAGCCTGCTGACCTTAATAGGCGTGCTCCTTGCCGTCGGCACGTTCATCACGCTTCTTTCCATAGGCGAAGGCCTGAGCAACAGGGTTACAGGCGAATTCAGCGCCAGGAAAGTGGATCTTTATGTCCTGCCAGGCCCCGAAATTTCGATGAGCCTTTCCGGCCTCGGCACGGCCGGGGTTTTCTCCGAGCTTATGCCCGTCGATTGGGGGAAGCAGATAAATTCCATAAACGGGGTAAGGATCTGCCAGGGGGTATCCCGCCTCAATGTAAATTTGCAGAGGCTTTCCATAACGATGTGGGGCATCGATTCGCATAACCTGAACGACTTTTTTCCCAAGTTCAAAGTTGTTCAGGGCAAGCTCCATGAGAAGGGGCAGGACATGGTAATAGGCGACGGACTTGCAAAAGGCCTGGGGGTATCTGTAAACGATAACGTCATACTTGCGGGAAGAACATTCAAAGTCACCGGAATAGGTGAAGCCAGGAATACGTTTCAGGATTATTCCGTATTCATCCCGCTGGATTCCATAATGGAGATGCAGAGGAGCAAAGGGGTCCAGGAGTTCTGGATCAATCTGGATAACCCGCTCCGTGCCAGGGAAATCGCGGCCCATATCAAAAAGATGCTCCCTGAAATAACGGTCAAAACGGGAGATGAATACTCACGCTCCGCGAACGAATTTGTCGCTTACGCATGGCTGATGCAGTTCGCCATAGCCATTATAGGCGTCCTTATCGCGATGACAGCCTCGATGAACACGATGCTGATGTCAACTTACGAGAGAATGCGGGAATTCGGGACGCTGCGGGCAATAGGCGCACCGAGGACCACGGTGTTCATGATGATCCTGGCGGAGAGCCTTATGCTTGCGTTATTCGGAGGCGGCCTGGGGATAGTCATGGGGATTATGGGAGCTAAGATGATGGATGACGCCGTGAGGACTCTTTTCCAGCTTTCGTTCCCCGTCGCAAGGATAACGCCCCAGTTGATATTTTACGGCATAATACTGTCGCTGATTATCGGCGTGGTAGGCGCGATTGTTCCCGGCATAGTGGTCGCCAGGAAGAATATAATCAAGGCCCTGAGGTGGGAATAAATGAGAATTCGCATGTCAGGCGTCCATAAATTTTATGAGAGCGAAGGCGGCACCCAGAAGGTGCTCCAGAACCTGAATCTCGAAGTTGAAAAAGGCGATTTTATAGCCATAATGGGGCCTTCGGGCTGTGGGAAATCGACATTGCTTTTCATGATAGGCTGTCTTGACCTGCCGTCTTTCGGGACAGTACTCCTTGAAGATACCGATGTAGCTCAGCAGGACGAGTCGATGCGTGAAAAGATAAGGCTCCGCCATATCGGCTTCATCTTCCAGAACTTTTACCTGCTGCCCAACCTGAATGTCCTGGAAAACGTGCTTCTGCCGATGCAGCTCCTGGGTCTCCCGAAGAAAAAAAGCGAGGGACGCGCGCTTTCCCTGCTGAGGCTTGTCGGCCTCGACAAGAAAGCTCACGAACCTACCAATTCGCTTTCAGGCGGACAGCAGCAGAGGGTCGCAATAGCCAGGGCGCTTGCAAATATGCCCGGGCTTATCCTCGCGGATGAGCCTACGGGAAACCTGGATAACAAGTCGGGCAAGGAAGTCATGGAAGTCATAAGAAGCATCAACGAAAATCAGGGCCTGACGACAATAGTAGTTACACATGACCCCAAGATAGCAAGTTATGCGCGCCACATATACTATCTCAGTGACGGCAAACTCAGATCTACCGTACTTTAGATCCAGTTACGGAGGTGAACAGCCGTTATTAACCTCGCATTCAGATCAATACTGGTACTGGTTCTCCTTTTCGGACTTTTATTCGGAGCAGGCATGGGGACAATCACTTATCTCGGCTTCCCTCCCCTGGCCGCTTTCATTTTTGCAATAGTCATAATCCTGCTCCAGTACCTGCTCGGCCCGTTCATCCTTGACTGGATATACAAAGTGGAATGGCTTTCCGCCGACAAGATCCCGGCTCACCTCCGGGATTTTATAACAAACGCATCCGCCGAGAAGAACATCCCGTTTCCCCGGTTCGGCATCATACACGACGGCAACCCCAACGCTTTTACTTACGGCCATCATCCCGGCGACTCCCGGCTCGTAGTTACTGCGGGCCTTATGGAGGTCCTTGACGAAAAAGAGCTTGAGGCGGTCGTCGGTCACGAGTTGGGACATATCTATCACTGGGATTTTGTCGTCATGACCGTCGCGGCCATAGTCCCGCTCCTGCTTTATATCGCGGCAAGGACTCTTGTTTATTCCAGAGGCGGCGGAAAGAACAAAGGCGGCGCGGTCTTGATAGGGGTTATCTCTTTCATCGCGTATATCGTCAGCCAGTATATCGTCCTCTTCCTTTCAAGGGTCAGGGAATATTATGCCGACCAGTTTTCGGGAAAGATTACCGGCGATCCCAACCTGCTTTCATCAAGCCTTGTGAAGATTGCTTACGGGATTGCGAAAGCCCCCGCAGAAGGCGACAGTGATAAAAAGAATGAAACTCTGGCCATGGCGGGCCGGAGCTTCGGCATATTCGATCCAAAGACGGCGGGGGCGCTTGCCTTAAATTCCGCACTCAGCGGAGGCTTCAGCTCGGAAAACATGACCGCCGCTATGAAATGGGACTTATGGAACCCGTGGGCTTCATTCATGGAATTAAGCTCTTCACACCCCCTGCCTGCAAAAAGGATCCTTGCTCTTGAATCCCAGGCCGAATCTCAGGGCATAAAACCGTTATACGGCTTCGTCACCGAAAAACAGCCCGAAAGCTACTGGGACGAATTCCTGGTTGACCTGTTTTTCAAATTCTTCCCCCTGGCGGCGTTCCTTGCAGGGGTTCTCTTCGTAATTATCCAGCATAAATATTTCGGGATCCCCCTGATAATTTTCGGGATCTCTTACTGGATAAAGCTTGCGTTTGCATACCCCCGCCGTAATTTTCCCGATGCTGAAGTTACCGGCCTCCTGGCCAGTGTGAAAGTATCGGGCATACGCTCATTCCCTGCGACTTTAAAAGGCAAAGTCATCGGGCGGGGGATACCGGGGATCATGTGGAGCAAAGACCTTGTATTGCAGGATGAATCGGGTTTCATCCCCATAATTTACCGCCAGCCCCTGGGGATACTGGAGTTGATTTTCGGTCTCTTCAAGGTACCCGAGTTGATAGGAGACGAAGTTACGGTAAGCGGCTGGTACCGGAGGGAAATCGGCCCGTATCTCGAAATCCGGGATATCCTCAAGGAAAGCGGGGAGAAAATCAAATGCCGTTACCTGGCATTTCAGCTTTTCATAGCAGGGCTTTCCACGGCACTGGGCATAATATGGCTATTACTTGAGATCGGCGGAGCTTGATTTATGATAAAAGCGGAAGGGTTATTCAAGAATTATGAAAAGAAGGAAGTCCTCAACGACCTGACGTTTTCCGTCGGGGAAGGAGAGATTTTCGGGTTTCTCGGGCCCAACGGGGCAGGGAAAACCACCACGCTGAGGATACTCACCGGCCAGATACGTCCCGATAAAGGCAGGGCGTATCTTGCAGGTAAGGATGTCGGAAAAGAGATCGAAGATCTTAAGAAAATCTTCGGCGTGGTTTTCGAAGAGCAGAATTTATACGAGAGGCTGAGCGCAAGGGAAAACCTCGACATTTTCGCCCAGTTGTACGGGGTTCCGGGAAGCAGGGTTGACGAGGTGTTGAAACTTCTGGGCGCGAATGGATACGGCAGGAAGCCAACGTCGAAGCTTTCCAGGGGGATGCGCCAGAGAGTCCTTATAGCCAGGGCGCTGCTCCATTCTCCCAGGATACTTTTCCTTGACGAGCCGACTTCTCACCTTGACCCGCCCGGCAGGAGAGAGATGTATAACCTGTTCCGAAGACTCTCATCCGAAGGTGTAACGCTGTTCCTCTGTACCCATTACCTGGAGGAAGCCGAAACCCTGTGCGACAGGGTGGCCGTCCTCAACAAGGGTAAACTCCTTGCCTGCGATACGACGACCAGGCTTAAAGAGCTTTATCACAGCGGCGAGGGCGCATCGCTTATGGATGTTTTCCTCGATATAACAGGATTCATGGAAGACCAGACCGAGTGAGACAGAGATTGAAAAACCGGGTAAAACGCCTGGAGGGCGCTTGAAATATGAAACCGATAAGCATTAATAGAAGGACGGGACAAAAATGAGAAAGAGGTTTGCGGTTCTGTTTTTAACTCTTGTTGTATTCTGCGCTGCGGGGTTCTCTGCGGCATGGCCGTTCCAGAACGAGCCGGACGGCTTCAGCGATCTTGAGTGGGGAGCCGATATATCCAAATACAACGATTTTGAACTTATTATCGATAGCGGCGATTCTAAATTATATATCCGAAAAGACGACCTGATGAAATTCGGCGAAGCCGATTTACAACTGCTGGCTTACCAGTTCTACAAGGGTAAATTCGCAGGAATCCTGATGCAGGTGGGGACAGAGGGGAATATCGAAGCGCTGAAAAACGCGGCGTTCGAGATATACGGGGAAGGGGTTCGTAAAGATCCGGCAAAAGACGAATGGATATGGGATGGCGATACGGCATCGATTACCTTGAAATATGACAGGGGGCAGGAAAAAGGCGTGCTCCTGATCCTGTCAAAAAAGTTCATGAATATTGAAGAGAATGCCGGCCCCGGAGCGGGTTCTCAATAAGGGAGATTGAAAATGTCAAAGATGAAATGTTCCGCATGCGGGTATGAAGGACAGGGCAAAAGCATCAGCCGCATCACTGCGATATTGCTTTTGCTGCTTGTTTTCATATTGACCGGGGTCATGATATTTTCTTTTTTCATAAAGTCAAGCCAGGTGGTCATAACCTCTTTCGTGATCATGTTTGTCCTATATATATGGATGAACAGGATTTCGCAAGACAGGTCGTGCCCGAAGTGTGGGAGCAAAGATACCGAACCGGTCGAGTCTGCCAGGTCTGCCGGGCCTGACGAGTCTGGCGGAACCGACGAGGCCGCCGGGCCTGACGAACAGGCACCATAGCAGGCAAGCTGTATTCCTGGAGCCTGGTAAGTCACGGACTTTCGACAGTTAAGAGAAAATTGAAAATAAAGTTATAAGGGATATGATCTTATATGCAAAAGATAAAATGCCCGGATTGCGGATATGAAGGGCCATATAAGCCGTTCGTCTGGAAGAAAGATACTATCTTTGTCCTTCTGCTTTTCGGAATTGCCGCCGTGGGGAGTGTCTTATTTTTAGAAAGAGATTACGGCATTATAGGGCTTGTGCTTGCGTTCGTCGGGCTGACCGTTTATATCCGCCTCACGATGCTGAAAGACCGCTGCCCGAAATGCGGCGGCGTCAGGATAGAGAAGATAAGATGAATCCGGATTTTCCGGCGTAATATCTATTCCGTTCAGTCTATATCTATAGGGATGGTTGCCAGCTTTTCCCTTAGAAGCAGTGTTGCCTTTTCAGGCGACATGATATTCGTGCTGATGCCGGTCCCCCGCTCAAAGCCCGACATGGGGTTGGGATGCGGCATGATCCTGATGAACCAGTGAAAATCCTGCTTCAATGTTTTCCATTGCCCTTCCGTATCGTTATCCGAATCGAGGTTCGGAGAAGTGTGAATTACCAGGGTATGAGACGGGTTTTCAAGCATCAGGCTTTCGATAGCCCCGACCACCCTTTTGAGGAGACGGGCCAGCTCTTCCAGCCTTTCCCACGTATTGTCGCATTCGAATTCATAGCTATGGCACAGGGGAAGGATCATCGTCTCATACATGGACTGTGAGGCGAACGGCGCGATGCTGATAAAATTTTTGGTCTGGGCGATTATGCGATCCCCGGATCTCCTTACCTGGGCGATGGAATCGCACAATATGCAGCGCTCCTTTAATTCAAAGTACCGTTTCATGCTTTTTAAATTGGGCTTGACGACCGTGGGAATGAAGGGGGTGGCCACTACCTGCGAATAAGGATGTGCCGTAAAAACGCCCGTGCCCGGCCCCTGGTTCCTGAAAACCAGGATGTAGCTGAACCGCTTGTCCTTTTTTAAATCAAGGATGCGCTGCTGCCATGTTTCCAGGAGGAAAGCGATATTTCTGACAGACAGCGTCCCCAGCGTCGCCTTGTGGTCGGGGGATTCTATGATTATCTCGTGAGCTCCGATGCCGTCCATACGGTCATACATATCGACGCCGTATTTGTTCAGATCCCCTTCAATCTGTAATACGGGGAACCTGTCGGGGACAACCCGCACGAGCCATGAGCCGTTATCCGTCCTGGTGTATATAGGCGGCGGAGTCTGATCTTCCTGGCCCGGGCAGAACGGGCATTTTTCATATTGGAAAGGGCGCTTCCCGCCGATCCTCTCGCCGATTATAATCCAGTTGCCGCTTAACGGGTCTCTTCTCAGTTCGTTCATGGGTTCGTTCATAAAACACCTGCCCGATCTATATGAATTTTTTTCCTCTATTCATTACAAGTAAAGTGTTTCCTGCAACGTATGCCGCCGCTTATTCCTGCCTGTCATGGCGGCGGGCGGCATCAATCCTGGATTCGTAAAGGTAAAGTCCCACGAGGCGGCCGACCAATACGGCTATGAACAGGACTCCCACGACGGCCTCAAGAGAAGTGAACGACTGGGAGAAAGCCGTGGCGGGAGTTATATCACCAATCCCCAGCGTGGTAAGAGTGGAAAAACTGAAATATAAAAACTTTATCCAGGACACATCGTGCTCTACAGGGCTTAAAGCCCCGAGGGAAAAACTCCTGTAGTCGATAAAATACAGGAGCGAATAAGCGACGCTCCAGACAAGCCCCAGAAGCAGGTAAACATTGACCGCACCCAGGAGGATCTCGCCTGTTACTTCTTTTGCCGTCATGATCGAATACATTATTACGACAATTACGAAGATAAAAAAAGCTATAGAAAAGACACCGCTTAAAATATAAAAGACCGGCTTATGCGTAAGTATGAGAAGCCAGTCGGTGATGAAAGAAGGGACGGCCAGCAATAAACCCACCGCCAGGTGTATTTTTTTCTGTGAGGCGGCGGAGATGCCCGCCAGGAGTATTATAGTGAAAAGTATCGCAAGAATCAGAGACTCCGTTCCCCCGCCTTCGAAAAAAGGATAGATGAGGAACATTAAGACGAGGGAAATCAAAAGCCAGAGAAATTTATACTTCATCATGCGGTAGCACCTCGCTTCCCTTCCGGTTTCTGCATCCCCGCTATTCCCTCATTATCTCGATAACGTCGTCGTGAGTGATAATCCCCATGAGATGGTTCTCGTCATCGACGACCGGCAATGCAAGCAGGTCGTACTTATCCATCAACTCGATAACGTCTTCGGGCGGAGCATCGGCTTTGACGCTGTACACCGTGCGCCACATGAAGCTTTCAACAGGGGTTTCAGGCTGGTTGACGATGAGGTCCCGGAGCGAAATCACGCCTACCAGGCGTTTTTCGGTGTCCACCACATAGACATAATAGATGGTTTCGGCGTCGGGGGCCATTTCGCGGAGCTTATCGATGGTTTCCTGGGCATTGAGGTTCGAAGGGATGGCCACGAAATCAGGCGTCATAAGGCCGCCTGCCGTATCGTCGGCATGCACCATAAGCTCACGGACTTCGGATGCGTCTTCTTCCTCCATGAGTGACAGAAGCTCACGGGCCTTTTCCTCCGGCAGATCACCGAGAAGATCCGCCGCCTCGTCGGGGGCCATCTCCTCGATAATATCGCTGGCCCTCTCCTCGGGGAGCGATCTGATCATGGAAACCTGGAGGTCTTCGTCCATCTCCTGGAGGGCTTCCGCCGCCACCTCGTCTTCCAGCGATTCGAAAAGGCGTGCACGCTCGTCCCCGTTTAAGTCGGTGAGGATTTCGGCAAGATCGGCGGGGTGGATCTTCGATAAGGCGCTGTTTGTAATCGTCAGCTTGAGACCGGATTTATCGGTCATGGAAAGCGGCTGAACATATTTCCACGGGATGATCCTGTCCTTTACATCGACTTTAAGGAGCCGGGACAGAAACCCCGGAACCCTGCCCATCCCCATCCTGCGCAAAAGGCCGGTCTCACCCATATCGACCCCGACTATCCGGAAAAACTTGTTGACGCGGGACAACTGTAAATCGTTTACCCGGATCACGCGCCTCCCGTGAACATCGACTATTTGCTGGTCGAGTAAATCTCGGACGCAAAGCATCTCGTCCGGTTGTTCCGCAAATTCGGGGAGATCGTCCCATCCCGATTTC
The DNA here is from genome assembly GCA_023475345.1 of Chloroflexota bacterium. Classification (GTDB taxonomy): domain Bacteria; phylum Vulcanimicrobiota; class JAMCWD01; order JAMCWD01; family JAMCWD01; genus JAMCWD01. Next base: position 3,056 of record JAMCWD010000048.1, on the reverse strand, counting down.
AGCGTCAGACCCAGCTTCGTAAAGGAAGCTATTCTTTCAAGCGTTACCCTGCGCAGGTCGCCGCCTTTTTTTACTATGATGGAAGTGAATTCCGGGTAATTTACATTTAACGGGATGGTGAAATCCGCCACCCTGCCTATCTTATCTCCCTGGGGCGATATAACGGGTATCCCCATGTAACTGCTGAGATAATCCATAAACCCGCCCTTATAAGCTTGATGATTGAAATTTCGAGAAACGAACCTGCGCTCCTTCTCACCGGGCCGTATATTTGGACATTCTTTATATTGAAATCAACTTGCACACCTTATAAATTAAAGTTGCAAAAAATCGCGGCAAAGTATTATAATAAGCGGACATCAACATCATGTTTGACAATGCTGGAGGCAACCGGAATGAAATATATGTTCAATGAAATAGAGCCGAAATGGCAGAAAATATGGGAAGAAACCGGCGCTCATAAAACCGTGGACGACCCTGCCGCCGACCGCTCGAAAAATTATTACTGCCTGGACATGTTCCCGTACCCCAGCGGCGAGGGCCTCCATGTAGGCCACTGGCGGGGTTATGTCCTATCCGATGTCTGGTCGCGCTACATGAAGATGAAAGGATACAACATCCTCCACCCGATGGGATGGGATGCATTCGGCCTTCCCGCCGAGAACGCGGCCATCAAGAAGGGCCTCCATCCCAAAGAGAACATCGGACGCAGCATCGCCAACATGAAGCGCCAACTCCACGATATCGGCGCGATGTATGACTGGGACAGGGAAATAAATACCTCCTCGCCTGAATATTATAAATATACCCAGTGGATGTTCCTGAAATTCATGGAGAGAGGCCTCGCTTACAGGAAAGAGGCTCCCATCAACTGGTGTACTTCCTGCAAAACCGGCCTTGCGAACGAAGAAGTCGTTGACGGCGTCTGTGAGCGCTGTGGCTCTGAAGTAGTCAAGAAGATGCTGCCCCAGTGGTTTTTCAAGATAACCGATTATGCCGAAAGGCTGCTTGACGACCTCGAAGGGCTGGACTGGCCGGAAAGAGTCAGGCTGATGCAGGCCAACTGGATCGGCAAATCTAAAGGAGCCGAGGTCATCTTTAAGATCAAGGGGCATCCCGATGAACTGAAAATATTCACCACCCGTCCTGATACGCTGTTCGGGGCCACTTACATGGTGCTTGCGCCTGAGCATCCCCTGGTGGAAAAAATAACGGCTCCCGAATGCCGGGAAGCCGTCATGGAATATATCGACAATACGCTGAAAACCAGCGACCTTGCACGAATGGCGTCGGAGCGCGAAAAGACAGGCGCAAAAACCGGCGCTTACGCTATAAACCCCGTCAACGGCGAGGAGATCCCTATTTGGATCTCCGATTACGTCCTGATAACTTACGGGACAGGCGCAATAATGGCCGTCCCGGCCCATGACACCAGGGATTTCGAATTCGCTCAAAAATTCGGCATCCCGATAATCGAGGTCATAAAGCCCCCGGAAAACTGTGAGACCGAAGAATGTTATGCCGGCGAAGGCACGATGATCAATTCCGGCAAATACAACGGTATGTCTTCCTCGGATTTCTGGAAAGAAATAGTGAAAGATCTCGGGAGCCGCGGGCTTGCCGAAGAAAAGGTCAACTTCCGCATCCACGACTGGCTCGTTTCGCGCCAGCGCTACTGGGGCGCCCCTGTCCCGATGGTCCACTGCGAAAAATGCGGCATAGTCCCTGTCCCCGAATCCGACCTGCCTGTAATGCTCCCCCATGTTGACAGGTACCAGCCCACCGGTACAGGCGAATCGCCTCTTGCCGCCATACCCGAATTCGTAAATACAACATGCCCCGTATGCGGTGAAAAAGCCCGCAGAGACACCGATACCATCTCACAGTGGATTTGCTCCTCATGGTATTACCTGAGATATGTTTCGCCGGAATATGATGAAGGCCCGGCCGATAAAGAAGCCGTCAGGCGATGGCTCCCCGTTGACCAGTACGTGGGCGGCGTCGAACATGCCGTCCTCCACCTGTTGTACTCACGCTTTTTCACAAAAGTCCTTTACGACATGGGCTATGTGAATTTCAAGGAACCGTTCACCAGGCTTTTCAACCAGGGGATGATCTACCGCATGGGAAGCAAAATGGCCAAGTCGAAGGGGAACATCGTCAATCCGGATGAGTTGGTTTCAAAATACGGGAGAGACAGCCTGAGAGCTTATGAGCTTTTCATCGGGCCGCCGGAACAGGATTCCGAGTGGGACGACCGCGGCATAGAAGGGGTTTACAGATGGCTTAGACGGGTTTACCTGTTTTTTATGCAGAACAATTTTCCGAAAAATATCGATGAGCCTCTCCTCGTCCGCGGCCTGCTCCATAGATATATAAAGAAGATCACGGATGATATCGAGAGGTTCCATTTCAACACCGTAGTCAGCGGCCTGATGGAGCTTTTCAACGGCCTCCAGGAGCTTTATGACAAGGAGCCCGGTTGTATCAGCCATAAATCCGCCGAGGGCTATATTCTCCTGATGGCCCCTGTCGCGCCGCATCTTGCAGAAGAGCTGTGGAACAAGGTGGGCCATGACACGAGCGTCTTCAAAGCCAGATGGCCCGAATACGACCCGGAACTGCTTGCGCAGGAAAATATCACCGTCGTCGTCCAGGTGAACGGGAAACTGAAAGCAAGGCTGTCGGTTCCGTCCGGTTCTTCCGAGGAAGAGATAAAAGCAATGGCTTTAAACGATGAAAATATCAGGCCTGTCCTTGATGGGAAAGATATAAGGCGGGTAATTTACATACCCGGCAAGCTGGTTAACATCGTACTCTGACGACCATAGGAGGCCATCCAAATTCAAAAATCAAGATCTGAGGTGGAGGGTACACAAAAACAGGTAGATATGACCTTACCAAAGAGTCAAGAATAAACAGAAAACGGGGTTTTATATGAAGCACAAATTCTTACTTATCAGCGCGTTGATCTTAACGATTACCCTTTTATCTGTCGCTGGTTGTGGCTTCAAATTCGACACTGTAGGCTCCGGTGATGCAGTGAAATTGAGATT
>JAMCWD010000039.1 GCA_023475345.1 Chloroflexota bacterium | reverse complement strand
GTTAAGGAAAAAGTTGAAAAAAGGAGGGTTTTCGCAAGACCCGGCACGCCTTCGAGCAGGATGTGCCCGTCTGCAAGGAGGCCGACCAGCACCCTTTCAAGCACATGCTCCTGGCCGACTATGACCTTTCCGATTTCCCTTTCCAGCGTTTTTATATAGATGCTTTCTTTTTCAACTTTTTCCTTAACGGCTGCAAGTTCCAGAGACATGATAGCCCTCCTTAGTTTATTTCACTAACAATAATTTTATAACCGCGATAGAGATTTTTCAAGGCGAAATTATCACCTCTCAGGTTGATATTTACCCGTAAATATCATCTTTGAATCATAATATTTCTTGTTCATTGCCCGGTTCCGGGCAGGGGCATTCGCATAAAATTGCTTTCTTTGGGGGAGGAGAGCCGATCATTTTTTTTAGCTTCTCCACCCCTTCCATGTGGCCGAAGACCACTATCACACCATCGGACGGGATTATTTCATCGCCGAGCGGGCAATATATGAAATCTTCGGTATCGGGCGGCCGCATAGCCAGCACCATAAGACCGGTCTTTTCGCGTATGGTTGTATCTTTAAGCGATTTACCCGCAAGCGGTGAGTTCGAATAAACCGTAACCTCTTCTATTCTGACTTCTTTTTTCTTATCCCTGAGCATCGCGTCCAGGAAGGTTACGACATGGGGGCGTATAAGCTCGGATGCAATCCTCAAAGCGCCGATATAATGAGCGGAAACGACTGAATTAACGCCCGCCTTCAGGAATTTGGGCCTGTCTGCAGGATTGGTACACTGGGCGATTATCCTGATATTGGGGTTATGGAACCGGGCTGCGACGGCGACGAAAAGGTTCTCCTGGTCGCTTCCCATTGCGCAGGCCAGGCCATGGGCGGCTTTGATCCCCGCCTCTTCCATTATTTCATCATCGGACGCGTCACCCTCGATTATCAATACATCGGTGTTGGTTTCCTTGAACTTCCGGACTACCTCGGGGTCCTTGTCAATAGCGACATACGGGCGGCCTGTGCGTTTCAACTCGTCAATAACCAGTATCCCTATATCGCCTGCCCCGCAGACAATAAAATGATCGTTAAGCTTCTTGATTTTTTTATCCATCTTCTGCCTCCATAGCGCATTGCTCAATTCGCCTTCCACCAGGAACGCGGTGAGATTAGATATGGTAAAAGTGAGAATTCCGATTCCGATTAATATTAAAAATATGGTGAATATCTTGGCCATGGGATTGTTACTGAAATCGCCCAGCACTTCGCCGTAGCCCACGGTGGAAAGGGTTATCACGGTCATGTATGTCGAATCCAGCAAACTCCATTTGCCGTGCCCCATCAACTTGTATCCTGCTATGCCTGTTATGAAGACGAGCAATAACAGAATTATCCCGATTGTCAGCCTTTTTTTCAATTCCATACTCATCAGGAATTAAAAACCTCCGTCTCTTGATTAAAGAATTTCATTATCGGGCAAATCTTTCCTGCTAAAACATGACCGTTACCGATATTATCCTTATAAAATGTTTATAAATTATGATAGATAGAATGAGGCAACCCCGGTAAAAAAATATTTTTTAAACCCTTGATTATTATTTTTATTGCGTGATAACAATAATGACTCTTAATGCGTCATTAAGTATCATTGGAGGTTAACTATGAGTTCACCGATTAATGGAATAGGCGGATCTACCCCGGTAGGGACCACCCAGGCAGGAGCTACCCAGGCAGGGACTGCCCAGGCAGGAACTTCCCAGATAGGCCAGGCAGGAACTTCCAAGGTATGCAGCGCCGGGAGTGAAGAATCGCTTAAAGGCATCAGTTTAAAGGGTATATGGGATGCAATAAAAGCATTTATAGACAGGCTGAGGGGCAAAAAGCCCGAAGAGCCGGGGACGGAGAAGCCGCCCGGAGGAAGCCCAGGCGGCGATATCCCGCCTAATACACCCCCCAACGGGAGCGATCCCGTCGCTTCTGTAAATATTACCGATGTACAAAAGAAAAAAGCCATGACGGTTATGGTATATGAGGACGCCGACTCAACCGGCACTTCCCGTCTTGAAAGCTACCAGAAAAAAGGTCTTGTCTCGGATGAGAATACCAATGTAATACTTATGACCCAGAAAGACGGGGTGGCAAAGTCATATTTAATCGATAAAGAGGGGGCCCATCCGATAGAAGGCAACTTCGGGGTTCAGGAAAAAGTGGATCCCCCCCAGGGATCGCCATCCGGGACTCCGAATTTTGCAGTCAGATCAAAAGACAATTTACAGAGTTTTGTCACCAATTCCATGCATTACTTCCCGTCTGATAAAACGGTCTTCGTAATGAGCGGGCAGGGTACCGGTACGGCTGACACTACCGGCATGATGATGACCACATTCGACGGTTCTTTCCACAAGTCCAGCGATGTCAAGGTTCCTGCCGCCGGTGAGCGTACACGCGCCATATTCGTAACCGATGCTCTAAGGAAATCAACGTCGGAGTCCGGTCGTAAAATAGACCTGACCGTCCTGGATGTGGACAACATGGGAGAGCTTGATATGGCCGCCGGCCTGAGGGGCACGACGGACGAAGTAGTATTCTCACAGCGCGAAACCAAGCACCAGTATAAGACGGACGGTTATGAAACGGCCAAGATGAGAGACGAGGTCAGCTTGAAAGAGATAAGCAACCGTCTTGCTTCCGGGGAAAAATTATCAAATGAAGATATGGCGAAAATAGTAGTTTCAAAATCCGAGAACCCGACAACAAGCGCGGTTAATGCGGATGCGACCGAAGCCCTTATGGGCAAGGTTGACAATTTTTCTAATGCGGTTATAAATTCCAGCAGCGCCGATAAGATCGCCGTCAGAGATATCCTTGCGTATTCATGGACGGCCAACGATGCGGTTGAGAATCGCGACTGCTCCCTCTATGACACAGGCACGATAAACTTCAACCAGGACGAACCCGGAAAATCCGTGGACTTATACGCCGTTGCAAAGCGGGTGGCCGAGAGCAAAGATATCAAAGATCCTGCGATCAAAAAAGCTGCAAATGAAATCCTCGGGACAGAAGCCTCTACCGTTGATGCGGTTAAGATCAACCGCGGGGCAGGGAGCGAGGCGGAGTGGGTAGGCCGGGAAAGCGACCTTAACGGCATATCGATTCCTATTCGTAACGATAACGAGCTTGCAGTCGGACAGACCTCATGGTCCAAGATGGTCCGCAATCTTGCCGATACCAGGTCAAACATGCTGGAACAAGCGCTGCACGATTTTACTTTGTTTTTTCAGAGGCAGTAACTTACGGCAAATTAATAAGCAACCCTGAAAAATGTTCCTGTCCCGTACAACAAGGGAACATGCCGGGCCTTGTATTGGAATGAGAAATACCATTAAATAAGGGCTTTGATCTTCTTTTTTTGCTTTTTACAAGGAATTAAGCCTTTCAATAAGGAAACAGGTATCCGGGAGAGGTGGAATATTGAAAACGGTCGAGTTTATTGAAAGTTGTATCGGCAGGCTCAGAAGCGGCAAAATCGATAAAGATCAATTAATGAAGCTGCTTGAACCGCTTTTCAGCAAGATTGCCGCAACGTATGAAGAATACGCAAATGAATTCATAACCGACGAAGAAATGACCGAAGAAGTGCTCAAAGGGCACTGGCTTTTAATGGACGGCCTCCGCGATTTTGCAGGCATGATGGAAGAAGTAATGTTTTATTATGAAGATGAAGACCCGATACACCTGGATATAGCGATAAATCTGGTCCGGGACGGTGAAGAAAAATTACAGCAGACGGTAAAAAATGCTGATGAAGTGGCGGAGCAGGCTAAAGTTATGCGCCCGTTCTATAACAAGCTCAGGACTTCCATTACCGGCAAAGTAGATTCTTCGGTTTACATGGAAGGCTAGGAGTTTAAGTTGAAGTTTCATGGCATCCCATGGGGGCCGGATCAAGATCTCCGGATGTGCTTCATTTTTATAAGAGTCTTTAATTCATCAAAATAGTCAGGATCACGTCCTGTTTTATTACAGACTTCAATGGCGATATTTAAGCGTTTCATGGCCCCTTCATAGTTGTCGTTGTTTATGTAGCGCGAAATAATATAATCTGCAACAGCTCTTTCCCACATGTCGGGGCCGGTGTTTTTCTTTACTTTTTTACACAGGTTTTCACCTTTTAGCAACATCGGGTAACTGATGTGCTCTATGCCTAACCTGGTATATTGTACGCCTGCAAAATCAAGCGAAAAGTTTTTTACATTTATTTTTTCATTTTCTGAGCCTATCAGCTTAATAAAAACGCGTAAGGCTCTTTTCTGATCAAATCCATCTGAAAAAATCATTCCGAAAGGGAATGTGCACTGGTATTCTTCCGGAACGGCTTCCAGGAGATTCGCCCCTGCTCTGCCTTCTCCGTAAGCGTCATGGACAAGTGCCCTGGCCAGTGTAACCGCCACTTCATCAGATTCTGTTTTCACGTATGAAGACGCCTGATTTATGTATCCATCCAATTTAGCGCGATCTCTCAATACATTATCTTCATACGGCGTCCCTCCCGGTTTCAGGTGATTTTCCGCCTTTTTGAGATATCTTACGACATTCGGGTTGGTTGTATATTTATATACTGCGCCGAATTCATCTATTTTCATATTGTGAGGCTCTCGTTGAATAATTTGCTCGAGAAGCTTATCGTCCGACAGCAGTTCATCGGCTGTTTCAATTAAAAAAGGAAAAGCCTCTTTATAAGACATGTCCGGCAAATCACTGATACGATGCCGGTTATGCTTTACATATTTTGTGAATTTTGTTTCCGCCGTTTGATTTTGCGCATTATGATCATAAGCCGACGGCGATGCTCCTACAACGCTTGTCGGCACTGTCTTTATGTATTGTGCGTTCTTTGTCCCGCACCCCACACATGTCAGCATTCCTAAAAGGCCCAATCCCAGCAAGAGGCTTGAGAGTACACTTTTGGGGTTAGTATATAAGAGGCTGCCTAAAAGTCCCGGGAAAATATAATTCCTCCCCAAGAGGGGCGCAACAGGCGGGGTGGATTCCTGACACATGTATCCAGACACCGTTATTTATATTGCTGCGGGGAGGGACTTGTGCATCTGGGAAATCAGCCACCTGGGGCCTCTTTGTTCCATAACGGCGGTCAGGCGGAGGGGATAATCCACCTCCTCGCCGTCATATTTTTCATGCATGATAACATCCGCGGCAACCCAGGCTACATTGCCGGATGCTGAAACTGAATGCCATGTAAATTCAATCGACGATTTTTCCGAACGGGAGACTTCTTTTTCAATCTGCCGGGTGAATTCTGCAAGGCCTGTTTTTTTCTCCTCCGCGCTCAGGCCGATAGTTATAAGATCTCCATCGGGCGAAAAAAGGGAAACTATCCTCTCTATATCCTTTTTTCCAAAAGCTATGGCGTATATATTTAAAATACCCATAACCGAGGATTCGATAATAGAATCAGCTCTCATTTTTTTATATCTCCCGGTTCATAAGAATCCTTAACTGAAGTATTTCATTCACTAAATCCCTGATATTTCCTCCATTGCTAAAGCCGGGTATTCCGCCCCAGAGGCCCGATGAAATGCACTGATCCCGGTTGTGCCGTAAAAATAAACCCATGCAATAATACCCACCCCGCCTTTCGACTGCGCTCAAGGCACCCCGGGGGGGAAATTATTGTAGTGCCGCTTAATTTATAAATCCGATTCGACCTCCCTTGCCGGTTTACTTTACTTTACTATGAAGTGATAATAATACAACAGGTTTATTATTTATTAAGGGTGTGAGTAATATGAATCCAGGCAACTTTTTCAGCCATCTGGGCGCGGTATTCAGCATAATAGCTCCTCCCCAATACAACGGGAAACAGGGGGTCAATACTTTGCCGGCGGACGCCCAGGCGCTTGAATCTCCAACTTCACAGCCGTTAACTGCACGGGACAATGTCCAGTATCACAAGGTATCCCGCCTCTTGAATTTACAACAGACGGTATCGGAAAAGCTTGAAAACCTCGTAAATATATTTGAAGACCGTTATTCAGCAGGTAAGAATACCGATTCCCTGCCGTCATACAGGCAGGGGGTAAAACTGCCCCGGAAAGAAACGACCGAAGGGACCGAAAAATCCCAGCTTCCGACATCGGTATGGAAAGCCATGCAGAGCAAGAAATACCCCGAACTGAAACCGCTGAAGCTTCCCGAAGACAGGAGTTCTCATCCGTCTATTGAGCCGGGTAATGGAAAGAAAGGAAAAACAGAAGCCTCTTTAAAATTTTCACACCCGAAACTTCAGCCTCCTCCCACTTCGGAGCAGCCTGCGAAATCTCAGATCCTGAAAGACAGCGCCTTTCTTCAAAAGTTTACTCCAAAATCGGAGGTTCCCGGAGGCCAGAAATCAGCGGCTCCGAAGACGGAGACTCCCGACACGAGCCTGAAGTTCAAGCTGCCCGAAACGAAGCCGGAATCTTTCGTGAGCCAGAAATCGGCAACTCCGAAGACGGAAACTCCCGACATGAGCATGAAGTTCAAGCTGCCTGAGACGAAGCCGGAATCTTTCGTGAGCCAGAAATCGGCAACTCCGAAGACGGAAACTCCCGACACGAGCCTGAAGTTCAAGCTGCCCGAAACAAAACCGGAGTTTTCAACGGGCCAGAAATCGGCAACTCCGAAGACGGAAACTCCCGACATGAGCATGAAGAACATACAACTTGGCGTTACAATTCAGGATCAGGAAAAATCTGAACCCCGTCTGTCCAGAGCCGTTACATTCGAAGCGGAACCGGAATTACAGCATGAAGAGTTACCGCTTCCCGGCAAGCAGGCTGTCGCGTTTCAGTCGGGAGAAATACCGGAGTCCCTGGTCGAAGTAATGAAAAAACCTCGGGCAAAGGAAGCGGCTGCTGAAAAATCACCGGAACAAAAATCCAAAACTGAAAGCGCCGGGCGGAAAGATCAGCCTGCTTATGCTCCAAAGACCCAGGACATGCCGAAATTTGTCAGGTCGATGGGGAGCATGTTCGCTAAGCAGGAAGAAAGCGCATCAAGGCTGGAGCCGGGAAAAGACATCCCGAAAACCCTTGAGGAGTCGATACTCGATAAAGCCGCCGTGAGCCGCCGGGAAAGCCGCAGTGCGGAGTTGAAGGCCGAGCAGCCCGAACAACAAAAATTCCAGGAAAGGACCCGGACAGCCGCACAGGTGATCTTTAGCGAAAGCAAGGCTATAAAGAAAGAAATAAAAACGGAACCTCCCGCTTCTTTCCTTATCCCCGAAGAACAAGAAGAGAAACCCGCTTCAAAACAAAAACAACAGCCCCAGGCTGAAGATTTGAAGGAAGAACTTCCCCCCACGCTTTTAATGAAGCAGAAACAGGTCAAAACCCATATCCAGCCCGAATCGGCAAGGATGGAAGAAGAATATTCCAGGGAAACGAAAGAAGAAAAACCTGTTTTTGAAAAGCCCCAACAGGAAGGGCCGGATTTTAAAATAGATCCTTATAAAATAAAGTCTTTCGCCTATGATGTCCCTCAACAGGGAGCCGAAGCCGCTCATGAAGACCCCCAGATGCCCCTCCTCTCTGAAATGATAAGAAAGAAAGCGCAAGTTACCGATACGGCGGAAACTGGAACGCAAAAACATGAAACACAAGGCCCCCAGGATGCGCAGGATACCATGGAAAAAGTATTACAATCGGCTGCGACCCAGGACATAACCGACCGGATCCGCCGTGCTGCATCGGGAGACGAGCCGAAAGAGACGACAGCCGAAAAGGGAGAGGATGTAGTTAAAACAATCCTGGAACTGAGCGAGATAGTTTCCAGGGAGGCATCCGCCGGAGCGGGAAAGGAAGCGTCATCCGCAGTTCATCCCGAAGAAGCGGAAATATTGCCGGGGGATCATAAGACGGCGGCGGCGACGGAAGAAAAAAAGAAAATCGAGAAGGAATCCGGGCAGTTACGGGAAGTATCGCGGAAATCGAAGAGATCGGCAGGCACATCCTCCGCGGAGTCGCTTCTTTTCGGTGCCCCGCTTACAACGGGCTGGCTTTCCGGTTCCGGTTCGAATTCTTTATTTTCGGTTATCGGAGCCGACGGGGCGCTGGAAGGATCTACCGGCATAATGCATGTCCCCGGCTACGAAAGCGAACCGGCCATGTTCGGGAACATGAACGTATTGAAATATGTGGCTTATGCCGTCGATACGGGCCAGGAAAAGCAGAACGAGCAGAAACCCCTTTTAAAAGCTTCAAATACCGGAACGCATATCACGAGCGAGATCCATGATATATCCAGGCTTGATAAAACGTTCGACGGGGGAGTCAGCTTCCGTGACGGCGGCGATTCAACCGGCAAGCGCGATACGGAAGACCGCACTACAAAAATAATAGAAACGGCGACCGCCCGGAAGGTGCAGGACGGCCAGGGAACGGGCAAAATCCTGAGCGGAGCCGGGAAGGTAATTGAGCGGCAGAAGACTTACAAAGTAGAAAAGGAAGCCGCCCAGGTGAAGTTGGAATCCGAATCGAAGAAAGCCGTTGAAAAAGATCAGGCCGCACTGGCGCCGAAAGCAGTCCAGGGCGAGATGGAATCCATCATCAAGAAAAAGCTCAAAAAAGACGACTGGGCAGGCGAAGATGTCGCTGCAAGCCTGATAACGCTCCTTATGAAAACGGCGGATGAAGAAACCTATGATCACAGCAGGAGGGTCGTCAACCTGGCGGAGCTCCTGGCCGGGGAACTCGGCATTGTTGATCCAGGGGAGATCAAGACCGTCAAGGACAGCGCGCTGTTCCACGATATAGGAAGCATCGAAATAATAATCGCAGGCTCTTCCCGCAGGGCAAAAAGCGAGTTTTACGATTCCATCGAAAATATCGACCTTGCAAAAGCCGCCTCCCTCCATGACATCGGCCTCGTGAAGATACCCAAAAGCATCCTCACGAAGAGCGGATCGCTTACACCGGAAGAAGAAAAGATAATGAAGCGCCACCCGGTAATCGGCGAAGAAATAGTGCGGCCTATCCCGTCCCTGCGTCATATAGCCCCGATAATAAGGCACCATCACGAGCAGTGGGACGGAAAAGGCTATCCCGACGGGCTTTCGGGCGAGAAAATACCTTTTGAAGCGCGGCTTATATCGGTCGCAGACGCATACGACAGCATGCTTTCCGACAGGGCCGACCGTAAAGGCGTTACTCCCCTGGAAGCGCGCGAAGCCCTGATAAAAGGCGCGGGCAAGCAGTTCGATCCCAGTATAGTTTCCGCATTTCTCAGGGTGCTGGACAATATGGAAAAATAAATTTTCCCGGTAAAAATTCCCGGCGGCTTCCTTTTCTACTT
>JAMCWD010000069.1 GCA_023475345.1 Chloroflexota bacterium | reverse complement strand
CTACACTGACGGACTTGCTGGACAGGATACTGGATAAAGGGATAGTTGTCCAGGCGGATTTAGTTATTTGCGTCTCTGACATTCCGTTGATCGGGATAAATTTAAGGGCGGTAATAGCAGGCATGGACACCATGCTGAAGTATGGGATGATGGAAGAAATGGACAAAGAGATCAGATCCATAAGAAGAAAATCTCTTTCTGTGGAGACAGGACAAAAAGTATAGAAAGGGGGAGGAAAATTGTGAGCGAGATACTCGGGATAGATCTGGGAACCACAAATTCGGTTATGGCTGTCCTTCGCGGGGAAAAACCGGAAATTATCCCTAATTTCGAAGGAGAAAGGCTTACCCCTTCCGCGGTTTTTTTCAAAGCGGAAAATATTCTGCTGGTTGGGGAAGCTGCTAAAGCGGCCGCTTTAAGGAATTCGGGAAACTCAGTTCTTTCCATAAAAAGAAAAATGGGAAGCGATTATAAAGTAAGGATAAACGGGAGAGTTCTCTCTCCCCAGGAGATTTCTTCTTATATCCTTCTGAAATTAAAGCTCGATGCTGAAGAATACCTGGGGGAAAAGATCAAAAAGGCGGTAATTACCTGCCCTGCTTACTTCAATGACAAACAAAGACAGGCGACTTATGAAGCCGGGGAGCTTGCGGGGCTGGAGGTAATCAGGATCATAAATGAGCCGACTGCGGCATCCCTGGCTTACGGGATGGACAAACAGGATATCCAAACGGTACTTGTCTGGGACCTGGGAGGAGGAACATTCGATGTTTCCATTTTAGAATTAGGAGATGGATTTTTTGAAGTAAAAGCAGTCAATGGGAATACTAACCTCGGAGGAGATGACTGGGATCAGAGGCTGGTTTCCTGGATAATGGAAGAAGTACAACAAAGACGAATTTTATATTCTGAAGATGCGACGCTCTTTCCAAAACTCAGAGACGCCGCCGAAAAAGCTAAAATTGACCTTTCCCTGGAAATTAAAACCGCTATTAAGTTGCCTTTCTTAAACCATGATAAAGAAAAGCAGTTAACCCTCACCAGGGAGAAGTTTGAACACTTAACCTCTGACCTTGCGGAAAAAATGATACAACCCACACTGCAGGCTTTATTCGATGCAGGCTTTTCTCCCGAGGAGATTGACCGTGTGGTCTTTGTAGGGGGGGCGACCAGGATGCCGGCGGTTCACAAGCTGGCTGTCGAGATGTTCAAAAAAGAGCCTATAAAAGACGTAAATCCCGATGAGGTGGTGGCGCTCGGCGCGGCCGTTCAAGCCGGGATCTTAAAAGGAGATTATAAAAAAACCGTTTTAGTGGATGTTAATCCCTTATCCCTTGGAATCGAAACCCAGGGGGGGATTTTTACCCGCCTGATTAAAAGAAATACTCCTATTCCCACTTCTCATAGCCGGGTATTCACTACCTCCAGGGACGATCAAATGGAGGTGAGCATCTGTGTCCTTCAGGGGGAAAGGGAAATAGCAACGGAAAATCTGAAGATAGGAGAATTGATACTTTCAGATATCGACCCCGCTCCGCGGGGAATTCCCAAAATAGAAGTAATCTTTCACATCGATGCCAATGGTATATTAAACGTTACAGGCAAGGATTTGCATACCGCAATTGAAAAAGGCGTTAAAATTAAAGCCCCTGCTCTCTCCTTCGAAGAGATCGAGGCAAGGACGAAAGCAGCAGCATTTCATGCCCTGGAAGACAGTGAGAAAAAAGAGGAAATAGAAGAAAAGATAAGGGCTGTGAATTCAATCCAGATCCTGGAAGAATTACTACAAAACAAAAAATTAAAAATGAGAGAAGTAGTCCAAAGAGAGATAAGAGAATTAAAACGGCTTTTACAACGGGGTACGAAGGAAGAGCTTAAAAGTAAGATCGTGTCCCTCCCGAATTTAATAGGGAGACTTGTTTAGATAGAACCTGACCGGGCACCGGGAAAGAAGTATTCCTCGCCCAGAGTACGAAAGATAGTTGGAAACTGTTTTTCAATATGGTCTATCAAGGTAAAAGCTCCGGGAATTTTTCTTTTATCCATTCTATTACCTTTATTCTAAATAACTCAACCTCTTTAATAAGTTCTGCCATCTCTGTTTCGGAGATTTCGCCCGCCCGGTCATAATCGGTAAGATTTCTTTTTGAACGGCAGATATTGAAATAATCTCCAGCCGCCTGGGACTCTTCACCCATCAGTTCAGGCAACACCTCGAAAGTAACCCAGTGATGCCCGATCCCTGTAGGTCTGTATCCAGAAGCATATAAAATAACCGTTGCAAGCTGAAGCGCCGCATTATACGCGGTTGCAAATCGCCTGTCCACCGATAACTGCTTGATCCTTGAATCCTTCAAATCACGCTCGATTATCCTGAATAAATCTGCGATTTCCTTCGGCGAAGTCTTGTGTGGTCTAAGCCGCTCTTCATTTAAGAATCTTTGTAAGTTCATCTTCATCTCCGATCAGGAAAATTTTAGGTTCACTGAGAACGGCATTTATGAAGTGATTGCCTTCGGAGTATTTTTTCCTGAATTCAAGAGGGTTGTATATCACGAGATTAATTTCGCGGGCAAGTTTCTTCTTTGCCGGAGCCAACAGCCGGGCTGCCTCACGGGCGCCGAGTGAACCTATTATAATAAGGTCAAGATCGCTGTGGCTCTTCTCCTCGCCCCGTGCGATAGAGCCATAGATAAATGCAATGTTGATTTTATCTCTTATAGGAGAAAGGTTTTCGCCGAGGGTTTCGTCAACAAAAACCGTCTTTAGAAATATGGATTTCAAATCATGAGCAATTGAACAGCGCGGGTCCAGTTGGTAATACACCCGGTTCCCGCTTATTGTCCTGGTTATTAACCCCACGGAAATAAGCCTGTCCAATTCCAATTGGACGTTGCGCAATGCCTCTTTCGTCATATTCACTATTTCACGCTGATAAAAACTGCGATCGGGATTGAAAAGAAACACCTTTAATAGCGATACAAGGGCCTTCCCGGCAAATAATGTTTCAATCCCTTTTTTCATTACAACTCATTCCTTTAGTCTATTAACTATAATAATTATAGTAATTTTCTGCCATAAAATCAAGAGGCGGGCATAAAACCTGGTTATAAATTATCGGGTCATTCGTAATCAAGTTGTATTCGGGGTTTAACAGGCCGCGATGCTAATGGATCTTTGTTTTTTGCGCCTTTCCATCCTTTATTCAAATCAATACAACATAATCACAAATGACCCGTTTTCATGTGGCTGCAATTGCGATCACATTGAAATTTTTCTGGCGCGATTACCCGGTGATTATTCGTTTTCCATATCGATATCGGTTGCCGGGCGGTCGGGCGTGCTTTTATATTCTTCGTAAAATTTGCTGAGGAGGCTGATCAAAACAGGGATCATATCCAGGTCGAAAATTATCTTTGTAAAAATAGGCACCTTGAAGCGTCTCCGGCCCGTATCGGGGTTCTTCCCGATTTCATGAAACGGGACTTTGCTCCACTGCCCGAAATAAAGAGATATAACCTGCCCGGTGTGACCCACGTGAGCATAATTGGCATGGATCCCCCAGTTCACCTTCGGGTCTTCTATCACAGGAACGAGTTCCACTATTTCTTTTTCCATGTTTCGTTCTTCTTCCATGACGGCCTCCTGGTATTTATTATTTAATCAATCAATTTTCAGAAGTGCTCTTTTCAGCACGGGGAGCGGTTTTTTTCGCAGGCTTCTTCCCCGCCGTGAAGCTTCCGATACGCGGCACCAGCCACAACCCGAGCAGCAAGCCTGCCTGGTAGGGTCTCCACTTGATCACGGCAAGAAAAAGCGCAGCCCATATCCCGATAATCAATGAAGAATAAAAATTGGGAGACGGATTCCCTTTTATCTCTTTTCCCATCTCCCAGATCGATGCGAAAGTCCCCATCATCATGAAGCTTGTGCCCAGTTCCCCGATGAACATGCCGATTTCCCCCCGGTAGCTGGAGAGGCTTAAGTAATAAAGAGGGAAATCCCAGTAAGTGGCGCTTTTTATCATTTTAAAGGGGGGCATGGTGTCTCCCGAGATTATGAACCCCTGTATCATCATTTCTATCCCCAGGCAGGCCAGGAAAATGGCGGCAAGGGAGAACCAGCGGGTCTTTGAGCCGTACCAGAATGTAAGTATCGCCGGGACGAGCAGGGCGAAAAGAGGTCCTGAGAACTCAATCCAGAACCGTGACGACATATCCCTGCCGCCCAGGGCGGTAAGGATTTTCATGATGACGGAGGCTACAAAAGTCCCGATGCTCATCAGGGCAGGAGAGATATAACCGTAAATCGCAGGGACGCCGTCTCCCAGGATGACGGATAAAAGCGCGGTCAGGGGCAATAAAAGCCAGAGTATGAATACGAGCAGGACATCCCTGCCGCGCCCGGGGGATTTGCCTGCCCCTGGAGCTTTACCTGTGCCTTCTGATTTTGAAACCTGTTTTTTATTTTTGCTCAATGACCGCCTCTTTTAAATTTTACAGTTAAATTCGAAGCCGGTTTTATTGCCGGGTTATAAGCTTCTAGTCCCGGGCTTCCATTCCCTCCAATCAGTAGGGTCCGGTTTCGTATTCCGCCTCTTCGAAAGGCGTGTCCTGCGCGCCGATTTTAAGCCCGATGAGGAAAAGGACGCCGATTGCGAAATATCCTATAGCTATTTCCAGGGGCAGTGTCGTGCCTGCTTTCCAGGGCAGGTACATGGCGCTGGAAAGATCCACCGAATGGATTATCCCGAAAAGCGAGAAAGCGCTCATCAAGAACGCATACGACGCGGCGGCCGCCAGCTTCCTGTCTATGAGGCAGGCAAGCATTGCGCCCCACAGCATGGCGGTAAGGATGAAGCCGTGCGCGAATGTGGAGATCGTTATATACTGGGTCATGAGATCGGGGGGCATCTTGGAAAGGTCCGGCGCGAACCTGCTGACGAGCGTGCTCCATTGTATCCTGACAAGCTCGGCGATTACGGGGATATGCGCGAAAGCCACCGCCGCGGCATGTTTGCGGGGACACGCCATGTAAGCCTGGACCATTATTTCTATGCCTACAAACATCAGGATCGGGGCCACCGCCGCCTGGGGCAGCATATCCACGATCCAGGAGATGTAGCCGAAGATCCCGCCCAGGCCGATGAACAGGCCGGTTGCCAGGGTGTATGCGGCCCGGCCTCCCATAGCCTTGTAAGCGGGATGACCGATGTACGGTGTTGTCTGAACGACGGCGCCGAAGGGAGCTGCAATCAGGCATGAGAAGCCTTCTACCGCTATTACCTGCCAGGTTTTATAAGGGTCTCCCGCGACGCGGGCGCTTTCGGTA
Organism: Chloroflexota bacterium; assembly: GCA_023475345.1. Taxonomy (GTDB): domain Bacteria; phylum Vulcanimicrobiota; class JAMCWD01; order JAMCWD01; family JAMCWD01; genus JAMCWD01. The sequence continues at coordinate 35,123 of JAMCWD010000069.1, read as the reverse complement.
ACATTGATGCCGCCTACTATCGTGAGCAGGGCGAAAGGCAGGGCGATGGGTAGGAATTTCAAGGCAGGCAAAAGTCCCAGGAAAAATTCTTTATCGGGCAGAGGGAATGAAAAGCCGAGGCTGACTCCCTGTATGGCATAATGTGGAACGAGTCCGAAAAATCCCATCGAATGGTATATTACCAGCCCGAGGACAACGGCCAGTAAAGCGCCGGGGAGCCTCCAGGGGAGAGGCAGCCTGGCCACCAGCGAATAAAGGATTATCCCCATTGCGATAAGGCCTACTATGGGATACTGGAAAACATGGATCAGGGGCAGGCAGGCCAGCAATGCCACACCGATGCCTGCAAGAGATCCCAGGAGGCCTGCCTGGGGGACGTTTTTCCTGACCCACCCGGTGAACGGGGTGATACAGAGCTTGATGATGCCGATGAAAAACAGAGTAGCCATGCCGACTTTCCATGCCAGGTCGGCGTTGTTTGAAGAAATAAAAGTAGGCACTATTACCGCCAGGGTAACGCCTATGGTGCTGGGCGTGTCCAGTCCCAGCGGCATGGCCGTTATATCGTTTTTACCGGTTTTCTTTGCAAGGTAAAATGCAAGCCAGGTATATAAGAGATCCCCGATAAGCACGCCCAGCGCCGTTCCTGGGATCATTTTATAAAAGATGATTTCCTTCGGAAAATTTACGGCAAGAAGCAAAGCCGACAGGAAAACCAGGTTGGTAACATTGTCCACCATCAAGCTGAAAAAGGCCCCTATATCGCCGATTTTGGCCCATTGATAGTGTCCCTGTTTTGCCAGAGTCATGTCTGCCTCCGAAAAATTTTATAGATTATTTTACTGTTTCTTTTTTGCCAGCGCATAAAACATAGGGAGCCAGAAAAACCTTTCTCCTTTATCCAGAGAATCCTCTTCTTTTTTGAATAACTCTTCCATTTTCTGCGGGGATACGAGGTCTTTCCATGTTTTTCTCCTCAGATCCTGTTCAGCCTTTAATTCTCTGTGCCAGAAGTCCGGCTCCCATGAAAAATTGACGACCCCGACACGACCTTTCATCCCGGCCCCGGACAGCATCCCCGGGAGCTTCCGCCCGCATGAAAGGTCGGCGCCTTCCCGCAGTAAAGATTTCCTGTAAAGGTCAACGATCCCGAGGTCAGGTTCTTCTATTGCAGCGTTATAATCCGGCTCACACAGGATCAGGAAACAGCCGCCTGGAGCAAGCACCCGCCTCACTTCCGAAAGGGCGCGCTCCCGGTCTTCAAGCCACAGGAGCACATAATGGCATAAAACGATATCGAAGCTTTCATCAGGGAAAGGAAGGTCGAAGGCAGAGCCTTCCACCCACTTGATTCTACCTGGTAAAGATCTTGCGAATTCCAGTTTTCTGGGATCAAAATCGAGGCCGGTTACCTGTGCGGAGGTTTTTTCAGAGCATTCTACGGTTATGCGGCCGGTGCCGCATCCCAGGTCCAGCACACTTTTTGCATGGACCAGCCCGGCATGGCGGTACTGGAGAAAACGGTGAGGTCTCAGCCATTCCGCCTGCCGGCAAAGCTGCCTGTCCCAATCCTCTACCGATAAAAAGGAGGATTTCGAATTCATTTTATGCCTTAAAAATTGCCCTTTTTTTCCTGTACCCTTTTGATATAGAATTGTGAAATCCCGTCTTCCGGGTTCAGGCGGACGGCTTCTTCATATTCCGCAATGGCCTGATCCAGGAATAAAATCACGCCGGTGCCTTCGGCCTTTTGCTCGTAAGCGGTGCCGAGCAAACGGTGTAATACAGGGTTCGTGGGTGAGATTTTAACGGCGTTTTCAAGGATAGGGATGGCATCGTTGTATTCTTTCTTTCTTAGATAAACGCTTGCAAGCCCCTCGATGGCGCTAATCGAATTTTTATTTATCGCCAGCGCCTGGTTAAATGACGATGCAGCCAGTTCCAGGTTGTTTTCTTCCAGCAGCCGGTTCCCGTCGGCTATAAGCTCTTTTGCTTCAGGGGAAAATGTTTCCTCCACATTTACAGGGGTTGAAACGGTTGGGGTTTTAACTTCGGCCAATTTTAATTTTCTCTCGGACTCAAGCTGTGCAAGCAGGCCGACCGCCTCGCTGTTCGGGTTTATTTCAATGGCTTTTGTAAGCTGTTCCTTCGCCCGGTCATACTCGTTCATTTTCATATAAAACTTGCCGAGGTAGATTCTTGCCGCTTCGTTTTTCGGAGCCCTGCGAACAACATCGAGATACATGGGGTAAGCCCCGGCGGAATCGCCGTTCGCATCGACCGAGGCGGCAAGGGCCAGTTCTATATTGGGATCGTTGGGATGCGTGAGCCTGATGTTATTGCATATATCGATGGCCTCCCCGCCCCTGTCGGACTTGATGTAATACCATGCAAGCCCCAGGCGGTAATCGGATTTCTTATGAACCGTCTCGGCGCATACATCGGCAAGGTAAGCCAGGTAGAATGCGCCCTGATCCCTTTTGGCTCTCAGTGAAGCATCGATGCTTTTCTCCAGCTTGTCGAGAAATTCATCGGTTATTATTCCCCTGTTCCTTTTTGCAAGTTTCGGCCAATCCACGGGTCTGAGAGTCGGGCTTATCGAGTATGCCTCCGTTATAAATTCCCGTTCCTTTTCATCGAAGACCGGGGTAGCGGCAAAAGCCTCCAGCGATAAAGAAGCGATAAAGAAAATAATGGTAAAAAATATAATGCGTTTATTCATCGATATTAAACCTCTCCTTGAAATGATTTGCTATCGCCGCCAGGCCTTCCCAGGGGTCATCCCCGATAACTTTAACGGCTATTTCCAGGGGGCAGGGAGCATTTCCGCTTTTGTCGGTAATTAATTCTACAATTTTATCGGCATCGACCCGCACACCTCTGTCTTTCAGTATTCGAAGCGCGTCTTTGCTCATTACCGGGGTATAAACGCCTGCAACTTTCATGTATAAGAGTAAAAGCGCCGCAGCCTTTCCGATTACCTTATCGGCAACATACGTGTCGATATAATCCCCCGCGCTTAACGCCGCATGAAACAGGGGAAGTATGCCCGATTCTTTCGAAGTATAAAGGAGCGCCCCGTCCTTGACGATTATAATTGAAAAGTTACAATTGTGAAGCACATCCCTGGCGAAGTGTAAATCATCCAGGTCGAGAAATTCCTCATCGTCAGGATCGGGAGCGTCCATGTTCTTATCATCCATGATCAAGCCGTCCCTGTTAAAATTTTCCATGATAAAGAAATACTTGTCCGAAAAGGATCAAATTCCTTTCTTTGTTCCGGAAGTTTGATGATCAGCCGGATGATTTGCTCTCCCGGCAGACGAAATCTTCCCCGTCTTTCCATAACGGGCATCCGCCGCCGCAGACAGGCAGAGTATTGCATGATTTGCACATTCCCGGGAGGTTCTTCCTTTCCCGGATATCGGTACAGACGGACGAGTTCCATATTTTATTCCACGGGTCTTTCAGGATGTTTCCAGCCGGATGATAATAGCTCTGGCAGGGAAGTACCTCGCCGTCCGGCTCGATACACATGTTTGCCTTGGCCGCACTGCACTGTTTCGGCCCTATGCCTGCGTCCACGGGATCGAAGTTACAATAGCGGGTGGGGGTGTACCATATAAAGCGCATCTTTTTTTCAAGAGCCGCCAGCCGCACAGGCTCAATGATTTTGCCCAGTTCGTTTTCCCGCAATGCTATGCCGCAGTCCGCGCCTTTCCCTGCGTGTATTATCCCGTTCATTGCAAAAACCTCGACGCCCAGGCCTGCCAGGAATTTCACCGTATCTACGGCTCCGCCTGCGTTGAGAGTGGTCAGCGTGGTATTGGTTATGGTGTACACTTCGGTAGCGAGGGCGTTTTTAAGCCCCTGGACGGATTCTTTCCATGCGCCTTTTACTCCGACCATCCGGTCGTGGATTTCTTCATCGTATGACTCGATTGTTATCTGGAAATGGTCAAGGCCCGCTTCCACCAGCTTCCTGACGAATTCCGGGTCGGACAATTTACGCCCGTTGGTGAGAAGGCCCGTAACGACGCCCAGAGATTCGGCATGTTCTATAAGTTCGGCGAGATCTTCCCTCATCGTGGCTTCGCCGCCGGTAAAAGTAACGTGCGGTATCCCCGCATCCCACAACATGTCAAGGATCTTTTTCCATTGATCGGTAGCCAGCTCATTTACATTCGCCCTGTCAGGCGGCACGTAGCAGTGAGTACAACGGTTGTCACAACGGTATGTCAGCGCCAGGTCCATTCTATAAGGCGCGACGACGGGGGTCGTGAAGGGCTCGACCCTTTCGGCGTCGAGGTAAGTTATAGGGCAGATATCGCCTGTGGTTACGAGGGTTTTAATCGTGCCTTTCAGATTTTCGTAATCCTTTTTTACGGTATCCTTTGAAACCTTGTAGCGGTGCGTCATCTCTTTAATGACTTTTTCCGTGCCGTCGTCTTTTATCAGGTGGCGGGCGTATTCCGTGGCGGTCTGGTTCAGGTGTATTATCCTGGAAGCGTTCACGACCAGCGTCCCTTTCCCGCCGGGATCAATCCTCAGGTGGAGCCGGTATGTTTGACTGCCCTCCTCGCCCCGCAGGTGGAAAGTCCCCGGCTCGAGAGGCTTTTCATTAGTGAGGAAGTTTTTGATTTTTTCCAGCAATTTCATTATGTCATCCTCCGGAAAACAGTTGGGATTTATAATTTAGTATCAGCGGCCGCCCCCGGCACATGCGCAGGCACAACCGGCGCATGCGCATGCGCACGCACAGCCGCCTCCGCCTCCCGAGAACCCGCTGCCGGATGAAACAGGAACCGGGTTGGACACCTCTGTTACAGACGAAATGAAGCTTTCCGATTTCCCGACGATGTTCTGGGAAGAAGTTTCAAACCATCCGACCAGCCCCGATGCGAATTCCGCCCCGGCCATCCTGGGGATCTCGATATTGGGAGAGGGGGTGTATCCGCCTCCGCCGGAAGGCGCAGGAGAAACGGACGGGCCGCCTGTAATGTACCTGGGCCACCAGGAAGGTGAGACGTAAGTATCGGCAAAAGTGTTGTGTGTTCTCCTGTCAAAATCGTGGTCGAGCGCCACCCATTCGAAATCATCGTCGTATTGTTTGTATTTCAATTCCGGTGTATCGGCGCTTTCCACCTGTTTCCACGCGTCCGATACCACCTGGCGGTAATAGGCCACGGTATCTTTCAGGCTGAAGCCCCGCATCCTTTCCTTCAGATCCTTGATCATGTCGATCATCATCGCCCTGAGCCTTATCTCGTTCGGGACGCCGTATTCATCGAAGGATTTGAGGAAGTCTTTTTCATACGGATACTCGGGCTCTTCGTCTTTTTTCAGCCTTTCAAAGGCCAGCGGCTCGGTTTTGCGGACGGTGATAAATCCTTTTCTGATCAGCCCGAACATAATCATGGTAACGACTTTGTTCAGGGGTACTTCAAGCAGGAGGGCGGCCCGGGGAGCCGTCAGGCCGGTTTTGACCCCGACGCCTTCAACCCCGATTGTCGGGGGCAGGTATTTCATGCGCCTTCTTCTCTGCTGCCAGAACGAAAAGATAATTAAAACAGGGAATATTATGATCGGGTTAAAGATCCATACAAAAAGGACCCCTATTGCATTGGCAAGATGCTTCAAAAGAAAAGCAAAAAGATTTATTTTAGGCCGTTCGTAAACTTTTTCGACATATTTTTTAGGAAACGATGCGCCGATGAGATACTTCCCCGTAAATCTCGCCGCCGGGTCATGCCATGTATATATGACGGTAGTGCCGGTATAGTCGGCTTTGGTGAATTTTTCACGATGGTAACGCGGCTCGTCGGGGAGAACCCCCTGGGGCATGATTACCTGGACTGTCCTGGCCGTTGTCCCGTTTAAAAGAGAGCCGTCGAACCAGGTGGGGGAGAATTCTATGCTGGCGTATTCCTTGTCCTTATCATCTTGCCATACCATCCTGTCCGCAGGGAACTTCACATATACGGTGCCGCTTTCTCCAGGCGGAATGGGTTTCGGAAGGTGAACCTCGACACCGTTATTTATGTAAGCGGATTTTCTTATGTCGCGTATGTCAACCCCGTCTTCCTGAGCGTAAACGCTGCTCACGCTGCAATAATTGTTCGGGAAGCCGACATCGACGACGTCGATAGGCTGGCCGCCGGGATCATTTTTGAAGGTGAACCAGTATTCGATATCAGCAGAACCGTTCTTCTGGGCCGTAACCACCGCCTTTGCCTCGGGAAGCTCGAACGAGTATTTTGCAAACGCAGGATGGGCAGAGATAAAAAGCCAGAGAAGAGCCAGGAATATAAAAGCAAGAAATTTTCTTACCATTTCGGAGCCTCCCTCAATTCGTAAACGCTGTTACAATACGGGCACGTAACGACCACCGAGGAGCCGGAGATCTTTATGCTTTTTTCATCGAGCCTTGCCCCGCAGCTTTTACACTTGAGTTCTTCAAGTTCGGCGGTATTGGAAAGTTCGAGCTTCTGGACTATCGTCTTTTCCTGCGGTTCCCTCAATTTTATAAGGACTATAATCCCGATGCCCAAAAGCAGCATGAAGCCGCCCAGGGCGAGCCTTGAGCCCACATTTTCACCGTTGGTCGCGGCTATAATCCATAACACCCCGAAAAGGATCAAAACGGCGGCGCCGATATAACCTATGATTTTGCCTGTTGACATAACGGCTGCTCCTTGATGTTACCAGTTGTATTTTTCATGAACTATAAGATTGCGTAAGGGTGCAGGCAAAAGATAAGGTATCAGTTCTGGACACCTTATGAGTATTTTGATCCCCACTACCAGTTTAAACCATGCTCTCGACATAATAATCCCTCCGGGGGTAATATTTCACATTCCGGCCCCTGCTCCTGCTCATGCCCGGTGAATACAACATGTTTTAAATAACATAGATTTTCCCGGAGGGATAATTTTTGCAGTGTAGAAAATTAAATGTCATTGAGAATTTATATAAAAGGAGGTAAGCGTTATGAAACATTTCAGGATTTTTATTGCCGCGGTGTTTTTGTTCTTATTTGTTGCCGGTTCCGCTACAGCCGGGGTTTACATGGACGTCGTGGGGCAAACCTTCAGTGACCGCCCGGATACCATCAACACGAAGATTTATATCGAAAGCGACAGGCTGAGGGCTGACAGCAAGGGGAGCGGCCAGGATTTAATATTTATTTACCGCGCGGATAAAGACCTGGTCTGGGTTATAAACAATAATGACAGGACATACATGGAATTAACCAGGGCGGATATGGAAAAGTTCGGCGATAAGATGAAACAGGCTAGAAAACAGTTTGAAGATCAGATGGCGAACATGCCGCCCGAACAGAGAGCAATGATGGAAAAGATGATGAAGGACAAAATGCCGCAAATGTCCGAGCAGAAGAAATCCGAAGTCGTTTATAATAAAACCGGCTCCGGTATTGCCGTCAACAAGTGGGTATGCGATAAATACGACGGCACGGAAGGCGGAAAGAGAATCGAAGAGGTATGGACGACGGACTTGAAATCGATAGGGCTGAATACAGGGGATTTCAAGGTTTTCGATTCCTTTGTAGAGTTTTTCAAGGCATTGCCGAAGGGGAATTTTGGTTTTGAAAAATATGGCAGCGCGCAAGGGAATAAAGGAAAGAGTTTTTCCGGGATCCCCATAAAAACCGTCGAATATGAGGCGAACGGCCGGAAAGCCAGGATGACGGAGGTTAAGGACATCTCTAACAAGAAGAACGATGCCTCGTTATTCAACCTGCCTGCGGGCCTGATGAAACAGCAAAAAAATTAGGCGTAAACCGGGGGTTATATTCCCGGTTCGATCCGAAGGCGCTGACAGAATTTCCGGTTGATAAAATTTCTATGGAATAGGGGTGCATAAATGCCGTTCACGCAAAAAGTACTCTTAACCGTGCCGACTGCGCTCCTGGGCGTCATCATCGTAGTCGGTGCCCTTGTCCTCTCCATACTGGGATTGCTTTTAGTCCGGCGTTTTATCTCCCACGATATACTGAAACAGCATAATGACGTGGCCGGTTTTATATTCGCCACACTGGGGGTCGTCTATGCCGTGCTGCTTGCCTTTTCCGTGATCATAGTATGGGAGACTTTCGATAAGTCCGCCAGCAACGTGAATTTGGAAGCCGCCTACTTGATGGACGTGTTCCGGGATGCACAGGGTTTACCCCAGCCGTTCAGGACGGAATTTCGCAAGCGTCTTATACATTACACCGAGGTCATCGCTGAAGACGAGTGGGATACCATGCAGAGGGGAGAGAGAAGCCCCCGTACTATCAGAGCGATCACCAACCTCTGGGTATATTTATGCAACTTCGAGCCCGAAACGGCGGCGGAGAAGGTGCTCTTTCAGGATGCGGTTGTGAGATTGAACGACTCATTTAAACTGGCCAACCAGCGTATCTTCGAGTGTAAGAGAGGGCTGAACTCCGTTTTGTGGTTCGTCCTCATCTTCGGAGGGGCCATCACTGTCTCGTTCACTTATTTCTTCGGGATGGAAAACCTCAAGGCACAGATCATCATGACCAGCCTTTTGACATCTATCATTGCGCTTATCCTGTTCACCATCCTGATCTTCGATTACCCCTTCACGGGAGACCTCCGGGCTTCTCCTGAACCTTTCTTCTATATCCTGAATATCTTCAAGCATATTGTAGGGCTTTAGGAAATAATCGAAAGGGGCGGTTTGCGAGCCGCCCCTTTTTAAAGCCTTGAATTTATACGCCTTAACGGGCGGGTCTGGAACCCGTCCCGTAATCACGGCCTTTCAATCCCCTGTTTCCACAAGCTCCGGCGGGGCTTCGACAGGAGGCCTCGGCAGGAGGCATGCTTTTTCAACGATCTCCGGGATCGCCTGCTCCCATTCCACCGCCATTATATGAATCCCGGCCACCCCTTCAATATCTTTCAGCTTCTTGATCATTTCGATACACATCTGCTTGCCTTCTTCTTTGCCGTCGGCGGCTGCGCCCATCCTTTCGACGGCATCTTCCGGGATGATGACCCCCGGGACGCTGTCCCTCATATAAGTCAGGGCGCGGACGGATTTGACAGGCATGACGCCGGCAAGGATATATGCCCTCTTGTGGAGGTTCCTTTTCCTTGCCAGTTCCATGAAGCGCTCGAATCTTTCGAGATCAAACACGGGCTGGGTCTGGATAAAATCGGCTCCGGCGTTGATTTTCTTTTCCATCCTGATGACCCTGAATTCGAACGGGTCGGCAAACGGGTTGGCGGCCGCCCCTATAAATACGCGGGGTTCCATTTTCATCTCTTCGCCGCTCTGGAATTTTTTTTCGTCCCGCATGGTCTTGACCATCTGAACGAATTGGACGGCGTCAAGGTCGAAAACGTTTTTACACTCCGGGTGGTTTCCGAAACACTGGTGATCCCCCGTAAGACACAGGATATTCCTTATTCCGAGGGCATAAGCGCCCATGACATCACTCTGTAAAGCAAGCCTGTTTTTGTCCCTGCAGACCATCTGAACTATCGGCTCAAGGCCCGTCTGGACGCAGATTACGCCTGCGGCGACGCTGGACATGCGGGCGATGGCGGTCTGGTTGTCCGTAATGTTTACGGCATCCACCATGCCCTTCAGGTAGCCGACTTTTCTCTCGATGACTTCCCTGTTCACACTCTTCGGCGGCCCGAGTTCGCCTGTAACTACGAATGTCCCTTTATCGAGGAGCCTTTCCAGGTGGCTTCCTGATTTCATAATTTCACATCCTCCCTGGTCTGGGTTCTGGGGCCTCCGTCGCGGGCCGTTTTCCAGTTTTTCGCAGGTTGTATTTCCAGGAGCTTATCGAGCCGTTCAAGTGCGGTCATCCTGTCTATTATCAACTGCCATGCGCAGTCGGTATCGGGGTTGACCTCGCATTTGCCGTCTGCGGAGCCGCCGCATGGGCCGTTGAGCAAAGTTTTCGCACAACGAGAAACCGGGCAGATCCCGCCAGTAAGCTCCAGCACACAATCGCCGCAGCCGGAGCACCGCTCGCTCCAGGTGCCGTGATCTTTCGTCCCTCCCATGAACTTCGTATTTAATGCAGGCAGGACAGGGATCTGCAAAAGGGCCGACAACTGCTGGACTCCCACCCCGCAGGCGGTGGAAAGCACCGCCTCCACTTTATCGTACAACTCTTTTTCGGCAAGGAGGAATTCATCGTCACACTGGCGCTCCACCGTTTTCTCCAGAACATCGACAAGTTTGCCGGCCTTTTCTCTCGCCAGCCTTATCATGGAGGCGAGTATCCCGGCTTCCTTTTCGCCGCCTGCCATACAGACGGCCACGCAGGTGTTACAACCGAGCACCAGGATTTTATCGAACGGCTCGATGGATTTAAGAACCTCTTCGATAGGTTTTTGTTCTGCGACGATCATTAATTATCACCCCGTTTTTTCAATCTGTCCGGGAATAATGGCCCAAGGTTTGCCAGTTCTTCTTCCATAGCCGACAGGAGGCGGGAAAATTTTTCGCCCATTGAAGAGGAGACCTGCCAGCGTTTGATCCGTTCCGGCTCGATCCCGATTTTTTCAAGGATGGCCCTTGTTTTATCGAATTTGTTTTTTGCGCGGAGGCTGCCGGTCTCGTACCTGCAGGCGTCTTCCGGGCAGCCTGCTATGGCCACGCCGTCGCTCCCGGCTTCAAACGCCTTCAAAATATAAAGCACGTCAAGCTTCCCGGTGCAGGGGATTTTTATGAGCCTGCATTCAGGGGATAATGAATAGCCCTGTTTCACGGCCCTTTCGGCGGCAGGGAAGCCGCAGCTTTCACAGCAGAATAACGTGATGCGGGGGCTGAATTCAGCCATCTCGTTTCCTCCTCATAGCGCGGACACAACTTCCAGTTCCGCAAGCACCTGTTCGTCGGTACAGAGTTCCAGGCTTAAAGCTTTGGCAGGGCATTCGGAAACGCATATCCCGCAGCCCCGGCATACGAGGGCAAGTACTTCGGCTTTGCCTTCGTCGTTGATGAAAGGCGCTTCGTACGGGCACAACCTGACGCACGACAGGCACGATGCGCATAGATCAGGATCGACCACCGCGTGCATCGGCGGCCCCGCCAGTTCTTCTTTAGCCAGTATAGCAGCCGCCCTGCCCGCTGCGGCGCGGCCCTGCGTAACAGCTTCTTCGATTGATGCGGGATAAATACAACCGCCGCACATGAACATGCCTTCACACTCCATGTCCTGCGGATAAAACTTCTCCTGCGCGGGCACGAAAAAGCCGTCTTCATCGAGCACCGTGTCAAGTGTCCCGGCAAGCTCCTCGTTTGATTTTCCGGCGACCCACCCGCAGGAAAGGACAAGGTAATCGGCGGTTATCGCTATATTTGCCCGGAGCTGGGTATCGTAGATCCTTACCTGGAGCGAATCTTTTCTCGGCTCGACACCGGGCGGCATATCCTCGTCAAAGCGGAGGAAGTTGACGCCTGCATCGCGGGCTTCCCTGTAAAGGTCTTCTGCAAGGCCGTAAGTGCGGATGTCCCGGTGGAGAATGAATACATGCCTGTCAGGGTTCTGTGCCTTCAGGTCGATTGCGTTCCTGACGGCGTCTGCGCAGCATGTCCTGCTGCAGTATGGATGCTCGTCGCTGCGGGAGCCGACGCATTGTATCATGACTATGGTTTTATCTTTTGGGAAAGTTCCCGCCGCCATTTTTAAAGCAAGATCGGATTGGGTGATGACTCTTTCGTCTTCGCCGAACATGTATTCGGACGGGCGGTATTCGGAAGCGCCCGCAGCTATAACGAGGACGCCGTGATCGATCTCCTGTTCACCGGACGGCGTCATGACGGCGCTTGTAAAATCCCCGACAACACCGGATACTTCTTTGAGCGTACTGCCTGTCATCAGGGTTATGCGGGGTTCTCCTTTAACCTGTTTCAGGAGGTCTTTGAGATATGGCCCGGTTTCCATACCTGAGGAAGTTTTGACTGTTTTCCTGAGACGGCCTCCGGCCTCGGATTCCTTTTCTATCAGGATTACCGGGAACCCCTGCCGGGCCAGCGACAGCGCGGCATTAAGCCCCGATACGCCTGCCCCGACTACCAGGGCGGATTTGTTGACAGGGAACTTCGAGTCGTAAAGAGGTCTGAGCTTCGCCGTCCTGGCGGCCGCACGTTTAAGCATCTCCACGGCTTTTTTCTCCGGCACCGGGCCGGGCAGCCCCGTTTCGGAAAGGGCCGTTACTTCAAGGAGATAAGGGTTAAGCCCGGTTTCACGCAGCGCCTCGCGGAAAACCCCGTTGTACATGTCGGGATCGAAGCCAGCAATCAGGACGCGGTTCAGCTTTTCTTTTGCGATGGTTCTCCGGAGGGTCATGAGGCCTTCTTCGCCGGGCTTCAGTCCCTCTTCAACGTGTACCGTATGCGGGATGTTCCTGGCGGCTCCCGCCAGGGCAGTGGGGAGGCCGTCCGCGAGATATATCCCCATGCGGACTTCCTGCCCGGTAATATCTCTTTCGGGCGGGTATTTCTTTTCATCTTTTTTGAGCCTGCCCTCAGGGATCAGTTCTCCGACAGCCGCTGCCGCCGCGCTTCCCCTGGCGGTTGCTTCGGCTATATCGCAAGGGCCTGTAACCGTGCCTGCCGCAAAGATCCCCGCCCTGTCGGTATTGATCTCATCGGGCGGATTCACCTTGATCAGATCATGATCCGTAAGCTGTATGCCGAGAATTTTTGCCGTCTCCCGGAGGCTTTCCCCCGGGACCAGCCCCACGGAAAGGACTACCAGGTCGAACTCTTCTTCCCGGTATTCGCCTGTTTCCTCGTCCTCGTAGCGCAGTATGAGGGCCCTGTTGCCGGGAGTCCCCGTTACCCTTGACGGCAGTCCCTTTTTGAAAACTATTCCGAAATCGTCTTTCGCCCTGTCGGTGAAGCGCTCCCAATCTTTCCCGTGCGACCTTACATCGATGTAAAATATCGTAATCGAAGTTTCGGGAGAATATGTCCTGGCCGTCATGGCCTCTTTTGCGGCATACTGGCAGCAGACCGACGAGCAGTAAGAAGCGCCGACGTTTACATCTCTTGATCCCACACACTGGAGGAAGGCTATCTTTTCAGGGATCTTGCCGTCGGAAGGCCGTGCAAGCTTTCCGCCGGGCGATGCCGCATCGATGAGAAGCTTTTCAAATTCCACCGACGTCAGAACATCGGGATAACGTCCCCAGCCCAATTCGCTTTTAAGAGAAGCATCGAAAGGCTCAAGGCCCGTAGCAACGATTACCGCCCCTGTCTCAAGCTCCGTTTTCCACTTGCCGGATGACAGCACTGCTTTAAATGCGCCGGGGCCGCCTTCGATGGATTCGATTTTAGCGTTGTTGTAAACTGTAATACCGGGATGCGTTTTAACTTCGACGAGGAGCGGGTCGAGAGTGCATAAGAAGCAGTCGTTCCTGACCATCTCTTCTTCGCCCTGTCCTTCGGGGCCTGAAGCCGAGGCGCAGCAGGCTCTCATGCAGCTTTTTTCGAGGTCTTTTGCAAGGCCGCCTATATCGGACGAGCCTTCTACAAGGTGTACTTTATACCCGGTTTCTGCAAGGTCCAGCGCGGCTCTCATGCCGGATACACCGCCGCCTGATATGAGAATTTCGTTTGAAGGATTGGCCTGTTTCATCTGGACACCGTCTCTCTGAGCCGGCCCGGCTCGACGAGCAGGCTGGAAAGGCCCGCTTGTTTTGCCGTGAAGCCCATCGCAAGGGCCAGCCACTGGGTTATCGACATCACGGGCAGAGGTGTCCTGGAGGGCGTTTCCTTTGCCTCCTTGTAGCCTGCCATTTCAAGGTTTAACTGGCAGAACGGGCACACGGTAACTATTGCCTGAGCGCCGAAATCCCCGGCCCCGTCCAGGAGCCTGCCCGAAAGCTTGTGAAAAAACGGCTTCTGCGTTATTCCGAAGCTTGCCCCGCAGCAGTCGGCTTTGAACGGCCAGTCCACTGCTTCTGCGCCCGTCAGATCTACGAGCCTGTCCATTGATGTCGGATTTTCACGGTCGTCGAACGTCTTGACTCTGGGGATGCGGGCTATCAGGCAGCCGTAATACGACGCCACTTTGAAACCTTTGAGCGGAGTTTTGATCTCTTTTTCTATGGCTTCAGGGCCGACCTTGCCCATCAGGACTTCGAGTATGCCGAGCGTCCTGATTTTCCCGGCGAACTCTTTCCCGGTGGTTTCTTTCAAGGCTTTTTGAAATTTTTCTTTTTTCAATTCTTCTTCGGCGATAACAAGCCGCTGGTGGCACGCCGAGCACGGCGCAAGTATGTCAAGCCCCATGCCTTCGGCTATTGCCAGGTTTCTTGCAGGCAAGAGGACAGCAAGGTTCTCGTCGGTAACATGGGCCGATGTCGCCCCACAGCAGTTCCAGTCGGGTATCTCCACAAGATCCACGCCGAGCTTTCCAAGCACCATCCTGATGGATTTATCGTAATCCCGGCCTGAAGAGTGAAGACTACAACCGGGGAAATAAGCAAGCTTCATGAAGTCTTCGCCTCCTTACCGGCATAATCGTATATGCGTTTCAGATCTTTGCCGCCGTGAGGGAATGAAGGCAGAAGTCCCAGACGTCCTTTCCGCACCATGTCGTAGCCGAGGTCCATATCGTCGAAAAGCCCTCCGGCCCGGAGCCTGTAAAAGCCCATCAGCATAAGCTCGTGGAGCCTCCCCAGGTACTTCACCTGTCCCAGGAACTCCCTGTGGAAAATCGGGATCTGTGAGCGTTTTATCTCGTACCCTTCCCTTACCGCCATCTGCCTCAGCGTATCGTAAAGGTGGGCGATGTTTATATCGTTGGGGCACCGGACGCTGCAGGTGTAGCAGGAAACACACACCCAGATTGCGTCCGAGCCCAGGACTTCGTCTTTCTGCCCGAGCTGGATAAGCCTCATGACCTGGTGTGGAGTGTAGTCCATGTTGCTGCTTAAAGGGCAGCCCGTCGAGCATCTCAGGCACTGGTAGCATCGGGAAGGGTCTTCACCGCTTTCTTCCCGCACCTTCCGGAGAAAGCCCGGATCAACAGGGGCGGACAATACCGCCTTTTCAGGGAACAATATATTCACCTCTTTTAAAGTTTCGTCAGGGTAAAATTATCCCCGGAAGCCGAAGTTCCTCTTTGCTCCCGGGGATAATCATTTAGAATAATCCTACGGTTTTGCCGGTTTCGTCTATATCGACTTTCTGCCCGGCGGGTGTTGATGGGAGTCCTGGCATTGTCCTCATATCGCCGCAGAGCGGGTAAAGGAACCCGGCGCCGACCGATGCCCTTATGTCCCGGATGGGGAGAGTGAAATCCCTGGGACGTCCTTTTAATTTGGGATCATGCGAGAGCGAAAGGTGAGTCTTGGCCATGTTGATTGGAAGCTTATCATAGCCGAATTCGTTATAGAGTTTGATCTTCTTCTTGGCTTCGGGAGCGTATTCGATACGGCCCGCGCCGTATATCTTCGTTGCGATGATCTCGATTTTTTCTTCGATGGGGAGATCCAGGTCGTAAAGGAATTTGAAGTTTGACGGCTTATCGCATGCTTTCACCACCGCTTCGGCAAGCTCTTTTCCGCCATTGCCGCCTTTGCCCCAGACCTCGGAGGGGATGGCGTCTTCGGCCCCGGCTTCTTTTGCTATCCTGCGGACGGTTTCAATTTCCTTGTCCGTATCGGTCGTGAACCTGTTGACGGCCACGACGACAGGGACCCCGTAGTTAAGCAGGCTTTCGATATGCTTGATGAGGTTCTCACAGCCTTTTTCAAGGGCCGGGATATTTTCTTTCGTCAATTCTTCGGGCAGGGGCTTCCCGGCTACGACGGTCCCGAGGCCGCCGTGCATCTTGAGGGCGCGGATGCTTGCCACCATGACGACACAATTGGGCCTCAGACCGCTGTACCGGCACTTGATGTCCATGAATTTTTCCGCGCCGCAGTCCGCACCGAACCCGCTTTCCGTAACGACGTAATCCGCCAGCTTGAGCGCTATCCTGTCGGCTATGATGGAGCTGTTGCCATGAGCTATGTTTGCGAAAGGCCCCGCATGGACAAAGCAGGGGGTGTGTTCGAGAGTCTGCATGAGGTTGGGCTTGACGGCGTCTTTCATAAGGACTGTCATGGCACCGGCGCACTTGAGGTCTTCGGCGGTAACGGGCTTGCCGTCATAGGTGAAGCCGACGACCATCCGGCCAAGCCTCTTCCTGAGATCGAAAAGGTCGGTGGTCAAAGCCAGGACCGCCATCACTTCGGATGCGACGGAGATATCGAAGCCTGTTTCACGCGGGTAGCCGTTTTCTTTTCCCCCCAGGCCGATGACTATCTGCCTCAATGCCCTGTCGGAGACATCCACGACGCGCGGCCATAAAATTTTCAGGGGATCGATATTCAGCGGGTTGTGGTGAAGAATAGAAGCGTCGATGAATGCGGCCAGCAGGTTGTGCGATATGGAAACCGCATGCGTATCACCGGTCAGGTGGAGATTGAAATCTTCCATAGGGATGACCTGGGAGTAGCCGCCGCCTGCGGCGCCTCCCTTTATGCCGAAAACAGGCCCCAGCGACGGCTGCCTGATGCAGGTACAGACGTTCTTGCCGATTTTCCCCAGCCCCTGCGAAAGCCCGATGGTGGTTACGGTCTTGCCTTCACCCAGCGGCGTGGGAGTTATCGCAGTTACGTCGATATATTTGCCGTCCGGCCTGTCCTTCAGTCTTTCCAGTACATCCAGGGACACCTTGGCCTTGTACCTGCCGTAAAGTTCGAGCTCGTCATCCAGGATCCCCATTTTTTCGGCGATTTCGGTTATAGGCATGATCTTCGCCGATTGTGCAATATCCAGATCGCACGGCACGTTATTTTTTTGTATTGTTTGTTCCGACATTTCATACCCCCGTTAAATTATTTATTGGTTCAATTGCGGTTTATATTGCTGCATGAACAAGTTTTTTCTTTGCGCTTTCCACGGTATTGACCAGGAGCATCGCTATGGTCATAGGCCCGACCCCGCCCGGCACCGGCGTTATATGCCCGGCCACCTCTTTTACCTCATCGAAATCCACGTCGCCTGCCAGTTTTCCATCGACCCTGTTGATGCCTACATCGATAACTACAGCGCCCGGCTTGACGAAATCTTTCTTGATCATCCCTGCCCTGCCTACGGCGGCCACCAGAACATCAGCCCGCCTGCAGACACCCGGCAGATCCCGTGTCCTGGAATGACATATCGTTACGGTAGCATGTTCCCGGAGCAAGAGCAGCGCGACTGGCTTCCCTACGATATTGCTCCTGCCCACGACGACGGCTTCTTTTCCTTTCATCTCTATCCCCGTCCTGTGAATAAGCTCCATGATCCCGGCGGGAGTGCACGGTACGGGGCCGTCTTCGCCGATAAGCAGCCTGCCCATGTTGTACGGATGGAACCCGTCGGCGTCTTTTTCGGGAAGTATCAGGTTCATGACTTTCCCCTCGTCGATATGGCCCGGCAGCGGAAGCTGGACGAGGATCCCGTGAACCTCGTCGTTGCCGTTAAGCTCGTCAATAAGCTTCAGGACTTCTTTTTCCGGGGTTTCCGCCGGGAGCCTATAAACCCATGATTTGATCCCGACTTTTTCGCACGCTTTTTCCTTGTTGTTAACGTAAACCTGGCTTGCCGGGTTATCTCCGACCATGATAACGGCAAGCCCCGGTATTATGCCCTTGCCTGCAAGCCGTTTGATTTCTTCCGATAGTTTTTCTTTGATTTCATTTGCGGCCTGTTTCCCGTCGATAATTTCTGCGCTCATGCCTGCTCCCCCCAAAAAAACAATTTTTCTAAAAACATAAGGGCAACAATAAAATCAAGTACAAGTACACGCCCCCCTGAAATCAATATTTCTTCCGGCTTGACATGTTTTCCTTCTATAAGTTATCGTGTATGAAATTAAACGAGGCAGGAGCGCGATGAAGTCTTTCATCCTGGATATATGGTCGATGCTGAAAAACAGGAATGTCTTCATTGTTTCTTTTACCTTTTTTCTTGTAATTACTGGAGTTTTCTCATGGTTTCCGGTATTGCCCCTTCGCCTTAGAGAGCTTGGAGCAAATGACGTACAGGTAGGTTTAACCTATGCTTTTCTGGGCCTTGCATTTACGCTTTTCCAGGTGATAGGGGGCCTGATGTCCGACAGGTGGGGGAGAAAAAAGATCATCGTGTGGCCCACTTATACGTTTATTATATTTTACACGTTGTGCGGGTTTGCAGGAGACTGGAAAACCCTTACACTATGGATGGTCATCGCCGACAGCTTCAGCGCTCTTCAGATGCCTTCGTTTTCAGCGATAACCGCCGAATCGGTGCCGGAGGAAAAAAGGGGTTCTGCATTCGGCGTTATCTGGTTCGGCCTCGCCCTGGGGATGACTACGGGGTCTGCGCTGGGCGCTCTTTTGCTGAAATATTTCAGCTTCAATGTGTTATTTTATATTACAGCCGTGATTTTCGCCGTATGCGCCGTCCTTCGCCATGTTTACCTGAAAGAGACTCACATGGAGCGAGCAACATTCTCTTTGAAAGGTCTTACCGGCAGCATAAGCAAAGCTTATCTCCTGTTTATCGGTGCGGGCATCCTGTTCGCAATAACTTTCAACCTCACCCACTGGGGGCCGTTCGTAACTCTTTTTGCAAGTGATATCCAGAAATACAACATGATGGAAATCCAGATGCTCTTTATGGTTTCCGGCATATCGGCCATTGTATCCAGCCTTATCGCAGGCAGGCTGGTTGACAGGTTCGGGGCGCTCAGGCTGATGGGCGGCGGGGTGATTTTCCATTGTATCATCGTGATTATATGGACGTTTTTTCACGCTTTCTGGATATCCGTGATATGTTTTTCCCTTTTCAGGTTTTGCTTCCAGGTGGCGTTCATATCGTACGAAGCGCTGCTCAACAAGTTGTGTCCGCAGGGGCAGAGGGGGACACTTGTCGGGATTGCAGGGAGTCTGAACGGGGCGTTAGGCGCGTCGGGGCCGGTTATAGGGAGCAGTCTCAAAGTTTCATACGGGCCTGCGGCCCCGTTTTACGGAGCGCTGGGGTTTGCCGTCGCCTCCGCGGTGATGGTGGCGCTTGTTTCAAGAGAGAGCCAGGAGAAAAAAGAACCGGTGGTTTAATAAACCAGGAGTCTGTCTTAAAAGCTCTCATGTATGCCGGGTATGGATACAACAGGAGGCCGTACCGGCATAAGGAAACGTCCTTTATCCTGTGCTTCTCCGGAGACTCTTTGATTAAGCTACTCCACAGGTTCGCTTGAATCAGGCGGTGCTGAGGGTACAGTTGGCAAAGCGGCTTCCGGCCCGGAAGTCGCCGTTACCAGCAGGCCGCCTCCCGTGCCTATTTTCTTTATTGCTATCCATAGATAGATCATGTAAACCAGGATCATCAATCCCTGTGCGATCCGGAAAGAATTGGAAAAGTTGACCCCCAGCAGGACGAAGATGAGCTTTATCGCCAGGGCAGGGGCCAGCGCGAAGACTTCGAGTGTAAGCACCTGGCCGTACGAGAGGTTGGCTTTCAATGTCCTGTTAAATATCCATGCGGGGATGCTGGCGAAGAACAGCCATAAAAACCCGACAGTCAGGTAGCCTATGAATACGCTTATAAATATGGGCACTAAAAGTTTCCTGACGGTTATAGAATTGTCAAATGCATCAAATGCAGCATTGTCCAGCCTGAATGCAGCCGTATTGTCGAAAAATAAAGACAGGGGTAGTTTTACCGATTCTTCCCCGCCGACAGTCTTGGAGGGCTTGGAAAATAACACTATGCCGTCGTTTTGAATAAGGATGCCTTCATTAATTTCCCTGGTGGCCCCCGTCGTATCCAGGACGATGCTGTAGTTGTTCCTTTTGAATATTTCATACGGCTGCCGGACATCGGATGAAAACTGCCTGTTTTCTAATACGATGGTCGGCACTTTCCCCTTCAGGAACCCCAGGAGTTTTGTTATGTTTCGTTTAGTGTTGTATGCGAGTCTGGGCACGGCGATAATGCAAAAGATCAAAATTATTGCAAGAAAAAAGCCGATTACTTTGCCTGTGGAAAGGTGGACGAACCGGCGGTAATCGGAAGGCTTGAATAAAGCGATGCCGAGTTTGCCGAAAAAACCTGTTTCCTTCATAGAAATCCCTCCCCCTGTTTCAATCCTCTTCCTCATTCACATGAGAAAGCTACGTCATCAATCCCTGTAAGATGAAATTTTCGCCGGGGGAATGCTTAATCCTGCCCGGTTTTCCTGCCGGGAAGCAATAGAGGGACGAGATCCGCCAGTTTTTTTAAAGTGATATATTTGTCGTTTTCGGGCCTGACGTTGTCTTCGTAGGGCCATGAATATCCGGAAAGCTGATAGGGGATATAAACGGCGGTCATGCCCAGTTTCAGGGAAGGGTTTATATCGGCGGGGATGCTGTCGCCTATGACGGCTGTTTCGCCGGGTTTCAAATTTTCGCCGGCAAGTATGCGGCGGAAAGCTTCGACATTTTTCTGGGGGACGATATATGTTTTTGAAAAATAATTTTCCATGCCGGATTCGCGGACTTTTCTCATCTGCAATTTTTCTTCGCCCCGGGTAAGCAGTATAAGCCGGAATTTTTCAGACAGCCGTTCCACGACATCCCTGGCGTCGGGCATTGACGAATATCTCGCCCGGCTGATTTTCCATCCCGCATCTTCTACATCTTCGATTATGCGCAGGTCCGGCTCTATGCCCCTGTCCCTGCAGAGATCCTCGTAAGTCATTTTCATGCTTGTGGGATAGCGGGCCGGAGAAACTCCCATCGATGCGTTATTTTTCATCTCAAGCCTGTCGAAAACAGGCGTAACCTCGCTCCTTTCGAAACCCAGTTTTTCCATAAGATCGACAAACGATTCGAACGATTCCCTGTAATGATCCCTGGTAAGGATCAGGGTATCGTCAAGGTCAAAGATAAGCGTCGTGATGTTCCCGTTCATTATGTTACTAATTTTTTTCTCCGCTAAGAATATTTTTTGCCTGGAAAGAAATAGCATTTTCTTTCAGGAGGCAAAAATCCCTGCATCCTGTTTTCGCAGGATAAGACGGTGCCCCGGAGAAGTTTTATATTGTGACGAACGGGGGGAGCCGTGAAACGTATTAAAACTGTTTGTCCTTATTGCGGCTGCGGGTGTTCGTATTTCCTGTCGGTAAATGACGGGAAAATCGCAGGCGTCAGCCCCAATAAGAATCATATAATAAGCCGCGGGAAGCTCTGTATCAAGGGCTGGCAGTCCGCCGAATTCATCGACCGTCCCGACAGGCTGACAACGCCTTTGATCAGGGAGGGCGAGGGCTTCCGGGAAGCCGGCTGGGACGAGGCGCTTTCATTAATTGCGGACGAGCTTTCCTACTGCAGGGAAAAATTCGGCCCGGATTCAATCGGGATCTTTTCATCGGCGAAATGCAGCAACGAAGAAAACTACCTGCTTCAGAAGTTCGCCCGCGCCGTTATATATACGAACAACGTTGACCACTGCGCCAGGCTGTGCCATGCCTCGACTGTTGCAGGACTTGCCCGCGCATTCGGGAGCGGGGCCATGACGAACAGCATCCCCGACATCGCCGAGAGCGATATTATTTTCATAATCGGCTCCAACCCCGGCGAGAACCACCCGCTGGTGGCATCCCGCATAATTCAGGCGGTACGGGAACGCGGCGCAGGCATCATCCTTGCCGATCCCAGGGGGATAGATTTGATGCCGTTCGTCAATGTCCACATGGCCCAGCGTCCCGGCACGGACGTCGCCCTCATCAACGCCATGATGCATGTCATCCTGGAAGAAGGCCTTGAAGACAGGGAATTCATAAATTCCCGCACAGAGGGCATCGAGGCCCTTGAAGAAAAGCTCAAAGAATATACTCCCGAGCGGGCTGAGCCTGTAACCGGCGTTCCTGCCGACGACATAAGGAAATCGGCCCGTTTATATGCCGGTGCCGGCAATGCCTGTATCATATACGCGATGGGCATAACCCAGCATTCCACAGGCACCGATAACGTTCTTTCCCTTGCCAACCTTGCCATGTTGTGCGGGCACATCGGGAAGCCCGGCACAGGCGTGAACCCGCTCCGGGGGCAGAACAACGTCCAGGGCGCATGCGACATGGGAGCGCTCCCGGACGTCTTCCCCGGCTATCAAAAAGTTGACGACCCCGGGACAAGGAAAAAATTCGAAGAGGCATGGGGCCGCAGGCTCCCCGAAACTCCCGGCATGACCGTTATCGAGATGATGAACGGCGTCCTCACAAACGATATAAGGGGCATGTATTTCATGGGTGAGAACCCGGCCGTCTCGGACCCCGATATAAGCCACGTAATAGAAGCCCTGAAGGCGCTCGAATTCCTTGCTGTCCAGGATATTTTCCTTTCGGAAACGGCCCGGTTTGCAAATGTAGTACTGCCCGCCGCATCTTATGCCGAAAAGATGGGGACATTTACCAATACGGACAGGAGGGTCCAGGTCTTTTATCCCGCGGTAGAGCCGCCCGGCGAAGCGAAGGCCGACTGGAAGATAATATGCGAGATTTCTTCCAGGATGGGCTATGCCATGAAATACAACTCGCCTGCGGAGATCATGGAAGAGATAGCGTCCTTAACGCCTTCTTACGGCGGGATGTCCTACGACAGGCTGGGGCCGGACGGGCTCCAGTGGCCCTGTACCGGGAGAGAGCATCCGGGCACCCCCATACTCCATACAACGAAGTTTACTCACGGCAGGGGCAAATTTCATGCTATCGATTACCTCCCGCCGGCTGAAGAGCCTGATGAAGAATACCCGTTTTCGCTGACCACGGGCAGGATTCTTTTCCAGTTCCATACCGGGACGATGACGCGGAGAACTCCGATCCTTGAGAGAGAGTACCCCGAGCCTTACGTGGAAATAAACCCCCAGGACGCCGAAAAACTGGGCGTCAGGAACGGGTGGAAAGTCGGGGTCGAAACCAGGAGAGGCAGAATCGAGCTTAATGCCGCCTTTAAGCCGGAAATAAAACAGGGCACGATTTTTATCCCGTTCCATTTTTCCGAGGCGGCGGCAAACCGCCTGACCAATCCCGCGCTTGATCCCGTTGCCGGGATCCCTGAATATAAAGCCTGCGCGGCAAAGGTTGTGAGGTTATAGGATGAAAATAATTCCTGAAAACAAGCTGGCGGACCTTATAAATAAATGGCGGAGTGATGCCCGCCATGTTATCGGCCCGAAGAATGTCCACGGCGATATCGTGTTCGAGACGCTGGAGAAGGATGAGCAGCCGTGCCTTGATTTTCTGAACACCGCCCTGCCTCCCAAGGAATTCCTGTTCCCCATGAGAGAAACTATTCTGAACTTCGTTCCCAAGGAAGATGAATGGACGCCCTTTACCAATTTAAATGAAGGCAATATCGTATTGTTCGGCATCAGGGCCTGTGATGTTACGGGCATTAACCTTTTCCTGGACCAGCTTTTTCTGTCCGACCCGCCCGACCCTTATTACGGCGCCCGGAGAAAATCTGCTGCCATTGTAGTTCTGGCCTGCGAGGAGCCTGATGAATACTGCTTCTGCCCGTCCTGCAATTCCGGCCCTGCGCTTGCTACAGGCTTCGACCTTCAACTGATCCACATCGGGGATGAATATCTCGTTCAGATAGGCAGTCCTGCGGGCGAGCGTCTTTTGAACGGGCTTCAGCTTGAGACTCCGTCAATGGATCAGGTCGGTCTGAAAAACTACGTCATTGACGAATGCCGTAAAAAATGCCGTAAGGTCGAGCTTGAGGGCGTCGAAGAGATTATCAAAGATTTATGGGAAGACGAAATTTGGAAGGAAGTTTCCAATTATTGTATTCGCTGCGGGGGCTGCAATTTCGTCTGCCCGACATGCTATTGTTTCGATATGAATGACCGCGTTGTTTCCAGCGGGCATTCGCAAAGGATGCGGACGTGGGATTCGTGTCTTTTGCGCGGTTTCACAAGGATGGCGGGCGGAGTCATTTCAAGGGATGACAAATTCACCAGGCTCAGGCAGAGGTTTTATCACAAGCTTTTGTTCTGGAAAGAAAAATGGGGAGGCCCCCATGCCTGTACGGGCTGCGGGAGATGCTCGAGGGTCTGCCCCGGTTTTATCGATTTTGGAGAGGTCGTTGAAAAAATAAAGTCGAGGGCCGGTCATGCTGACACATAATCCCTACAAGCCACAGAACTGGGAGATTAAGAAAATAATCGACGAGACTCCCGATGTCAAAACGTTCCGCCTTTTTCAAAGAGGGGTGAGGCCGTTCATATACAAGCCCGGCCAGTTCGTGGAAATTTCCATCCCCGGGGCAGGGGAGGCGCCTATTTCGATAACCTCCACGCCGACAAGGCCCGATTACCTTGAGTTGAGCATAAAGAAGACGGGGAAGGTTACAGGGCTGCTCCACGGGCTTTCGATGGGCGATGTCGTCAATATCCGGGGGCCTTACGGGCGGGGCTTCCCTGTGGATGAACTGAAGGGAGAAGACCTCCTTTTCGTCGCAGGCGGCATAGGACTTGCGCCTTTAAGGTCGGTCATCAATTATGTCCTGGACAGGAGGGCGTCTTACGGCGAAGTGATAGTCCTTTACGGGGCCAGGAGTTACGACGACCTGGTTTTCAAAGATGACCTGGCGCTCTGGGGAAGCAGGCGGGATATGAATTTACTGGCGACCGTGGACGCCGGTTGTGATGAGTGGTCTGACAGGGAAGAGGGCTGGTGCGGCAGGGTCGGCGTGGTTACAACGCTTTTTTCGGAATGTAAAATGGATTCGGCCAGGCATCTGTGCCTGATTTGCGGGCCGCATATCATGATAAAGTTCGCGCTTGCGGGTCTGATGGAGGCAGGGTTCAAGCCGTCAAGGATCATAACAACTCTCGAGCGTATGATGAAATGCGGCATCGGCAAATGCGGCCATTGTAATATCGGGCCGAAATACGTGTGCCAGGACGGCCCTGTATTTACAATGGAAGAAATAAGCCGTCTTTACGAGGCGTTGTGAGTATCCCGAACAAAGATTACCGGGCCGCGGTACTTGTCGGGGGGCGGTGCGAGAGGCTGCCCGATAAATTATTTCTGCCTCTCGGCGGAAAGCCTGTCCTTTTAAGGGCGATACAGGGGCTGCTTCATCTTTTTTCGCCTGCCGAGATCATCCTTGTAGGGGCCGATGACGAAAGCTTTAAAGATTTCGGGATTGATACGATCCCTGACGATTGTAGTGTTAAAGGCCCCCTTGCGGGCATAGCCGGGGCGCTTAAAGCGACGGGCGAAGGAAGGATGCTTATCATAGGCGGCGATATGCCTTTTGTAAACCCGGCCCTTCTGAAATTTCTTTATGATGAGTTCCCCAAAGCCGATGCGGTCATCCCGCGGATCGGCGGATACATAGAGCCGCTACACGGAGTGTATTCCCGGAGGTGCCTGGAATATACAGGCGATATCCTCGATAACGGCGACAGGGCCGTGCGCGCGCTTCTTTCGAAGATCGACACTGCATTCGTGGATAAGGAAGAGCTTCTGAAATATGATCCGGCCGGGCTTTCATGGTTTAATTTGAATACCGGGGACGATTACGAAAGGGCCAAAAAGCTGATCCCGCTTGCCGACGAGGAGCCATCGGATACCGTCAAATGGACGGTAACCAGGATCGATGAGAAGGGCAGGGAAAAGATCAAAGACGAGCTTGTACGGGAAGTTACATTAACGATAACGGTTAACGATAAAACAGCGGGCAGGCTGATGGCGTCGCCGGGCGGCTGGGAAGATCTTGCATACGGCTACCTGTTCTGCCAGGGGATAATAAGATCGGCGGACGATATAACGGATATCTTAATCGATGAAAAGCACGGCACGGTCAGGGTCGGAACCGGTGCCCTCCTTTATGAGAAAGTTGAAAATTACATGACATCGGGCTGCTCCGGCGGAGTTTCTCCGTCTCCTGAATTCAAGGCTATTTATACGGACACAGATTTCAGGATAAGCCCGGATACGGTATCGGATCTCATGAAATCGTTCCAGGACAGGGCCGAGATATACCGGGAGACCGGGGGCGTTCATGCGGCGGCCATCGCCGACTGCTCGGGCATTATAGAATTCACCGCGGATATCGGGAGGCATAACGCTATCGACCGGGTTATAGGCGCCGCAATAAGGAAACGGCTGCCGCCCGATGACAAGATCCTGCTGTCCAGCGGGAGGCTGTCGTCGGAGATGGCTCATAAAGCGGTTCGTTACGGAGTTCCGGTCGTCGCTTCAAGGGGAGCGCCGACTCATCTTGCAGTAAAAATCGCCGATATCGCAGGCGTGACGCTGGCGGGTTTCGTGCGGGGCAAAAGGATGAATATCTACTGCCGCCCGGAAAGACTGAAATAAAATTCAGGGGCAATTGCCTGAAAATATTGTTCGCAAAAGTTGATGGAGATTAAGACTGCTTTTGATATAATAGATAATGAAGAATGGAAGGAGATTGATATTATGTCACCAGAGATCCCGAACCCCCCCATTAACTCAAAGACAACGGTAATAGATAAATTATACATAATAGGGAAATATTTACCAGCAATCGTGTATTTACTTGTTTTTGTTACCGGATTATTTCTTCTATTGTTTGGCTCAAGTGGCAGCGGTAGTAAATTTATGGAAAATCCTATAACGATGAGAATTATGGCAGTATGTTTTTTTCTTGGAGGTATTCATCAATTATCTTTTAATCGGAGATGGGCGAGAGATAATGTATTGCGAATGACGAAGTTTTTGGAAAACAAGCCTGTATTTATCCAGAAATGGCTGGACATACATAAATCATATTCTTATAGCTGGTTTTTAAATATCTTTATAGGGGGAGCCTTTATCATAGCTGCAATAATACTCTTTTCCCTCAGCAAATAATACTCTCAAACAACCCCATACCTTGATTTCAAATTTATTAATGATTAAGCGGATTTTTCTTGACATGTTCACATTGTATGGATATACTAAACCGGACTGACCTTATTTGAGGTTTGCTTTATTATGTTTGAGTCTTTACAGGAGCGGCTGGGCGAGATTTTTCGGAAGCTCAGAGGCCGCGGAAAATTGACGGAAGACGATGTTAACGCGGTTCTCCGGGAAGTCAGGATGGCTTTGCTGGAGGCCGACGTCAACCTTAATGTCGTCCGTGAATTTACCAAGAAAGTCAAAGAAAAAGCAGTCGGTGAGGCGGTATGGAAAAGCCTGACCCCCGGCCAGCTTGTTATTAAGTATGTCCGTGACGAACTTGTGAACCTCATGGGGGGGGATGAGCCCCGCCTGGAGATGTCGCAGGATCCTCCCACGGTCATCATGATGGTAGGTCTCCACGGGAGCGGCAAAACAACTTCATCTGCAAAACTTGCAAGGTATTTGAAGAGCAAGGGACGGCACCCGATGCTTGTAGCGGCGGATCTCCACAGGCCCGCCGCCATTACACAGCTACAGGTGCTCGGCAAGCAGATTGACGTGCCTGTATTTGCGATGGGCGCACAGGAAAAACCGCTCTCGGTTGCGCGCGCGGGACTCAAAGCCGCAATTTCACAGGGCAACGACGTGGTAATCATGGATACCGCCGGGAGGCTTCATATCGACCAGGAACTGATGGACGAGCTGAAGGAAGTCCGCGATTACGTGAAGCCCCATGAAGTCCTGCTGGTAGTCGATGCGATGACCGGCCAGGACGCGGTCAATATAGCGGAGCAGTTCAATACGCAGATAGGCGTTGACGGCATAGTCCTCAGCAAGCTGGACGGCGATGCAAGGGGAGGAGCGGCGCTTTCGGTAAGGTTCGTTACCGGGAAGCCGATAAAGTTTATAGGCGTCGGGGAAAAGACCGACGCGCTGGAGATTTTCCATCCCGACCGGCTGGTTTCCAGGATCCTCGGCATGGGAGATGTCCTGGGCCTTATCGAAAAGGCGGAAGTCGAGCTTGACAAGGAAAAAATGGAGGAAATGCAGAAAAAAC
This sequence comes from Chloroflexota bacterium, assembly GCA_023475345.1. GTDB lineage: Bacteria > Vulcanimicrobiota > JAMCWD01 > JAMCWD01 > JAMCWD01 > JAMCWD01. The sequence goes on along the minus strand of JAMCWD010000069.1, from coordinate 7,131 downwards.
TGCTGACCCAGACCTTCACGCTCGAAGATTTCCTGGACCAGCTCCAGCAGATCAAGAAGATGGGCCCGATTGAAAATTTGCTGGGCATGATACCCGGGTTTTCGGGCATGCCAAAGCAGGCCAAAGAGTTCGTCGCAGACGAGCGAGAATTGACAAAGATCGAGGCGATAATACAGTCGATGACGCCGTCTGAGAGAAGGAACCCGGCTATAATAAACGCCGGACGGAAGAGAAGGATAGCCCGCGGGAGCGGTACCGTTCCGGCCGATGTAAACCGGTTGTTGAAGCAGTATGACGCTTCGAAGAAAATGATGAAACAGCTTACGGGAGGCAAAGGTAAGAAAAGGATGCCCTTTAATTTACCGTTTCCCTTGTAGAATCAGAGAGGAGGTGAACACGTGGTAAAACTGAAATTGCGCAGAGTAGGTAAGAAAAAGCAGCCGTACTACCGTCTGGTGGCGGCGGACTCACGCTGTGCCCCTTCGGGGAGATTCATCGAGAACCTCGGGCACTATGATCCGCATACCGATCCGCCTACATTGACTTTCAAAGAAGACAGGATAAGAGAATGGCTCTCAAACGGGGCCATGCCTACAGAGTCGGTTGAAAGATTGCTTGTACTGGCGGGCATCAAGGAAAGGCCGGAATATCCGGCACAACCTGCAGCGAAGGAACCTGAGGCACCTAAAGCAGAAACTGAATAGGGGGGTGGAAAGACAATGAAAGAACTTCTGGAATATCTGGCGAAAGCGCTGGTTGACCATCCCGATGAAGTTAAAGTCAGCCAGGTGGAAGGAGAACGCTCTATAATACTGGAGCTTCGGGTTGACCCCGAGGACATGGGTAAGATCATAGGCAAACAGGGGCGTATCGCCCAGGCTCTCCGCACCCTTCTGAAGGCCGCATCGGTCAAGGAAGGCAAGCGGGTTATGATAGAGATTATTTAACCCGGGCGGAGTCCAATCTGCCTGCGGGGAAGGAGGAAGACGATGGCCGGTTTAGATATAAAGCGCCCTGTAGTAGTGAAGGTCATTATGACCGAGCCTTTCAGGGCACAGCTTATCTCGGAAGCGAAGGAAACCATAAAAAATATCGAGCAAAACCTCGACAGCATGGAAATGGAAGCTCGCAAACAGATAGCCGCCATGCAGATATCCAACCCTCATCAGGCTTCCCTGGTTACGCAACAGATGGAAGCCGAGAAGGAAAGGCTTGTCAAGATGCGGGGAGAGCTTGACTGGAGAATTCGCGAAGTCCAGGGAGTGGAGCTTGGCGCCGAACTTCCTTTCCGCGTTTTCGAAGGTTCGGTTACCATAGATGTCGGCGACAATTTCCTCGAGAAAATGTCCCAGACTGAGGTGGTGATTAAAGACTGGAAAGTCGTAGAGATAAGGGACCCGGTACAACAGAAGGTGTAGTAAGCATCGCGCGTCTTGTAAGCCCTCACGGGATTAAAGGGGAGATGCAGGCGCTTTTGCTTACCGATTTTCCTGAAAGGATCACGGAAGGGCTTGAAGTTTTCATAAACTGTCCTGATCCCCGGAAAAGTCCCGTTAAAACAAGAATCAGGTCGAGCCGTTCTTTCAAGAAAGGCATTCTTGTCAGCCTTGAAGGGGTCGATGACCGTGATGCCGCAGAAGAGCTTAGAGGCGCTTCCCTGGAAATCCCCGAAGGGGATGTCCGGCAGCTTCCCGAAGGGAACTTCTATATCTACCAGTTGATAGGGCTGGAAGTGAAAAGTATCCAGGGGGAATTTCTGGGCGTCCTTGAGGAAGTGCTGCAAAGCCCGGCAAACGATGTCTATGTCGTGCGGGACGGCAAAAGCGAGGTGCTGGTGCCGGCCCTCCGGAAAATAGTTAAGGAAGTTGACCTGGAATCCGGGACGATGCTTGTTGACCGGGACGGAAGCTGGTAAGATGCGTATCGATGTGCTGACCCTGTTTCCCGAAATGTTCCCGCCGATTTTCACGAGCATAATAAAACGCGCGGCGGAATCAGGCAGGGTTGAGATAAATATCAGGGACATCAGGGAGTTCACGAAGGACAGGCATAGAACGGCGGACGAGCCCCCTTTCGGAGGGGGGCGCGGCATGATCCTGAAGCCGGAGCCTGTGTTCCTGGGAGTTGACAGGATCAGGGAAGAAGCGGGATCAAAAGGAGTTGTACTTCTTTTGTGCCCCCAGGGAGAGCGTTTCAACCAGGCGATAGCACGGGAGCTTGCAGCGGAGGATCACCTGATCCTGATTTGCGGTCATTACGAGGGGGTCGATGAAAGGATAAGGGAATACCTTGCAGACAGGGAGATTTCGATAGGAGATTACGTCCTGACGGGAGGAGAGATCCCCGCGATGGCGGTTATGGACGCGGTGGTCAGGCTCTTGCCCGGAGTCCTGGACGGCGAGGTGGTCGAAAGCGAATCGTTTGAAGGAGGCCTCCTGGATTATCCTCAATATACCAGGCCGAGGGAGTTCAGGGGCTATGAAGTGCCGGAGGTGCTCCTTTCCGGCAATCACGGGGAGATTGAAAAGTGGAGAAAAAGAGAGGCCCTGCGCCGTACTTTTGAGAAAAGGCCGGACCTCCATCCTGAAATAAAACTAAAAAACGACGAACCAGAGTTTCTTAAAAACTTGGGTAACGAAAGGGGAAACCGAAATGGACTTGATTAAGATGCTGGAAAAGAAACAGCTGAAAGAGGATATTCCGGAATTTGGTCCCGGAGATCGCCTTCAGGTCAAGGTGAAGGTGGTTGAAGGCGGCAAGGAACGCCTCCAGACCTTTGAAGGGGATTGTATTGTCAGGAAAGGCGGCGGCCTGCAGGAAAATTTTACCCTGAGGAAGATTTCGCATGGCGGGATTGGCGTTGAGAGATCGTTCATGCTTCACTCCCCGATGCTGAAATCGGTAAAAGTCGTCAGGGAGGGCAAGGTCCGCCGGGCGCGGCTTTTTTACCTGAGGGACAAGGTCGGCAAAAAGGCCCGCATTAAAGAAAACGTGAAACCCGGCCCGGAGAAAAAATCCCGGAAGAAGTAATTACGGAATTATGCTGTGTTAATGGAGGAGGCGGAAGTCTCCTCCATAATTTTCGAATTTATTTCAGGATGGAGAAATAAAAGTGCCTCCGGAATATATCGGATTGCTTGTCATACTGGCCGCCATAACATGGCTTGTATTTAAATATTCGAAGAAACTGAGGGTTTCCGACAACCTGCGGACCGAGGTTATGGATTATGCCGAGGCTGTAGTTGTTGCCGGGATCCTTGCGCTCATAATAATCCAATTCGTAGCCCGCATTTTTTTCATACCTTCCGAATCGATGCTCCCGACTTTGAGGATCCACGATTTTATTATCGTCAACAAGGCGGTTTACCGCCTGGGTGAGCCGAAAAGAGGCGAGATAGTAATATTCAACCCGCCTCCCGAAGCAAACGCAGGGAATAAGGAATTCATAAAAAGATTGATGGGGCTCAGCGGGGAAACCATCGCGGTTGAAAACGGGAAAGTTTTAATAAACGGCAGACCCCTCACCGAGCCTTACATCAAGGAAAAAATTTATTATAATATGGCTCCGAAAAAGATCCCGGAAGGCTTCCTTTTCGTTATGGGAGACAACCGAAACAACAGCGACGACAGCCATATATGGGGGCTGCTGCCCAGGAAAGATCTCATAGGGAGAGCCGAACTGATCTTTTTCCCGTTTAACCGTATACGTATTTTCAAAACGCCCGCTTACCCCGGGTTTGAAAGGTCTCTTCCCGGCGGCCCAATTCCGGTAACGCCTTCCGGCGAAAAAGCTGCTCCTTCAAACGGGACGGGTCAAACACCCGTTGCCGCACCTACAATGTGAACGAAATGAATGAATAACCCGGCAGGGGGATAAAACCATGACCGGCTCCTGGTTCCCCGGACATATGCAAAAGGCCGTGCGCCTGCTCGAGGAAAGCGCGAGGCATATTGATCTCCTTGTAATAGTGCTGGATGCCAGGCTCCCCTATACAACGAGGAATATGATACTGGAGAAAACATTCAAAAGGCCGGGTAAGCTTTTCATACTCAACAAGGCCGATCTTGCCGATCCCGAAATAACAGAGATATGGATAAGGCATATAAGGAAGTCCGGAGTTCAGGCGTTCCAGGCCGAAGAGGGGAGCCGGGCTTCTTTGAAAAAGCATATTTTTTCTGCTGCACAAAAGAGAAAATCGGGAAGTATTTTCAAAGTTATGGTGGCAGGAGTTCCCAATGTCGGCAAATCATCAATCATAAACAGGCTTTCAAAAGGGGCAAGGGCGAAAGTTGCAGATCTTCCGGGAACTACCCGCGGAAAGCAGTGGATCCGGCTGGATGAGGGCATCGCCCTTCTGGATTCGCCCGGCGTTATACCGCCTGCAATTAACAACCCGGAAGCCCGCTGGCGCCTTGCGGCATGCGGCGGCATACCGCTTGCCGATGACCTGGCCCATTTAACGGCGGCCGGTCTCCTGGAATATTTGAAGACAAATTACAGCGGTTGTGCTCACCTGTTCCCTGAAAATTTTTCCGAATTTGCCATGGCCAATAATTTCTTAAAGCCCGGCGGGGAGCCGGATACCGTAAGGGCTGAAGCCTTTTTCTTGAAAAAATACAACGACGGCGCGCTGGGGAGGTTCAGCCTGGAGACGCCGGAGAGCACAGGGTCGTTGTATTGACCGGCCTGTTGCCGGGGAACAAATATTGCTATAATTGAATATCTGGAGTAAAATTATTACATAAACAGTGAAAGAGGTAACGATTTGTTTAACTTGGGCCCGATGGAAATAGCTTTGATTTTAGTGGTAGCGCTTTTGATTTTTGGTCCTTCGCGCCTGATGGAGCTTTCCAAATCTGTAGGCAAAGCCATTCATGAATTCAGGAACAGCATGGAGGGGAAGGATTCCGATGAAAAACCATCCCCCGGGGCTGATATTAAAGCTGTGAACGAAAAAGATGCCGGTGAGAAAAAAGATGATGAGCCGCCGTCTTCAGGGAATCTTGCCGGTTGAAATACTCCTTTCGGTACTTTTCTTATTGTCCGATAGAACTATTTAAAATGTCTAATCAATAGTTCCATCGGAGTAGTAAACGGGCAAAGGAAAGGCTTAACCCGGCCTGTTTTATGTTGAAAAAACCTTTATATTTCAAGACGAATTATATTTTAATCCCTATTTTTTCAATTTATGGTACATATTACCTAAGTAGGGTGGGGGATTTCTTTTGAAACTATTAACTTTTTTATTCTTTGTGGGTATAATGTATATGGAGTTAAAATTAGTTTTTGTTTGGATAATTCTTATGACGATGATCTTGGAGGGATTGCATTAAATGCAGAAAATCGAAAAAAAGAATGAATCCACAGGAATTGCCGCCCTTAAGATGCTGCTTCAGCATTATCGCGTTGATTATTATGATGAATCCATAAGAGAAAATCTCGAAAAAGCTCCTCCCGATCTGGATCTTAACGGCCATCTTGTTAATTTTGCGGAAGAATGCGGATTCAGGGCCAGGGAATATAAAAATGTGCCTTTCGAACTGCTGGTCGAGGCTCTCGATAAAGGCATTCCCCCTATGGTGAAAGGCGATCTGGGCGTGGTCAGAGGAGAAGAAAAGACCGGCGAAGAGGGATATATTCTGGTTTCAGGCTATCAGAAAAACGGGTCAAAATCATTTTATGCTTTCGGAATTATCGACCCCGTCTTAAAAACAAAATTACATTTTTCTCCCGAACAATTTTGTAGGTTCTGGAATCATACGGGTGAAACTGTTGAAAACAAAGAAGAATCCGAGTCCAGGCTCAGTTCAATGGTGCTGGTTTTCCCCCCCGACCGGGAACCGCCTTTTTGAAATTTTATCAATCTTTAAAATTTTCGATAATTTCCAGATGGACTCTTTACAATTTATTATTTGGCGGGATAATATAAATATAGAATATAAGGTCAATGTTTGTTTGATTAGAGAAGAGGAGGGACTAAAATGGCAGATAGTATTGATGCGATCAGTGCAAATGTTTCTTCGGTAGTAAGTGCTATGGCTGCTGAAGTTGCGGCAACCACAACTACTACAGTACCGGTTACGGCGTCGAACATTGTTGCTTCGGGTACCAGTTCCAGTTCGAATACTACCCCGGTAGTGACAGAAACTCCGGATTCGTCAACTTCGGGGTCGGATAGTGGGTCGGAGGCTTCCCAGGCTGACAGTTCATCGTTATCATCCGAAGCTTCGGTTGAAGCGGAGAGCCAGCAAAATGAAAAACAGAAAAAGGTGGATGAGCTTTCGAAAAAGATAGAGGAACTGGTAGCACAGGGGAAGTTCGAGGAAGCAAGCCAGCTCGGCAAAGAACTGGCGGGGGTCATGCAGGGTAGTACTGCCGATACGTCCGGTGACAGCATTATTTCCAAGGTGAGCGGCATGAAACCTATCGAAAGCTTCGGAGTTGCCGTGATCCCGGATGCTCCACAAATCCCGATGTCCGCATTCGCCGCCGGCGCAGCTACCGCCGCCGCCGGTACTGTCGACAGCAACGTCCAGCCTTTCAGCGGTCAAACTGTTTCTCCTTTAGCAGGCGGCCAGTATCATGTAACTTCCGAGTTCGGCAACCGGATTCTCAGAGGGCAGAGCAATTACCATACGGGCATAGATCTCGGGGCGGCTACCGGTACGGCGGTCCGCTCGGTGGCTGACGGCACTGTAACCCGTGTAGCCAACGACCCCAACGGTTACGGCAACTGGGTGGAAGTGAAGCATTCCGACGGGTCCGTTTCCAGGTATGCACACATGTCGTCATTCAGCGATATTAAGGTCGGGCAGCAAATCGGAGCAGGCACTGTTGTCGGCGCTGTGGGTTCCACAGGCAACAGCACAGGCCCGCATCTTCATTTCGAATGGCGCAATGCGAACGGCAATCCAATCAACCCGCGCCAGGTCATGGATTTCTAAACAATATAACCTCAGTTTTATGCCGTCTGCCAGATGGAAATAAAAAATAAGGCCCTGTCTTGTACAGGGCCTTTTAACTATATGACCGACCTCACAGAAGGTCGGTCATAATAAACCACACGCTATGCGTGTGTGAATAGAAAAGGCTATGCCTATAAACATGTAAAAAAGTCCTCCTTTTGATAG
>JAMCWD010000041.1:103635-111629 GCA_023475345.1 Chloroflexota bacterium | reverse complement strand
CTGCCGGTCTTGTGCGTTCTATAGTCGAGCTTGTCCTTGACGATTCGGGGATGAAGGAGGGCTGTGAGGTAAGCATCCTTTTATGCAGGGACCCCCTTATCAGGTCCTTGAACAGGGACTACAGGGGGGTTGACCGCCCGACGGACGTCCTGGCTTTTCCCCAATCAGAAGATTTTAAGATCCATGAGCCTCAACATCAAAAATATATTTTGCTCGGAGACGTGGTTATCTCCGCCGATACCGCCGTTGAAAACGCGGAAAGGTTCGATGCCTCCCCCGGCGCTGAAATCGCAAGGCTCATAATACACGGGACCCTCCACCTCCTGGGCTGGGACGATTCCGACCCTGCATCGAGAAGCCGGATGCGAAGGAAAGAGAAGGCGCTGCTAACAGCGGGAGGGTTGGATTTTAAATGACGGAGCGCCCCCCGAAGCGCCGTTTTACGGACAGCGTCAACCACGCGGTTGACGGGATCATCCACGCATTTCGCGCAGAAAGAAATCTCAGGATCCATTTCGGCGTAGCCCTTTTTGTGCTTGTGTTATCGTTATGGTTCGACCTCAAGCCGGTCGAGGTGATCCTTTTATTTTCGGCTATCGTACTGGTTCTTATTACCGAGATGATAAACACGTCGATTGAAACGATTATCGATCTTCTGACCCTGTCACATCATGAAAAGGCCCGCATCGCAAAGGACGTGGCCGCAGGAGCCGTCCTCATCGCCTGCATATACGCCGTAGTAGTTGCCTATCTTGTCCTTTATCACGCGTTGATGGGAAATGTTCACATAGAGGATGTCTTCACCAAGATAAAGAGCCACCAGACCCATGTTATAATACTGCTGGTATTTATTATGCTTATTATAGTTCTGATAATGAAGGCGACAGGCCGCCGCGGGACATTCACTTCCGGCGGTCTTGCCAGCGGACATGCCGCCCTGGCATTTGCCGCCGGCACCACCATCCTGATTATTACGCATAACATACTCGCAACTTCACTGGCTTTTTTAATAGCGCTCCTGGTCGCCCACAGCAGGGTGGAGGCAAAGGTCCATAGCTGGCTGGAGGTGATACTGGGCGCGCTCCTGGGCATTGTCGTGAGCATCGCGGTATTTACGCTTTTTTACCGGCATTGACATGGCTGGTAGAATAATAAATAATATCAGAAGGGACTTGTCCCAAAAGGAGAGGATCATTTGGAAGAAGCGGATCTAGCTTCCCTGGCGGGAGGAATTCTGCTCCTCCTGCTTACAGGCTTGCTTGCAGGGTTTGAAACGGCTCTCGCCGGAAGTCACCGCCCCCGCATAAAGGAAATCGTCGGGGATAACTCGTCTCGCGGCTGGACTTATGATTTTCTTTTATTCGAGCAGTCAAAAGTAATAAGTCTTACAGGTTTCTGGAAATTTGTCCTGGTCGTGCTGTTGACCGGGCTTACCGTCTCCCGGGGCTTTGTCGGGATCGGCATGACGGTTCAAGTTTTGCTTTACTCTCTTTTGATTGTAGTTCTTCTTGTCATTTTAGTATCTTTCATTTTCAGGCATTTCGCATCTAAAAGGCCTGAGAAATATCTCATTTCTTTATATCCGCTTGCTTACCTCATCGCCCAGAGCCTGCGTTTATGGGACCGCCTTTTGAAGGGCGATTCGAAGGAGAAGAAAAACGGAAGGGACAAAGAAGATGATTTTTCTTCTTCGCTTACCGAGGAAAATATCCGCATGATGGTAACCGCCGGCCAGGAACACGGATTCCTGGAAGAAGAAGAAGGCGAGATGATCCACAGTATATTCGAATTCGGAGATACCATCGCCCGTGAGGTAATGGTTCCCCGTGTTGACATGATCTGCGTGGAGGCGGACACGCCTATTTCAGAAGCTGTCGGCGTTTTCCTGAAATACGGCTTTTCAAGGCTCCCTGTTTATGAAGGGAATATCGATAACATCATCGGTATAGCGAACCTAAAAGATTTAGTTAAAGTCCTCCACGAGAACAAACCGGATACCGGCCTCAGGAGCCTGCTCCGCCCGGCGTTTTTCGTCCCGGGCAACAAGAAAATAGACGAGCTTTTGCGGGAGATGCAGGCAGGCAAGCAGCAGATAGCCGTAGTCGTTGATGAGTATGGCGGGACCGACGGCCTGATAACGACCGAAGACATAGTCGAGGAGATAGTCGGCGAGATAATCGACGAGTACGACCGGGAAAACGCCGCCCATAGAACAGGTCGAAAATATGAGATGGCTGGTCGATGCGGGGACCGTAATCGAGGATGTCAATGACGAGATAGGTACGGACCTGCCTGCAACCGAGGAGTATGAAACGATCGGGGGATACGTGTACGGACTCCTGGGGCACGTGCCGCGGGAAGGCGAAACCATCAGGTCGGATGGGCTGAAGATAACCGTAGAAAAAGTTCAGCGTCACCGGATAAAAAGATTGAGCATAGAAAAAATAAATGAAGCGGGGAAAACGGGGCCGGAGCCTGAAAAAGTCGAATCCTGAAAAAAGAGCGGCTAGATAGACGTAACGCTGTAATACAACATTATCATTCCCGTGTTCGTCTTACGCTTTTTTACCTCCGATTTTCGGTGTTTCGTACATAGTCGCCTTTTTCTTTTTCAAGCATAGCAAGAAGGGTTGTAAGTTTTTCCCTGGCACTGTCATAACGGCCTTTTTTGAAATCGTCTTGAAATTTATCGAACTGCGTTTTTATATCTTTCGGGACGGAAGTCCTTTTGCGAAACTTCACATTGGCTTTCGGATCAAGGCTTTCATCTTCTTCAAGCGCGACGAGGATCATGCCCAGGACGACGAATTGTACCTGCGGATCGTGCTTGTCTTTCAGCAATGTATTTATGGTTTTAAGCTCCTCCACAGCCAGCTTGTTGTTGCCTTCGTTATAGTAAATTTCGGCAAGAAGGACGTGGGAGTCAAGGATATTTCCAAGCTGCCGGGTCGGATTGTTCGAGTCGGCGTTGTGCTCTCCGGCAATCGCCGACAATATCTCTTTTTTTGCTTCTTTGAGATGTCCGGTGTAGAAATATGCCTGCCCCAGCGAAGCCCTGTTGCCCGGGGTATCGTTCAGCCGGACAAGCATTTTCCGGACCGGTATTCTCATCCCCTGCCAGTTCCTTTTACAAAAGAAATTATCCGTTTTAATGAGCAGGAAACTTGAGACAGTTTCCTTTTGCAGAGATCTTCGGGGGAGGACGACGTTGTTAATAATCAAAACAAATATAACCAGCACCGCGATTATAATGACCCCGATCAATGATATTTTCTTAAACAGCTTCATAAAAATTCCAGGTATATATTATTTCGTTTCCTGTATTTATTAATATTCCTTTTGGCTGAGTATGTCAAGGAGAATTAAGTGTGATGCCGGAGGATTCACTGAATTTTTATTGCTAGAATTTTGAAAATTTGGTATCATTACAAAAGCATATGACTTGCCCCCAATTTGTGAAACCATGATAACAGAAATAAAAAATGTAAAAAAATATAGGAATAAACAAGGATTATCTCAAGAGGATTTTTCCAAGACAAAAATTGAGGGCAATGTAATTAAAAAAACGTCTGTGCTTATTTTGGTGAAATTGGCCAAAGCATCAGGCGTTAATATTGAAGATTTGATTAATTAGAATTATGTCAAAAAAAGATTTTCAAAATTGGTCAAAAGATAAATTGCTCCGTGAATACAAGGAGCTTTTGAAGCGCAAAAAATTTGGCATTGTTTGGGAAGACAAGGTTGAAGAAGTAGCAGAACAATGCAAGACATCTTTGCCTGTTTTAAAAGAGGATAAAGCAAAGTCATTTTCAACGGATAAAAACGGAATAAATCATATTTTTATTGAAGGCGACAATTATCATGCCTTATCAGTTTTGAATTATACTCATCGCCATAAAATAGATGTCATTTATATCGACCCGCCATATAACACGGGAGCAAGAGATTGGAAATACAATAATGATTATGTTGATAAAAATGATATGTATCGACATAGTAAGTGGCTTTCTTTTATGAATAAAAGGTTGAGGTTGGCTAAAAGACTACTGGCACATAAAGGCGTATTGGTATGCACAGTTGATGAAAATGAATTTACAAAGTTAGGACTACTCCTTGAGGAAATTTTTCCTTCATATCAGATCACATGCGTAACAATAGTTCATAATCCGGCTGGTATCCAGGGGGATAATTTTTCTTATTGTCATGAATATGCCTATTTTGTTTATCCAAAAGGCGGTAGATACATCGCCTGTCTTGTAAGAGAGGAAGAGAATAAGGATGTTAGAAATTTTAGAGATGTTACTGGCGATGAATCTTTGCGCGGAGCTGCAGCAAATTGTTTCTATCCGATTTATATTAAAGACGGCGAGATTATTGGTTTTGGCCCTGTTTCTGATAAAGACTACCACCCAAAGATCAATGTTATTAGAAAGGATGGGATAATTGAAGTTTATCCAATTGATCCACAAGGGATTGAAAGAAAATGGAGATTTGCAAGACAAAGCGTCGAGTCCATTCAAAATCAATTGCAAATAAAATATATTAAAAATAGAAAAGTTTTTGATATTATAAGATCTAAAAATACGTTTAATTACAAAACTGTTTGGACCGATAGCAAATATTCAGCCAATAATCACGGAACGCAATTATTAAATCAAATAATAGAGAGAGGCTCTTTCTCATTCCCAAAATCTTTGTATGCAGTCATTGATTGTATTAAAGCCGCATCAAACGAGAAGAAGAATGAAACGAGAAGAAGAATGCGATTATACTTGATTTTTTTGCTGGTTCCGGCACAACAGGTCATGCAGTTTTGAAGTTAAATAAAGAAGATGGCGGAACTCGTCAATTTATTCTTTGTACTAACAATGAAGATAATAATGGAAGTGGGACAAAGATTGCTAGAGATATCTGCTATCCCAGAATAAAGAAAGTAATGCAAGGATATATAACTGAAAGTGGGGAGAAAATAGAAGGACTTGGTGAAAATTTAAAATATTTTTCTACTTCTTTTGTAAACAATGTTAAAACAGACAACGACAAAAGAATTCTTACTTCTCGCTGTATGGAAATGCTTTGTCTTGCCGAAGGAACCTTTGATGAAGTGACAAGTAGAAAAAGTCTATTTGCGATTTACGAAAATCAAAAGCAAATGACTGGTATGATTTTTGACGAAGACGGAATTTCAGATTTCAAAAAAGAAGCCAAAAAGCATAAAAAACCTATCGTTGTTTATGTTTTCAGTTATGATCACACATATAACGAAGAAGATTTTGAGGATATGGATAATTTGAAAGTGGTTAAGCCAATACCGGAAGTGATTTTGAATGTTTATCGTAAAATATACAAAGAACTTTATAATCTAAGAAATTTATGAAAGATTTAGCATACCAGAAAAAATACAATGAAGAACTTGTCTCAATTTCCGTGGGGTATATTGAGGATGAAGATTCTAAATTAATTGTTTTTCAGGCTCCTACTGGTGCTGGAAAAACAATAATGCTTGCCGAGGCACTATCACGAATAGTTAAGAAATTGGGTGGTCAAAAAGAGCTATGCTTTATTTGGATTTCGGTAAATGCCTTGCATGAGCAAAGCAAAGAAAAATTGGAACAACATTTTGAAAATGAGCGATTAATTGATTGTATCAGCATCAATGAAATTCAAAACAATATAATAGAACAAAACCAAATTATTTTTATAAACTGGGACTCCTTAAATAAAGAGGGTATTTCGCTTTTCATGTCTGAAAATGAAAAGGACTGGAATCTAAGCAAGGTTGTTGGAAACACTAAAGATGAAGGCAGGGATATTGTTTTAATAATTGATGAAAGCCATCGAACGGCGAAAACGAGCAAGTCGCAGGAAATCGTCAATATGATAGGGCCAAAGTTGACAATTGAAGTTTCGGCAACGCCGAAAGAGGGCGTTACTAATGATCACAAAATAACGGTTAAATTGAGCGAGGTTGTGGCCGAGGGAATGATCAAAGAAGGGATACAGATAAATCCTGGGCTTGGTCGTGTGCAGACAAACGAGGATATTGTTCGAGAAGCTCTAAAAAAACGAAAAGAATTAAAACGTTTTTACGAAGAATCTGGAACCGACATAAATCCTTTGCTCTTAATCCAAATACCAAGAAAAAAGAAATCGGATATAAGGGAGCCGGAAGATAAAATCTTTGAAATATTAAATAAAGACAATATTACACTAGAAAACGGGAATCTTGCTCTTTTGCTTGCTGAAAAAGATAAAAAGATAAATAGTGATTATCTTAAAAATAACGACAGTAGCGTTGATGTTTTAGTATTCAAAGAAGCAATTGCTCAGGGTTGGGATTGTCCGCGCGCAAGCATTTTATTGCTTCAACGGGAATGGAACGCGGAAAACTATGTTTTTAATATTCAAACACTTGGGCGTATTATGCGTATGCCCGAACAAAAGCATTACGAAAATTATCCCGTTTTAAATATTGGATATGTTTATACCGCTTCTGATAATTTTGAAATTGTTGAGGATTTGGCAAAGGATTATGTTAGCAAGGATCAAATGTTTCTAGACAATACAATTTACAAAGATATTTATTTACCGAGCAAACACATCAGAAGAAAGAGGGAATTATTTAGATTGTCTGGCGAATTTAAAGATTGTTTGTTTCAAGCCGGCAATGAACTGAAATTCACTAAAAAGAGAGTAAATGTTGGCAAAGTTATATTCAAAAAAGATATAGGTTTTGATGGTCAAGTTACAGAATTAGATAAAAAGCAAGCCGTTGATTTTAAAAAGAAAGGCGCAATTGTTAGAGACAGAGAGGAAGTATGCGCAGAATACACAGCATTTATAAAATCACTCGCCCATCCCTTTACTGGTGGTGGTCGCCCTACTGAAATTATCAAATCAAGTTTGCGTTCATTCTTCAAAAAAACTTTTGGGATTGATAACGAGGACGAAATAGCCGCTATTGTCTTAAACCAAATCAATAAAAGTGAATTTATTGAACTTATTGAAACAGCAAAGGGTAAATACAAGTCTTTGCCGGAAAAGGCGGACGAGGTTATACAAAATGAAAATTGGCAGGTTCCGGAAGAAATACGCATTTTTGAAAACTTTGATGAAATAAAAACAATTAAAAAATCCGTTCTCAAGCCTTATTTTGTAAAACGAGATAAAAATGGAAAACAGCAATGGTCCAAACCAGAAAAGAGTTTCATTGATGAGTTGGAAAAAACGGATAATGATGTTTTATGGTGGTTTAAGAATGGTGTTAGAGAAAGTAAATATTTTGGAATTGCCTACAAAAAAAATGGCAATAGTCATGGTAGTTATTACGGTTTTTATCCAGATTTTATAATAAAGACAAAAAAAGACATTCTCGTTGTTGAAATTAAAGATGACGGAGATTTTAAAAATGAGAACCTGCTAAAACTTAATGCTGGCAAGAAATATCAAAAAGAATACAAGGGAGAAGACAAATTTTATTTCTTTATTCTTTCTCCATCTGATTATTATAAGTTTTTTGTTGCTTTAAAAAATCAAAATCTTGATAGATTCAAATCCCAATTTGAAGAAAATTTAATCAGGTATGCACAAAGCCGCAAAGTAGTTTCTGAAAAACAATCCGAAAAGTCAGAAGAAGATCGGGAATTGCTTGAGTTATACGAGGGTGAACTAACAAAAGCAATAAAAAATCTTGACAACAAAAAACTTGAAAATGAAATATTAAAAATTGACCTGCAAAATGCGGAGGCAACAATTAATAGTTTGAAAGATGTTTTGGTTTATAAGCCAAAAGATGCAACGAGGGAGGAGAAAGAAAATATTAAAATCTCCATACCCTTCAATATTTGTGTTTTGGGCGAAGTGGTTGATGCGGATTTAATTCGAGAGAAATTGAGAAATTTTTTCGCAAAATATGGACTGAAAGCAACAGATTGGGATATTGCATTTTACGGCAATTTCAAAATCAGAAACAGTGATGTATTGAGCGGATTTTT
>JAMCWD010000041.1:0-103625 GCA_023475345.1 Chloroflexota bacterium | reverse complement strand
AAAAGGACAAACGAAATTCAACGTGATTATCACCGGACAAATTTATCGTCACTCCGGACGAGGCAATCAAAGTGCAAATATTCTAACTGAATTGAAGAAAGATAAATATATAGATCATATTATTGGTTGTTCGCCAAAAGATCAATTGACTGTTGATAATATCCTTGAGAAACTTGAGGAGTATTTAATTTCGCAAATTTAGGCGGCGCGCCAATAAAATTGGCACAGCTTCTAACACTACCGAAAAAATCGCCGTCGGAAGTGAGGGCATAACCCCGGTTAGTGATAATTTTCTTAAGCAGCTTCATGAAAAATTTCAACTGTATATTATTTCATCCCCTATATTCAGGGTATTCCTTTCTACCGAATAAGTCAAGAATAATCAAGTGTGATACCGGCGAATTATGGGAAACAGCAGGGCCGCTGATTTGCGTCAGCGGCCCCTGAAATATACTGGCGGAGAGGGTGGGATTTGAACCCACGAGGGGCAGTTGTGCTACCCCTACGCGATTTCCAATCGCGCGCCTTCGACCACTCAGCCACCTCTCCGCGGAGAGAGAGGGATTCGAACCCCCGAGGGAATCACTTCCCTACTCGATTTCGAGTCGAGCGCTTTCAACCGGGCTCAGCCATCTCTCCTGAAAAACTCTTTTAAGAGCCTGCAGCATTCTTCTTCAAGAACCCCGCCGGTTACAGGGATCCCACTCCCCGCTCCCGGGTAGTCCAGGAGGTTGAGGACAGAGCCTGCGGCTCCCTTGTTTTCATCTTTCGCCCCGAATACCGCTCTTTCCACTCTTGCTTCGATTATCGCCCCGGCGCACATCGCGCACGGCTCAAGAGTAACATATATTGTACAACCCGGCAGCCTCCAGTCGCCCCTGGTTTCGGCAGCCGCGCGAAGGGCTGAAATCTCGGCGTGGCCTGCGACGTCCCTGCCTGATTCCCTGTGATTCCTGCCCCTCCCGATAATTTCCCCGTTTTCGACGACTACTGCGCCGACGGGCACTTCGTCTTCTGCGAAGGCTTTTTCCGCCTGTTCCAGGGCGGCTCTCATGAAGCTCTCGTCAATATTTTTCCGCTCCAAGGCAAGGCTCCCCCTGGAAGATTTAAGGCAGGGCAGAGGCCCCGCCCGGCATTTAAGAGTGGCGCGCCCGAGAGGACTTGAACCTCCAACTTCCGGCTTCGGAGTCCGACACTCTAACCAATTGAGTTACGGGCGCATCCTGAATTTTCCCGTCCTGGCGCGCCCGAGAGGATTCGAACCTCCAACCTCCAGATTCGTAGTCTGTTGCTCGATCCAATTGAGCTACGGGCGCACCCTATATGAAAGATTTATTGTTTCCCTGGCGGAGAGACTGGGATTCGAACCCAGGGTAGAGCTTTATGGCCCTACAAACGCTTAGCAGGCGTTCGCCTTCGACCTCTCGGCCATCTCTCCTGACCGGTACCTATTCTAACACATCAAATTTTCCTTTGCAATACTTTTATAAAATCGATGGGGCGATCCCTTTTTCGCCAGTAATGACGCCGAATTTTCATGCCAAATTATGAACGCGCATGAAAAAAATTAATTTGATAATTCCGGGAAGCCCGCTTCCGGACAACTCGTTTAAAGCCCCTGCTTTTGTTGTATCCCGGAGTTTTGTTCGATTGAAGATTTCTCGTAATATTCGCCGGTATGGGTTCGTTCCTCCACATCGCCCAGCGCTTCTTCAAGGTCGCGGGTCAGGTCCTCGCATGAAGGGCCTCTGACCCCCTTTACATGAAGTTCCACTTTCCCCTCTTCGCTTATGGAAATCTCGATTTCCTGCATTTCCATGATACAACCTCGCTCAGGCCCATCTTCGGGCAAGTATCTTTACGGTCTTGCCGGTTTCTTTCTGCTCGACTACCGTGAAGCCTTTAGATTCAAGCTTTTCAAGGACTGTCTCCCGGGCGTAGCTTCGCCTGATGCTGTTTTCCATCTCCCGGAACCGGTCTTCAAGATCTTTTGAAAACATTCTGCTTGAAGTCCCCGTAACGCCGTACCAGTCCGCCACCATGTCGTAATAATCCTGGTTATTCTTTACAAAACCTATCTCCCGGTTTCCCTGTATCTTGATTTTCAATTCCACATCTTGAGCGCCTGAAAAACCTCTTACCTTCGAACGGCCCTTTTGCACTTCGAACCCCATCTGTTCCAGGCAGCGCACCAGTAACTCGCTGTCGCGTATCCTGGTTTTTATCTTTGTAAAATGCGACATTCAGTTCACCTCGAACTTTGCCCTATAAACAATCCTCTATTAAACATTATACCTCAATTCGTCTCCCGGAGGCAGCCTGAAGCGGAGGAATTTCCGGGGGCGCCTGGCGGGAAGCCCACCGGGCCCGGCCTCTTGCCCACGACCTCAGGCTTTCGATATCTTCCTTCATGAGCGACGACAGGGGAACGAACGGCTCGATATCCCTGTTTTTATCTCCCGATATCATGGCGGTCAGATGTTCGTCTTTCAACGTATCCTTCTCGGTAAACGCTTCGAAAAGCGCATCGATAATCACCTGCTCGATTTCAGCCCCGCTCATGCCCTCACATTGTTTAGCGAGCGACTTGAGGTCATAATTGAGCGGGTCTCTCTGCCGCCTGGCCAGGTGTACCTGGAAGATCTCTTCGATTTCAAGCTTACCCGGAAGATCGACGAAAAATATCTCGTCGAACCTCCCCCGCCTTAAAAGTTCGGGCGGCAGCTCGCCGGGGTTATTGGCCGTTGCGACCACGAAGACAGGCTTCTTTTTTTCCTGGAGCCAGGTTATGAAGGTGGCGAAAACCCTGTTCTGGGTTCCCGAATCTCCCTGGTATCCCCGGACTCCCGCGAATGCCTTGTCGAGTTCGTCAATCCAGAGTATGCACGGGCTGAGAGATTCGGCGACACTTATCGCCTGCCTGATTTTGGATTCCGATTCGCCCACCAGGCCGCCGAAAACGCTCCCGATATCGAGCCTTAAAAGCGGCAGCCTCCACAGGTTAGCGACGGCCTTTGCAACAAGGCTCTTGCCGCAGCCCTGGACTCCGAAAAGAATAAGCCCTCTCGGAGACGGGAGGCAATATGCCCTTGCTTCTTCGCTGAAAGCGTCCCCGCGTTTTTTAAGCCATTTCTTCAGGACATCCAGCCCTCCGACATCTTCGAGAGTCTCGCCTGAAGTATAATATTCGAGGATGCCCGTCCTTCTCAGTATCTGCTTCTTCTCGGATTGTATCAGCGAAATGTCGTTTTCGTTAAGCTCGCCGCCGGCAAGGAAAGCTTTAAGGATGACCCTCTCCGCCGCCTTCTCGGTCAGGCCGAGGAGCGATTCCAGGAGCCGTTCCCTGCCTGAAGGCGTCAGCCTGACCCGGTCTGAAAAGTTGGACGTCGTCCTGTCCATCAATGCCGAAAGATCCGAAATCGCCGGGAGGGGGTAATCTACGACCCATATTTCATCGGCAAGCTCTTCGGGAACTTTGACGAGAGGCGACGGCGACACCAGGAATAAAGCGCTCTGGGTGGTCTTCAAAAGTTCGGCGAGGTCCCTGAGTTTTCTCAGGATCATCGGGTTTTCAAGGTACGGATGAACATCATACAACATGAACAACGACGGCTTTGCAGCTTCCTTCGATATCTGCCCCAGCGCCGCCAGGAGATCCGTGGTAGCACCGCCCGAACCGGAAAGGCCGGAGGTACAACGCCATGTCCTGAGCTCTCTCCCTTCCGAGCGGGCTATATTTTCCAGGGTTTTCAGGCTCCTGTCTTCCTCAAGTGTCGAAAGATAAATTATGGGATACCGTGAGCGGATGAGGAGGGATAAATCTTTTTCGAAGGGGCTCATATCATCACCTGGCTTTAAATTTATTAGATGGCGCGGGACGGTCGGTCCCGCAGGCTGAATGTTAATTTCTACACTCCGCACCGATTTCCCGCCTCAGGTGGCATTGAAGACAGGAATTTGATTCTGGCTCCGGGGTTTGAGCACAGAGAGCTTTAAAACGTGAGGTCGGCGGGGTATCTCGTGACATCCCCGTACTTGTGGATTAGAAAGCCTTATATCCAGTTTAATCGCGTATCTCGGGGAAGGGTTATCTGCTCTCTCTATTAGAAAATTTAACAATTCTTTAACAGATATTAAATTAAGTTAGAGTTTAATTTAATGTATAATCAGGGTAGATTGGAAAGGTGATTTTAAGTGGGGTGAAGGTAACTCCCCCGATTTTGTGGACACCGAAAAAAGATGTTATAAAATAAATACAACAGGAGGTGTCTGCATGGGATCATCAAGAAGGCAGTACGACAAGGCGTTCAAGAAAGAAGTAGTGAGGCTCGTAACGGAGGAAGACAGGAGCATCGCTCAGCTTGCACGCGACTTGGGAATTCACGAAAATCTGATTTACACATGGAGACAGAAGTTTCGCGAAGACCCGGAGAACGCATTTTCGGGGAAGGGATGTCTGAAGCCCCAGGATGAAGAAATACGCCGTCTGAAAAGGCTACTGGAAGATAACACCGAGGAAGTAGAGTTTAAGGAAAGGGTAAATGACTTTACCGCAAACTTCGGAGGAATTCTTCATAGCTTCTCATCTGCTCTTTCCAGTGTAGAACAAAACATAAATTCTGCTATATCAGCGCTTGATAATGATCCTTTTCCACAGGGGTTTTTACCCGTAGAACTTGCAGATAATACCCTGGAGCAACCGGCGTCTGAACTGGTAACCTCTTTAACTAATTTGATCAATTGGGTGGATTCTCCAGAAAAGGAGGCTGTCTTTTCTTCCAGTAATATCAAAGCCCTGAAAGAATTATTAGAACTTTTACAAAATTACAGAGATAAAATTCCAGCAATAGAGTTTCGTCCCTCGGCTTTGGAAGAGGTTGCCTGTGATGTTATCGATTTATGTAAGCATATCAGACAGGGGTCACATCCAGGAACGTTGATACGAGATACAGAGAAGAAAGCGGAAGAGTTGAAACGAATCACCAGTTTAATCGGACTTCGTCATCTGAAGGATGCAACTATAGAAATGGACTACGAGGTTCGATCCGTACGAGAATATATCACACTGCATGAACCAAAGAAGACGCCTTCAAGCTATTTTACTATCGGAGAGTTAATCAGTGGTTCCTTAACAAACATAGCAAATTACAGAGGAAATATGGGAGTAAAAGTAGAGATATAAACAGGAGGATGAAACGAAAGTGCTTGTAGCAAAGCGAGATGTTGTTCGGGCAATTAGCAATTTAATCCATAATGCAATAAAATATAGTTGGAATCGAGATAGTGATGAAAAAAGGTGGGTAACCATTCGTTCAAAGATCGTTGACAAAGAGGTCTGGATCGAGTTTGAGAATTTTGGGGTACCCATAACCAAAGAAGAAATTGATCACGAGATAATTTTTGAAATCGGAGTCAGAGGCAGATTATCTCATGATCGTGGGAGAACAGGTACAGGAGTTGGTCTTTCTGATGCCAGGAGGATTGCCAGGCGTCATGGTGGTGATGTGGTTATAAGCAGTCGCCCTGTCTCCCCTGGCGGAAGGGAAGATGACTATTTAAAAAATCCATTCATTACGACGGCGATTCTGAAACTCCCATTACCCCCAAAAAGAGGAGGAAAACAGTTGTGAAATATAAAGTTCTTTGGATTGAAGATCAATATTCTACAGATCTTAACAAGTTGTATGGTCCGATCTATACCAGCAGGAGATATGATTTTGTTGCAGCCCAGGATGTATCAGACGGTATTGACCAGATTATGAAATCGGAATTTCAGGCGATAATTGCGGACATAAGGATACCTCCTGGAAAAAAAGAAGAATGGATTGAACTCTTTAACCAGAGCGGTGGTCATAAAGACTTCGCCAGATTGGGGTTACATCTTCTTTATAGTCTCCTGGGACATGAAAAGGCGAAAGTCAAAATAGAAAATATCCCGGGGTGGCTTGAAGCTAACAGGATCGGGGTTTTTTCAGTTGAGAGTTCGGAGGAATTAAAAGATTTGAAAGAAATGAACATCCGGGTCTTCCAACAAAAGACTACCGGGCTCCCCAAAACTATTCTTCTGGAACTCCTTGATAAAATTTTACAACAGCAAGGCATTTCTATGACGGAGAAGATTTAGTATTATGTATCCCGGATTAACAGAAGGATGGGCTAGTGCATACATTGCGATCCTAATTCCCCTTTTGATCTTTATGTTGGGCGCTACTTTTGCCTTGCAGACTACTGTGCCGGAGGATCTGCAGTGCTATATACATAGTCGTCAAAAATTATGGTTCTATTATATTCCTATGGCTGCCTTGGTTTTAGTTGTCATTTGTTTTATCTGGCTCTTCCATCCCACGCAGGAAAAACCAGTTTCTCAAACGCAACACTTGATTTCAGCATTTGGAATGACAATAATTTTCATATTACTAATCATTTTTTGGGTTTTAGGATTCAGAGAACTTCAACATCCAAGAGAAAAAATAGTTCAACGTCTGGAAAACGAATCGGCCAGGACGATTCTTCATAAGGGTTTTCTCGAAGAAAAATCGCTTAATGATATCATCTATCTTGGAAAGCGGGGAGAAACCGGCTATGATAAAGGATTATCTATCAACGCTTTTGGTAATCTTGCTAAAAAGTTACAGGAATCCGATAAATACAGAGGCGCAGGTCTTGAACAACTGGTTATGGGCATTGAAGAGATCCTGATAGACGGGGAAAACAAAGGAAATGACAGCAATTTTTGCCAGGCTGCCGAGGTTCTTAAAGATATATTGCTTCATCTGGAAAACCGTAACCTCCTCTCATCTTCTGATACAGAATTGACTCTTAGAACCCTGGAACGCTTAGGAATTGCCACTATTAAATTATGCTCCGATTCTACAATGATTACTTTTCTTGAGGTGATTAAACGAGCCAGCGAATTGGGGGATGTGAAGCTTGAACAAGCTATCCAGACCATCTCTTTGTTGGGTTCATTAGCACTGGATTCTAAGAAATATCTAATTGCCGCCGCCGCTCTCAGTAAACTTGAAGCTCTGGCTGAGCAAAATTTGCCTGTAACTGCCGATAAAAATGTAGATCTTCTTGGACTTCTGGCTCATTTCTGGACCGCAGGAGAAACCACTCGTAAGCAGGCCAAGGAAACTCTATCTCTATTTAAAAACTCCTTTTCACCCTCGCTTAGAGAATGCTTAATTTCAGCAATTAAAATTTATACTACAATCACCCAATTTGATACCGCAGATAAGTTGGCTATTATGGAAAGAGAGATTGAATAAGTGAATTGCCCCTCCATGACATTTTTAGCCCCCGAAATTTGATATTACGCCTGAATTTACTTTTTCGCGGTACAACTGTCCGCCTTCGCTACAAAAAAACGATTTGAGATGATTCTGCTCCGTGTGCTATAATATCGAACGGCTATGAAAGTTTGCCTTGTAAACACAAATGTGAATCCCGGCTTCAAAGATTTCCTCCGCGCTGAAATACAGGCAGGTCTTATTTATCTTGCGGCGGTACTCGAAGCAAACGGCCACGAAGTGGAAATAGTCGATCTCAACCTTCTCATCATGGAAGAAGGATGGAAAGTTGACGGGAGAATTTTCGGAAAGACCGCACGCAGGGCGGCAACGACAGGCGCAGGACTTATCGGCATAAACACTCGCTCCGACAGTTTCCCTACCGCGATCAACATCGCAAAAGCCGTAAAGAAAATCCTGCCGAATACTCCCATCATCCTGGGCGGCCTCAAGGTTACGTGCCTGGGACGCGAAACTCTCGATGCCTTTCCGTTTATCGATTTCGTCCTGCGGGGAGAAGCCGAATATTCACTGCTCGAACTTGTCAACGCCCTGGAAAAAGGCGGAAGCCTGAAGGGCGTCAGGGGGCTGACGTTCCGCAAAAACGGCAGAGTTATAGAAAACCCGGACGCAGTATTCCCGCAGGATCTCGACCTTCTGCCCCTGCCCGCATACAGCCATTATGAAAACCAGCTCACAGGGTGGAAGGATTTCTACCAGCGCCAGATATATACCAATACGGGTCGCGGATGCCCTTTCGACTGCAAATATTGCTCGTCGCCCCGGGTTTATAAAAAATCCTACAGACTCAAAAGCCCCGGCAAGATCATGGAAGAAATGCTCATGCTGAACGAGCGCTATGGCGTTTACCGCTTCAGCATGGGGCTTACACACATCTTTGCAAAGAGAGAACATGTCCTGAAGATATGCGAGCACATCAGGAAAAATAAGCTCGATATAAGCTGGAATTGTATGGCTCCCCCCCAGTACCTCGACGAAGAATTGATAGCAACCATGAAAGAACACGGTTGTACCAGCATAGCCGTCGGGATAGAAACCTGCTCGGGGCGCATTCAGAAAAGCCCGCAGAAAAAAGAACTGAAGGAAAAGATCCTGTCCGTTATGGCCCTGTGTGAAAAATACGGCATCTTCCTGATGGCGTTTTTTTCAATAGGTTTCCCCGACGAAACCGAGGACGATATAAATTCGACTTTGAGATTAGCAATCGATTGTAACAAATATTTCAAGGTCTTCACCCTGCTGGATATTTTCGCCACCGTCTCCGGCAGCGCCCTGTATTATAAGATCAAGGACAAATTGGTCTGGACAGGTTTTCTAAGCGGCCTTGCAAAGGGAGCCACGGCAAATATTCCCGCCAACAAAAAACTGGTCCGTAAATTCCCCGAATTGTTCAGCGAATTTTATAACCCTCCTCTCCCGGATATGTCCCACCGGCTTCTCTATGAAACCGTCCGCTTTTATCACAACTCTCTGCCGAGCTTCCCGCTCTCTCTGAAGATAGCGCTGGACGAATTGAAAATCGAGCCGGTGGAGTTTTTCAGAAGATTCAGGCATTGGGCGAAAAAGAAAAAGATCTTCAGGGACAGGACATTTCTGCCGACTTTCATCGACATCCAGAAACTTCTGCCGGAATTTCTGAAAAACGCATACTGCGATGCGCATATCCCGTTTGTATTCATCGACCGCATTTTAAGGACGGAGCTTAAATCGGCACGGATCAAGGTGGAAAATGCAAAGGAGTTCGTAGATACGCTGGGCGAAGAGCGGGGAGCGCCTCTTATGGAGAGGCTGCTTTCACACAATGTAAAATAGGAACCCCGGTAAGACACAATTCAAGAACCCTTACGCCGCCTGCTTCTGAAGGAGACATCCCTGCCGGAGAGAACATCTAACCATGAAGATATGCCTGGTAAACGCCAATATCAACCCCGGCCTGAAGGATTTCCTGAGAGCGGAAGTCCAACTCGGCCTGTTGTATCTTGCCGCCGCACTCGAGCAAAAAGGGCGCAATGTTGAAATCATCGACGTGAACCTGGCTACAATATACGAAGGGTGGCCGCTTGACGACGGCCTTTATCACAGGGCGGCGGAGAAAATAGCGGAAACCGGCCCTGATCTTATCGGCATAAATACCCGTTGTGACAGCTTTCCCGCCTCTGTCAACATTGCAAAATCCGTCAGGGAGCTTCTGCCCGGAGTCCCTATTTTAATGGGCGGCTTCCATGTTACATTTTTAGCGAAAGAGACGCTCGATGCCTTCCCGTTCGTGGATTTCGTCCTGCGCGGAGAAGCCGAATATTCGATAAACCACCTTGTGGACGCCCTGGAAAAAGGCGATGACCTTGAAAATGTCAGAGGACTGACATTCCGCAAAAACGGCGTCGTAATCGAGAATCCCGACGCGGAACTGCCGATGAACCTGGACCTTCTCCCGATGCCCGCTTATAGCCGTTTTGAAAGCTACCTAAAAACGCTCTCCAGGTTCGAATACCCTGAAATGTACATAAACGCCGGGCGGGGATGCCCGTTCCACTGCAAATTCTGCGTATGCCATAAAATTTACCGCGGCGAATACCGCCTCCGGAGCGCGGAAAGCATCATAGAAGAAATCGAATTCCTCAAAAACAGGTACGGGATAGCAGGCTTCAACCTGGGAGTCGATCACTTCCTGATTGACAAGGGATACGTGGAAAATTTCTGCAGGCTCCTCATCGGGAAAAAACTCGATATTTTCTGGAGTTGTAACGGGAGGCCGGAGAACCTGGATGAAAGGCTCCTTTCTTTAATGAGAGAAAGCGGCCTGAGGAGCATCTTCTTCGGGATAGAAACCGGGTCGCCCCGGCTCCAGAAAAAGATCCGTAAGAATATTGACCTGGAAGGCGTTTTGCCGCTCATCGCATTATGTGAAAAGTTTGATCTCATAACTTACCTTGGTTTCGTGCTGGGTTTCCCCGATGAAACGGAAGACGAGTTTAACATGACCCTGCGCATGGCGCTGGACTGCAGTTCTTTTTACAGGATATTCCTGGACTTTCACATATTCTCCCCGATGGCGGGAAGCGCCATATACGATGAAATCAAGGACGGCCTTGTCTGGACCGGCCTCATCGGCGATATAGCGGAAGCAGGCTCTCCCTTCATCGAATCAAACATCGAGTTGATCCGCAGATACCCCCGCCTTTTCAGCGTCTTTTACAGCCCCCCTCTTGAGGAGCTTTCCCCTGTTACGGTTCACGAGTCGGTGAATTTGTATAAAAATATTCTCCCCCATTATCATCTTGCCGTTAAAATCGCCCTGGACGAGCTTGATTGTGAGCCGCTGGAACTCTTCAGCTTTTTCAGGAGTTGGGCGAAGGACAAAGGACTTTTCAAGTCCGGCGCTTTTTTGCCCACCCATTATGATCTTGTCGAAATCTTCCCGGCGTTTCTCAGGGGAATTTACAAAAAGAAAAATATACCTGCGGCGTTTATGGAGCTTGTACTGAAGGGCGAATCGGCGGAAGCAAAAAAGAAAATGGCCTGCGCCGAAAAATTCGTGCATGAGGCCGGGGCACAGGACAGCCCGTATCTCAACAGGCATATTTTCGGCCGTAATATACCCGGGACCGGCCAATGAGAATTACCCTCGTAAATACGAACATAAGCCGCGGGATGCCCGATTTCCTGAGGGCTGAGATCCAACTCGGCCTCATATACCTGGCGCCTGTCCTTGAACAGGGCGGCCATGATGTGGAATTGATCGATCTCAACTTTCTCATCGCAGATGAGTCCTGGCCCGTTGACGACCGCATCTTCAAGAGAGCCGCAGGGCGGATAGCCGGAACATCGCCGGATCTTATCGGGATAAATACCCGCTGCGACAGTTTCCCCACCGCCGTCAATATTGCATCGGCGCTTAAAAAACGGCTCCCCGATACCCCCATCGTCCTCGGCGGAGGTCATGTAACATTCCTGGCCGCTGAGACGCTTACTGCATTCCCTTTTATAGATTTCGTCCTGCGGGGAGAAGCCGAATACTCTCTCCTCGAACTTGCCGATGCCCTGGAAAATAAAGGCTCTCTGAAAAAAGTCAGGGGCCTTACATTCCGCAAAAACGGCGTCGTAATCGAGAATCCCGATGCGGAGCTTCCCGAAGACCTGGACAGGCTCCCGGCCCCTTCATACCGCCTGTATGCAGGCAGGCTGAAAGCAGGCGGCGGCAAAGCGGGAAAAGAGATCTTCATCAACGTGGGACGCGGCTGTCCGTTCCGTTGTAAATTTTGCATTTCCCCGGCAATCTACCGCGGAAAATACCGGATGAGAAGTCCTGAAAGCATCATCGGCGAAATGAAGATGCTGAAAGAAAAATACGGCATTTACCGGTTCAGCCTCGGGGTCGATCATTTCCTTGTTGACAGGGATTATGTAAAACACTTCTGCAGGCTCCTGGTTGATGAGAAACTCGATATCGCATGGGGTTGTAACGCCCGCCCGGAGAACATCGATGAAGAGATTATATCGCTTATGAAAGAAAGCGGGCTTACCAGCCTGTATTTCGGAATAGAATCGGGATCGAAACGAATCCAGAAAAAGATCGGGAAGAATATCCGCCCCGGCGGGGTTATCCCGATTCTCAAAACCTGTGAGAATTACGACCTGGTGGTCATCCCCGCCTTCATCCTCGGCTTCCCAGGGGAGGAAGAAAGCGACATGGACGATACGATACGGCTGGCAATCGAATGCAGTACTTTCTACCAGGTATTCCCGGAATGGCATGTGTTTTCGCCGATGGCCGGAAGCTCTTTTTATGACGAATACAAAGACAGCCTGATATGGACGGGGCTGCTCGGCGACAGCGCCGAAGGCCCGGCATCGCACATCCCGGCGAACCTCAAGCTCGTTAGAAAATATCCCCGGCTTTTCAGCGTCTATTACAACGTGCCATTAAAAGATATAACCCCGTGGCGCCTGTTTGAATTGATCCGCTTTTACGCCAATGCCATCCCCCAGTTCCCCATAACTCTCAAGACCGCCCTGGAAGATCTCGGGGTCGGGCCTGTACACTTGTCCGGGCTTTTCAGGGAATGGGCGGCCGGGAAAAAACTTTTAAAGGCCGGCCCGCTCCTCCCGTCCCATGCCGACCTGCTGGAATTATTCCCAGAATTTATACGCAGCCTGTACAGGGAGCGTGGTATCCCGCGAACATTCATGGAAACAGTTCTGAGCGGGGAGTCCAGAAGAGCATCGCTCAAATTTTCAAGGGCACAGGAATATATCGGCAAAATGGGCGATGACGGAAGCCCTCTTATAAAAAAGGTAATGTCCGGCCGCTTAATAACCAAAGGCTGACCGCTACCGGGCGGGAAATCCATTCTTTGAACATCCCGCTCTTGGCAAGCCGCCCGGGATCATTGTATTAATGGGCGGCAGCCCCTTGCAGCTGCCTGAAAGAACCTGATGGGCAGGCACGAAGGGTCTGCTTCTTTGATGGCTTTGCCTGGCACAGGGCACCTGCCGGAAAACTTGAAAAATATTCTTATTTCAATGTTTTTTAAACATATACTTTTCTTGACTAACGATAAAATACGGTGGTATAATTATATTGGAATTTGGTGGAGGGAGGATGTTGTATGGATATAAGCAAAAGAAGGGCTATAAAACACCGTAAAGATTATAAAGAGCCCGTTTTTTATGTAGTCAAAGTCGATTATTCCGAGCCTACTTCAGGCGTCAGTGTCGGAACCGGAGCCGGAGCCGGAGTTGGAGTCGGCATCGGCGTCGGCGTTGCGGTGGTAGGAGCAGGAGTTGTCGTGGGAGTAGGAGTCGTATTTAGCTGATATTCAAGTATCAGTATCAGTCCATGTAGAGTAATTACGTAGCAGTGCATTTACTTACGAACGGTTATCAGAGGCTTAAGGGGAGATATTTTTTCCGGCGGGGTTTTATAAACAAAAAGAATACGGCTGCCGTATATAAGTATGTTGGAGATGACTTGCTCCCGGTTCCTGTTGATGAACCGGAAGCCGGCATAGTGAGAATTTGTCGCAAAAAGGAGATAAAAGAAACAGCCTGTTAAGCAGGATTTTAAAAGGCCCGAGTGGCTTTATTCTTTTTGCTTTTTTATCCCGATCAAAAACAGGAAGGTGAATAAATTTGAAAAGGGGTATGCCGGGCAGGAGTTCACATCTTGAGCATTGTGCCTGTCTTCGAATCGGCAAATTTCGACTTGACATAGAAAGCAGCCGGCCTTTCCCCGGTCTGTTCGCGATGAAAGAGTACCTGCCGTATATCCATAACCGCTCCCGCACCCGGCCCGCCGCGTTTCTGGAAATCATTGTAGGAGACGATATTCCCGGGGAGTGGCGTGAAGCCGAATTCCTTTTCGGCCACAGCTATTGCTGGGATTTCTTTACAGGCTCTAAAGGCTGCTGGCTTATTTACTACAACAGGGATCGACGGAGGCCCCGGTTAAGAAAAAAAGACGATTTCCAGCGCGCAAAATACCACGGAAAGAGCTTCGTTTACCGGTACAGGATTGATGCAGGCCCTGTTCCGGGTATGGATATCCTTCCCGCGCCCGAATATGTTCCGCCTCCGATTGAGGAAGTCGATAAGGTGGTTTTTATGTCTCCCGATATGAAGGAGATAAAGTTATGGATGAGAGAGCTTCCTAAGGAATTTTCATCTGAAGATTATTTTGTGGATCCCCTGGAGCAGCCCCTGCTGGATTCTATTCTCCAGGTGAACCTGCCCCGCCTGGAAGACAGCTATCTTTTTCATGCTTCCGCCGTCGATGACGGGGGAAAAGGCTACCTTTTCCCAGGTCTTTCTGGCAACGGAAAAAGCACGATAGCAAGGCTCTGGGATGGGAAGGCCAGGATTATCCAGGAGGACACGGTGAAAGTAGGGGGTCGTACCGGCGGGGCGAGAATTTCTTCGGTCCCGCAGGCAGGCGCGCTGAGCGAGCCCGGGCCGTCCGTCCGTCTTGCCGGAGTTTTTGCATTGAAACAGGCCAAAACTCACCGGGTAACACGGCTTTCACTCCTGGAAGCGATCAGTGTGCTTTTTTATAATGCCATGAAGCCTGTATGGGATGGGGAAACCTGTAAATTGTACGTGGAATACTGCGTCTGGCTGGCATCGCATGTCCCGTGCTTCCTGCTGGAATTTGCTCCCGAGCCTTCCGTCTGTTCGATTGTCAGAGAGGAGATAAAAAAAACCGGCAGAGAAAAACCCGCCGTCATAACTCCTCTTATGGGCGAGAAAAAACTCGGGCTGAAAAATTTCAAAGGCATCTTAGGATTGGAATTTGAATAGAGTCCCTGTTGTTTTTGCATTTCCCCGCGCTCCTTTTATGGAGGAGTTGACATATACTCTGGGCATAGCATATATCCAGGCCCGGCTTAAAACAGAAGGCATACGGTCAGTCCTGCTTTCCGAGGCGGACCATACACTGAGCGAATTTGTCAGAGCTGTAAAACGGCATAATCCCATGGTCATGGGCATTTCCATTTATGATCCTACCTATTACCTGGCCCGGATGATGGCAAGAGCGGTAAAACAGGCCGTCCCCGGTATCATCGTTGTCGCGGGGGGGCCTACCGCTACCTTTTCAGACAGGCTTATTCTCACCGATATACCCTGGATAGATTATTGTGTGCGGGGAGAAGGAGAAGAAACTTTTCTCGAGCTTTACCGGGCGATAGAATCCGGTGCCGAAACTTCAAAAATTGAGGGTCTCGGTTACAGGGATGGGGGGGAGATAGTGCGCACGCCCGACCGGCCCCTTATTACGTCGGGCATAAAAGGCGCGGAACTGGATATTTTGCCGTCGCCTTTCGGGGAGGGACTTATCAAAGGCGATGAGGCATACGCCGGCATTCAATCCGCCAGAGGATGCGCTTATCGCTGTATTTTTTGCAATGGACCCGGAATGTTCAAAAACAAAGTGAGGTATCACTCCAACGAGCGCGTCGTGGAAGAGCTGAGGATCATACACAACGCCATGACCGGGACGATGCGGAAGGAACGGAAGGTATCGTTGTGGGACGATAACTTCTGCCTTGATCTCAAGCGCACCAAGGATCTTGTCGCCGATATAATAAACGCGGGCCTTGGCCTGCGGCTTTACTGCGAGTTGAGAGCCGACAGGGTGGATCTGGAACTTATGGAAATGCTGGCGGAAGCTAATTTTGTCCATGTAAATTTCGGCCTTGAAAGCGCGGTGCCGAGAGTACTCCGCATAATCAAAAAGCTGAATCCCGTCGGCGAAAAGAAATCAGATTTAACTGAAGAAGAATTTACGGAAAAAGTCCGGGAAAATATAGAAGCCGCCCACCGCCTGGGCCTTAGCCCGACAGTAAGCTTCATATCGGGGCTTCCAGGAGAAACCCCCGAAGAAGGCCGCCGTACTGTGGATTTCGTCAACACCCTCCCTGTTCACGGCGCGTATCATAACCGCCTGGTAGTTTTCCCCGGCACCGAACTTTTCGATACCTACAAGGATTACGGCCTCAAGGTGGATACCGGCAGCGACCCTCTCCCTTGCCGTGTTGTAATGCCGTATGATCCGGGGATGGTTCCCGGCGCTCCCATGTCGTCTGAGTTCCAGGAGATATACCGTAACGAAAGATATATTTTGGATGTGGTATTCGGCTGGTGGGGCGAGTTGACCGTGGGCAAGCTCAGCCGGCCGCCCCTTATCGTGTTGTGGGACCGCTACGGCCTTTCCGACGAGGAAGCAGACTGGTTGTGCAACAATACACGCATGACCGCACCGACGTTTATCGTTTTCGACCGGTCAGGCAATCACAACAGGCAATACCTGGAATTGAGGGGCAGGCTGATCCCGTCAGCCCCGACCCGCTCCTTTTATCTCGTTATTCGCCAGAAGACTCCAAATCCCGATTTAAGGCGTTACCGCATGATTACAAACCCGGATTTCAGAAAATCATGCACATTGTCGAATTCCTTTCTCATAGCGCCGCTGAAAGATTATAAAAAAATCCGGCGCGATCACGGTCCGGGGCATACACGCCGCTATCCCCATTTCATTTTCGGCATCGAAGACAGGGAAGACATGGCGGTGTGGGAAGGATTCCTTTCCGAAAAAAATCCTGACTGGAATGAAACCGGCCTGGGAAAACTAACCGGTCTTAATGCGGTGATCCTGGACGGGTGCCGGTGGAAAGGAAGGCGCTGCCCCGCTTCTACCCTTGAAAAGTTTCATATCATGGCGAACGGAGAGATTATCCCGTGCGCAAACGGCGGGGTTATAGGGAAGGCGGGAGAGCCAATCGGCGATATCAAAAACCGGGTAAAGAAAATGTTCGAAGAAGAAGCCGAAAAACGAGGCTGTCATGATTGTCCGGAGATCCGGTCTTGCTCACAATGTCTTTTCCCGCATCCTTTAAGCGCCGGTGAATACTGCGATTTCAGAAGGCGGCACCGGAAACTTTCAATGCAAATCAGCCAGATGGATTTTTTGAAAGATTACGATCTGAAAAAACAGATGAACATAGTAACGTACATGAGATAAGCCTTACGCGTTTAAATTTTTCATTATCTTCAGGCAAAAAAGTTTCCTTGACTAACAAGAAAGGGCGGTGGTATAATTATACTGGATGAATGTACAGGGAGGAAAATTTATGGATATAAGCAAAAAGAAGGCGGTAAAACGTCGTAAAGATTATAAAGAACCGGTCTTCAGGGTGGTTCAGGTAGATTATTCCGATCCCACCAGCGCCGCCCCCGCCGGGGTAGTCGGTGTAGCCGTAGGAGTAGTCGCGAATGCCACTCCTGCAACCTAGTATCGTCCTCCCATTTAAAAAGGCAATATATTAATGAAACGGCCGCAAAAAAGGTTCCGGTCTCGGGCCGGGTCTTTTTTTATAATCAAAAAAAGTCGGAGGTGAAGAATGAAAGATTCCATATACAAAAAGAATTCCTCGGTAGTCTATAAACAGGTGGGGGACGACTTAATCCTTGTGCCTGTAAATGAAGAAGAAGCCGACCTTGAAAAGGTTTATATGATCGGCGGAGTGGGAATTCGTATATGGGAACTCCTCGACGGCAAAAATAAAGTTTCGAAGATTATAGAAAATGTTATAGATGAATACGAAACGACCGATACCAAGGCTGAAAGCGATGCTTTCAGGTTCCTGGAAGACCTGATGAAGCATAACTGTATTGTTGAAGTCAAGGCTCCGGCCGTTTCCAAAAAAGAGAGCGAAAAGCCCAAAGCGGCAGTTCCTAAGAAAAAAGCCGTAAAATCTAAAGCCGCCTCCGTGCCCGGGAAACCCGTCGTAAAGGCAAAGACAAAAGCAAAGGCGGCGAAAGCTCCAGCCAGAAAAACTGCGCCTTCTAAATCCAAAGAAAAAAAGGCTGTAAAGCCCGCACCGAAAAAAACGGTTTTGAAAAAATCTCCGCCTAAAAAAACGGCTTTGAAAAAATCCCCGCCTAAAAAAGCGGCTCCTAAAAAACCCCCCAAGAAAAAGAAATAGTTTTGACAATAAGTCTTATGCCCCCGGTTCCCCCTTGCTATTTGTATTTCCTTTTATGTATAAACTAAGAAATCCATAACAGGCTTTGATGAAATTGAAACCAGGGAAAACCACCGGAAAAAATTTATCACCGGATTATAATGCCTGCCTGAAACTGGGCAGGTTCAGGCTTAATATTGAAAGCCACAGGCCGTTCCCAGGGCTTTTCGCAATGAATGAATACCGCCCTTATATCAAGCAGCGCCCTGACCCCGACCCCTCGGTAAAATTAAAAATCAAGACCGGTGCTTTAACCGACGCATGGTTGAAAGCCGATTTTTTATTCGGGCACACCGATTACTGGAATTTCTTCATTGATAAAGCAGGCTACTGGCTTATTTATATCGATAGAGAGAAACGCACCGCACAATTTTTAAAAAAGGGAGGCGATTTCCGGGTCAAGTACCAGGGGATAAACCTGACTTACAGGCACCGTAATGATCCCAGGCCGACCCCCGGTGTAGATATCAATCCTGCCTCCGAATATAACCCGCCTGATATCGAGCGCGTTGACAAGGTAGCATTTATGACGCCGGATATGCGCTCGATTAAAGTATGGATGAAGGATCTGCCAGGGACCATATCTCCCGACGATTATTTTGCCGACCCGCTGGAACGCCCGCTCCTCGATTTTATTTTACAAATAACTCTGCCCCGCCTGGAAGACGGCTATCTTTTTCATGCTTCCGCAGTTGACGACGGTGGAAGCGGCTACATGTTCCCCGGTCAGTCCGGCAACGGTAAAAGCACGATAGCCGGTTTATGGAGCGGCAGAGCAAGGATCATGCAGGAAGACTGCGTTGAAGTGAGCGGGAGAAAAGGCGGGGCCAGGATCTTTACCGTTCCCGAAGTAGGAGCTGCAGGAAACCCCGGCCCCTCGGCCCGTCTTGCGGGAGT
The DNA here is from genome assembly GCA_023475345.1 of Chloroflexota bacterium. GTDB lineage: Bacteria > Vulcanimicrobiota > JAMCWD01 > JAMCWD01 > JAMCWD01 > JAMCWD01. Next base: position 84,895 of record JAMCWD010000041.1, on the reverse strand, counting down.
CTTCGCGCTCAAACATTCCGGCGCCAACAGGATTACAAGGCTTTCGACGCTGGAGGCCGTCAGCGTATTGTTTTATAATATAATGAAGCCGATATGGGATTCAGGTGCCTGTGACATGTATTCCGATTACTGCCTGTGGCTGGCATCACATGTCCCATGCTTCCTGCTGGAATTTGCGCCTGACCCTTCCGTCTGTGAGCTTATCAGAAAAGCGGTCAGGGACGTGGTAAAAGAAAAACCCGCCTTTATTTCGCCCTTCATGGGAGAAAAAATATCCAGGCTTAAAGAGTTCAAAGGCATACCGGGGGTGAAATTTTGAGGAATATACCCGTAGTCTTCGCTCTCCCCCGCGCTCCGTACATGGAGGCGCTGACGCACACCCTGGGGATGGCTTACATACAGGCGAAACTTAAATCCGAGGGCATAAGATCCGCTTTTTTGCCACAGGAAGATCATACCCTCGATGAATTCGTAGATGCGATAAAACAACACAACCCGAAAATTATGGGCATCGCAATTTACGACCCTACATATTACCTTGCAAGGATGGTGGCAAAAGCGGTTAAGAACGCCCTGCCAAAAATCACGCTTGTCGCAGGAGGTCCTACCGCAACTTTTTCCGACAGGCTGATCCTGGAAGACTCTCCCTGGTTCGATTACTGCGTGCGCGGGGAAGGCGAAGAAACTTTCCTCGACCTGTACAACGCGGTAACATCAGGCTCGTCCACAGAAAAGATCCCAGGGTTGAGCTATAAGGCGGGCAGCGAAATAGCCCGGAATCCCGACAGGCCCCTCATCACATCGGGCATAAGAAAAGCCGAGCTGGACATCCTTCCTTCCCCTTTCATCGAGGGGATCTTAAAAGGCGACGAAACATACGTAGGGATCCAGTCCACAAGGGGCTGTGCGTACCGCTGCATTTTCTGCAACGGCCCGAGCATGTTTAAAAACATGGTGAGGTATCACTCCAACAGGCGCGTGGTGGAAGAACTCAGGAGCATACGGGACAACATGACGGAGGCCATGCGGAAGGAACGGAAGGTATCGTTGTGGGACGACAACTTCTGCCTTGATCTCAAGCGCACCAAGGAGCTTGTCAAAGATATAATAAACGCCGGCCTGGGCCTGCGTCTTTACTGTGAATTGAGAGCGGAGAGGGTGGATCTCGAGCTTCTGGAAATGCTGAAGGAAGCCAATTTCATCCATGTCAATTTCGGCCTTGAAAGCGCGGTGCCGAGAGTCCTGCGCATCATCAAAAAATTGAACCCCGTCGGAGAAAAGAAATCGCTGATGACCGAGGAAGATTTTACAGGCAGGGTGAGGGAAAATGTCGAAGCTGCGGACAGGCTGGGTCTGAACCCGTCGGTGAGCTTTATCTCCGGTCTCCCCGGGGAAACGCCCGAGGAAGGCAGGAGGACGGTGGAGTTTGTAAATTCGCTGCCTGTCCATAACACGTACCATAACCATCTTGTTGCGTTCCCGGGTACCGAGCTTTTCGACACTTACGCCGATTACGGCATGAAAACCGATACCGGCGGCGATGCCCTGCCTTACCGCATCGTCATGCCTTACGATTCCAGGATGGTGCCTTATGCTCCCAGGTCATCCGAGTTCCAGGGGATCTACAGGAGCGAAAGGTATATCCTCGACGTGGTCTTCGGCTGGTGGGGAGACCTTACCGCGGACAAGCTGAACCGGCCGCCTTTGATAGTCCTGTGGGACAGGTATGATCTCTCGGATGAGGAAGCCGAATGGATAAGCAAAAGCATCCGCATGTCGGCCCCCATATTTATAGTATTCAACCAGTTCGGGAGGCATACGAAATCTTTCCTGGGACTGAAAGATCAACTTTATTCCATCTCCCCTACCCGGTCTTTTTATCTTTTAAACAGGCAGAAAATAGCAAGTCCGGATTTCAATCGCTACCGCCTCCTGATAAATCGCGAATTCAGGAATGCATGCACTCTCTCAAATTCTTTCCTCACCGCACAACTGAAGGATTATAAAAAAATCCGGCTCGATCACGGCCCGGGACATATACGCCGCTATCCCCATTTCATTTTCAGCATCGAAGACACAGAAGACATGGCGGTGTGGGAAGAATTCCTTTCCGATAAAAATCCCAACCGGGACGAAGCCGGACTTGGAATAATAACAAACCTCAACGGGGCTATCCTTGACGGTTGTCGGTGGAGAGGGAAGACCTGCCCCGCCGCAACGCTTGAAAAATTCCACATCCTGCCGAACGGAGACCTTATCCCGTGCATGAACGGCGGGGTAATAGGGAAAGCCGGGGAGCCGGTCCCTGAGATCATGGAAAGGATGAAAAAACTTTTCGAGGACGAAACTAAAAGACGCGGTTGTCAAGATTGTCCTGCGCTGCCGTCATGCTCACAATGTCTTTTCCCGCATCCTTTAAGTGCCGGTGAATACTGCGATTTCAGAAGGCGGCACCGGAGACTTTCCGTGGAAATAAACCAGATGGATTTCTTGAAAGATTACGATCTGAAAAAGCAGATGAACATTGTCAGGTATAAGGAATAACAGTACTGTCCGATAAATATTTCTTCGCCTCCCGGGCCGGGCCTGATTTATTTCGCTTCAGCCTGGAATCTGCACTGCTGCAAAACAAAATCCCCCTTGACCCTGTGTCGGGGCCGGGTCTTTGAGCCTGGATTGGCGCAGGGATCGGGGATATGATATTGAATTTATATGGCGGGGATGAGGATTTCGGTATGAAAATTTTGACCGCGAAGCGGACAGGAGAACGCAGAGACGAAACACGCGCATTCAGAGAAATCAAATTTTATCGTGAGATTTTCGCCTTTGGCACATTACCGATTTCCTTTTGCTCGGTTGTGCGTCTTGCAGAGCATCTGACAATTCTTCGCCGAGGTAGCACCACCCTTACTCCACGCTGTTACATGGTCAGCATCCATGTCATTTAAACTCCAGATTTTTTCCTTATTGGCATCATGCCCAAGAGCACAAAGCGGACAGTTCGATTCTTTTTTCTTTTCAGCTTCAGTCGTTTGTTCTTTATATACTGATTTTTTGGTAGCGTCATCAAAAACTCTAACTTCAAGCAATTTCGTATCAGTAGAACCTCCTAAGATAAATTCAAAAATACCTTTACGATTTTTGACATACGGATCGCCATAAAGTTTATGCACTTCTTCCGAAACATTTTTCGGATTGTACGATTTTTTATGGTATGTCTCATACAACCGTCCCCACTCCAGTCTGCGCATCTCGCTTTCCACGTCAATAAATACACTAGAAACCCAATCAATCACACTACTGAAATACTTTTTCAACTCGGTAATATTTTTATCAAAACGATGACTACTCATATAGTCTCCGATATTACCTTTGCTTACCCATTCCAGCGCACGTTCCAAAAAATCCTGTCGATTTGCGCTACCTGATACATACGCGCTCCATTTCTGGATGTTAGAGTTTTGGCTATTACTAAACTCCTCCTTGCCAAGTGTCACAAAAGGGCCAGAATATACTGCATTTAATAACTCTTGGTTATTGAGAGGAACGCCAACGATATTAATGGTTCGAAACCACTCTTTTATCTCGCTTTCCGTTCCCTCGCATTCGTAAATGAGCAGTTTTGCTTCCAAAATCTTGGTTTTCTTGTCTTTTGCCATCCCGCTAAAATATTGTTCCATACCGTTTTCGTCTTTGATGGCAAATTTGTCAGTAACAAAACGTCCAACACTGGTAATGCGCTGTTGCCCGTCCAAAACTTCCAGATTGTTTTCAGAAACCTTATTAAAATAAATCAAACCTATTGGATAACCCTTCAATAAAGATTCGATTACTGCTATTTCTTTTTTGCCGCCGTCGGAGGCATAGATATAGTTACGCTGATACTCTGGCTGAATAGTGAGCTTGCCAGACAAACCGAATAGCCCTTTGCCCTCCAGTTCGTTATAGACGAACCCTTCGCAAATATCTTTGACAGTGATGTCGATTTTTAGAGTTGTATTCATATTATTTTTTTATGCCTTATAAAAATTCTTTGATAAGCGGATTGAATTATTCGGCCTTCATTATTTATAAAGTAATTCTTTTTTCCATCATTCCCAACCAAATTGGCATTTTCATTTGTTTTTCCACCAGACGATCCTGTTTTCTTGCCGTTCTGTCTAACTTCCCAGTAATCATCATATTTTTTTGTATCAGGAACTTCATCGTGGCAACCTCGTTGAGTGGCTCCTAAAATTTCAAACTGGTCAGGATTATATTTATCCAAAAAACTAATCGGCACGCCCATAACTCCGTCATAGTCGCTCGGGATGGCATCAGTAAACGGCACTTCTATGGCATCATAATTGTCGTATTTGTCATACTTTCTCTTGCCTTTAATTTCTTTGTGTTTGCTGTATTTCAAATTGTCTCCCATTGTCATCAGCGGCAATGGCTGATGTCGACGTCCATGGTCAAGGTTCGTAAACCAAATTGATGGTGAGCGTAAATATACGACCCCGTCCACGGTTCGTGTTGCGGTCTTTGGCTTATTCGCGGGATCGACTTTTTCTGGCGAAATAAATAGCATATCCTTGTTGAAACTGGTGGTGCCAACCCACATCCTGTTTGATTTTATTAACGGAAATATTTCCTTGTAAGTGATGGCATTCTTGTTGCTAATGATCACAAACTTTTTGTCATAATCAAAAAGTTGTTTAACATATTCACGAAACAGGCTAAATGGTGGATTGGTTATTACTATATCTGATTGTTTCAGCAGATTTATACATTCATCGCTACGGAAGTCGCCGTCGCCGTCTAGCGGTGTCCATTCATTGTTTTTGTTTGCCTTTAACTGCTTGGCAACATCCTTTAGGTTGAACTCGCCGTCGCCGTCTATGTCATGCACTTCGTTGATAATAAATTTGTTTGCATTTATCTTAGGGCGGCCTTTTGATTTTGTGAGAGTTTTATCATCGCCAAACAACCCCAGTTGCGTGTTGGCTATAGGCGAGGGTTTGTAGCTAGTGGTGATAAGCTGTTTCAATCCAAGCTTGTTGAAATTGAGCGCGAAATAGCGAAAGAAATTGCTCTCGAACGGATCGTCGCAGTTGCAATACACTACCTTGTCGCGGAATACATCTGGATTATAATCCAGATACGCTTCAATCTCTTTCTGAATATCGCCGTACTGGGTATAAAACTCGTCATTCTTTACTCTTTTTGCGTTAGTAAGATTATTGTTTGCCATATTTTTATTTAAACAATTCCGCCACAGGCACGCCGAGGGCTTCCGCCAGTTTCTAACTTCACAACGGTATTTAACGCCAAATCAGCGTTTTTTGAGAGGCGATCTTGGGAGATTCCTTTTTTGATCAGGAGCTTGCGGATATTTTCTCTTACTGTATTTGCCATAAAATCATATTTCTCCGTAATGAGACCAGTCTCCTTCTGGTAAAGACCTCAAATATTTTCCGACTTCTTCTATTTGGTTATGTTCTGATGCCCATTTAATATTCGATTCAAATCTCAAAATAATAGCAGTTTGCCATTGTAGGGCTGGAGTTGGTAAAGGGTCGAATTTTCAAGGGATATAGAATCAATAATATAGATATTCTCAGGCTCCCTGTGTGTGGATAAGGTCATTGTTTGAATTCTGGATTCCCGCCTCCGCGGGAATGACGACTGTTTTGTTGCAGGCTGAAGTTCAGACACTTGCCAGCCCGAACAAACAAATCCCCCTTGACGAAGGGAGATTTTGTTTGTGCCCTTTCGCACCGGGGAATTTGTTTTTGCCATGCAGGGAGAATTCGATGCTGCCCGACAGGGGCAGATTAAGCTCCGCCTTTGATCAGCTTTTCGTTCATCCTCATCCGTTCTATCTCGCCGCTGAGCCAGAATTCCGGATACATCTTACAACGTTCAAATCCCGGGCAGTTCATACAATACTTGGTCCGCATCATAACTTCCCTTACGCGACTGTCCTGGCACCTGGGATTGAAGAATGTAAAATTATCGTAATACATCTTCAAATATTGATCGCAATATTTTGCCATTCAAGACCCTCCTTGATTTTCAAACCTCAATTTCAACCTTCTTCCCCGGTTTCCTCCTGTTTTTTAAAAAAATTGTTTGAAGGGAATAACCGGCCCGAGGGTGAATATAACGAAACAGGTGATGTTGTTATCACTATTTTGGAGGCAGCAGCATGTTCGGGCTTTTTAAAAAGAAAAATTCCGCCGACACGTCCCCGGCCCGCTCGAAGGCCGTAGAGCTTGAACGGGGCATGGAAGTGGAGCTTGAGTTTATCCGCGGAAGCGGGATGAGAATGGGATACTCGACTGTTCTCGACCTTGATCTGAAACATATCCAGATGACCCTGCCGAAAGGGATCGAAGTTGATCCGCCGGTGGACCTGGGGGATGCCGTCCTGGTAAGCTTCGTTAAAAGTAATAATCTGGCATGGTTCGAAGCGCATGTTACCGAGAGAAGCGCGAACCATTTCATGGTTACCCGGGTAAGGGATTATAACGTGGAAATCCTTGATTTCGCTTATCCCGTCAGGGGAGTCCAGATAAACCTCCCGATCCAGTACAGGGCGCTCAATGTTTCCCACCACCAGACGGCCCAGACGAAAGCCATCAATCCCGAAACTGTAGAGTTGGTAACGAACCTCCCGCTGCCCGTCGGGACGGTGCTCCACATGGAGATCCAGGTTCCCGATTCGCCCATGCTTGAATTCCAGGGCAATGTCACAAGTTCCGTGACGCTGCCTGCGGATACCAGGAAGAGCACGACAGTCGTCGAGCTGGTAAATGCTACGCCTGAAGTCATGACACGTCTTTTTAACTTCATCGCATTCTACCTTGTGCGCGACCGCAGAAAAATGGAAATGGATTACGTGTAACGGAATATGTTTTTTACGCAGACACAGCCTGACATAAACGAAGGGGACGAAGTCGAAGTAGCGGTGCTTTCCGAAGACGGCACATCCGATGTATTGATCGTGAACTTCCTCGGCATCGACAGGAAAAGGATGCTTTTCACCGTCCCCAGGAAAAAGTATGCCATACCCATTTTAAAAACCGGGTTGTTCGTAACAGTCCACCTCCGCCGTCCCGGGCAACTCGGGACATTCCAGGGGAAGATCCTGGAAGTGAACTGGAACCAGACCCCGGCCGCATTTACAGTCAGCTTCACTGAAAAAATATCATGGGAAAATATAGATCCCTCCAGGCTCCGGCTGGAGGAGCATCCGAGGCTGGAGATAGCGCTGAGCGTGGAGGGCGAGGTTGCAGGAGAATACTTCAAGGCTGTTACCAGGAATATAGGCGCAAGCGGCCTTGTCATAATTTCCGAAAACGCCCTGCCCGAAGACCAGCCGCTGCCCCTGTCAATTTCGCTTCCGAACAGGAAGATTTCTCTCACCGGCAGGATGGTCAGGATGAACAGGGAGAAAGGCACGGGCAAGAAAACGAAAGCCACCCAGTACGAGATGGAAATCTATAATGAAAAGATGTCACCAGACGACCAGGAATTCCTGATCCGTTTCGTAATGGAGCGGCTGTCCAAGAAGGGATCTCCCCTGCCCGGCCTTAAAACCCCGGAGCAGCTCATCTGACGGGATCGATTTTTAACGGCCGACGCCCGGCAAATAATGCCCGCGATCCGTTTTCTCCCGGCTTATCGCATAGAAGGAGTTCAACATCAGTCCAGGGAAGTTTTCCCATTCAAATACGATGGATACGACGAACGAAAATATAAAGATCCGCAGAGCCGGGGCCAAAGACATTCCGGCCATCGTCGAACTGGCGGTTGAAGGCATGATTTACAGCCTTTCCCCCATGAGGGACGCCACGGTCGATGATGTCAGGGAATTCAGGAGGAAAGACCTCGCCGTACTGCCTGAAATAATCGACCGCACCCATGTAGGCATATTCATGGCCGAGGACAGGGACGGAAAAATTATCGGCAGCATAATGGCCGTAGGCTGGCAGCAGGAATCGTCAACAGGGGAAGCACAGGGCTGGATCTACGATATGACAGTCCTGCCGGAATACTGGAACCGCGGCATAGGGAGCCTCCTGATGGAAAAGGCGGAAGAATTCATAAAATCGCTCGGCCATAAATATATCGGCCTTGCAGTAACGACCGACAATAAGCGGGCGGTGAATTTTTACGAAAAGCACGGCTATGCCGAAGAAAGAAAAAGAATGCTCAAAAGGCTGGATTAAAGATGGAGAAAAAAGAAGCAGTTATAATCGACGGCGAAAAACTGTCCCTTGAAGATGTCCGGGCTGTTGCACTGGAAGGCGCCGGTGTAAGCCTTTCTCCCCAGTCCCGAAAAAAAATGAACCGGTCTCTGAAACTGGTCGGCCGCTGGATTAAAGATGAAAAAATCGTTTACGGCATATCTACTGGGTTCGGAGGGCTGAGCGATGTGCTTATCCCGCCGGGGGAACAGGAACAGCTCCAGCATAACCTTATAAAAAGCCATTGTGCGGGGGTAGGGCCGCCTTTTACAGAAGAAGTCGTCAGGGCGATGATGCTCCTGCGGGCGAATTCTCTTGCGCGCGGCAATTCCGGTATCCGCCCCCTGATAGTCGATGCCCTGATCGAATTTTTGAACCGGGGGATAACGCCCGTAGTCCCGTCAAGGGGATCGGTCGGCGCAAGCGGCGACCTGGCTCCGCTTGCACATCTCGCCTCCGCCCTCCTGGGGGAAGGCGAGGTTACATGGCATGGAAAAACCATGAGATCGTCCTCGGCTCTTAAAAAGGCCGGCCTTGAGCCGCTCCGGCTTGCTCCCAAGGAAGGTCTTGCCCTCATTAACGGGACGCAGGCCATGTCGTCCATATTATGCCTTGCCCTTAAAGATCTCGAAACACTCCTTTACTTTGCAGACGCCGTAGCATCGCTCAGCTTTTATGCAACAGGCGGCAACCCGGCGGCTTTATCACCACTGGTTTCTTCGGCAAGGCCCCACCCGGGACAAAAACTGTCAGCCGAAAGGCTCCTGGCATTTCTTTCAGGCCGGGACATAAATTCTTTTCCCAGGGTACAGGACTCCTATTCATTCCGTTGTATTCCCCAGGTTCACGGCCCTGTCAACGATCTCTATGATTTCGCACGCCGCATGCTGGTTATCGAGATAAATTCTGTAACGGACAACCCGCTGGTATTCCCTGATGAAGAAGAGATAATAAGCGGAGGCAATTTCCACGGCGCTCCGTTGGGATTGGCCGCCGATTCGCTTGCCGTCGGGGTCTGCTACCTGGGAGGCATATCCGAGCGCAGGACTTACAAGATGCTCGATTCCTCGTACAGCGGCCTCCCTAGGTTCCTCGCAAAAGAAGAAGGACTTTCATCGGGGCTCATGTTGTGCCAGTACACCGCCGCCGCCCTGGTATCCGAAAACAAGGTACTGGCCCACCCTTCGAGCATAGACAGCATCCCGACGTCCGCAGGCCAGGAAGACCATGTGAGCATGGGATTGTTTTCGTGCCTGAAGCTATCCCAGATGATCGCAAAGCTCCGTTACATACTGGCAATCGAATGGATAGTCGCCGCCGAAGCCGCCGGTTATAAAGAAGGGCATCCCCCGCGCGCCCTTAAGAAATTATATGATATGCTCCGCAAAGAGGTGCCCGAATTCAAGGAAGACCGCCCGCCGAAGGACGCTATTGAAAAAGCCGTTGAAATGATCGATAAATTAACTGCCTGCGGCCTTGCGGATTCCCTCGGCGAAACGGGCTGATATAAAAGATATAGCCTGCCAGGAGGATAATCGGATTATTAAGTGTATTATTAATTATTGCACGGGTTTTGTATTTTTGATATTATAGTGAAGGTTTTTTCGTATTGAAAAACCTTATAAGAAGAGGTGGGAAGGATTATGGCTAAATTTAAGAGAGACAGCAATGATGGGAGCATGACGCCGGAGGAAAGAGTGAAGGAAGTAACAAAAAAAGTTGAAGATTTGAAAAGCGCTCTGGGAATGGCTATGGCGGATGCCAGGCTGGCCCAGGAAAAAGCTTCTGAAGCCAAAGAAAATATGGAAGAAGCCCTGGGAACCATTGAAGAACTCCAGGAATTTCGGACCGGGTTCGAGCAGCGCTTCAATGAAGAACTCGGTGCAATAAGGAAGCTTGCGGAACAATCCGAAAAATTATCGGCTTCCGTCGGCGGGGTAAATTCCCAGCTTAAGGAACTCTCGGATAAAACCGCAGAAATCGGGGCCGTCAAAAAATCGCAGGAAGAAGGCAAAGCTCTCCTCGAAGAAGTCGGGAAAAAAATAAGCGTCCTGGAAACAAAAATAGCCGGGACATCGGACGAAGCCAGGAAACTCTCCGAATCGGTGGAACGCGAACTGAAAACTGAAATAAAAAAGATAAATACATTCATCGAGCAGACCGGTTCCCGCCTCAATTCGGCGGAGAAATCTCTTTCGGAAATATCCAAATCCACTTCCGAAAAGGGCGAAGAACTCATTAAGAAACTGGAAACCGCCCTGGAAGGCACGGAGGGAGCGCTCAGCCGCTCCAGGGACGCGCTGAAAAAGGTGGAAGAGCTTGAAAGCAAGCTCTCCGATACCAGCAAGAAATACGGCGATTTGTTGAAAGGGGTCAGCGACGGCGCAAAAAAAGTAGAAGACAGCCTTGAAAAAATAACTATAGCCACCCGCCTTGCGTCCCAGCTTGATGATAAAGTTAAATCTTTAACAGGCACCATGACGGGGCTTGAAATGGGAGAATCCTCAATTGAGGCTCCCTGCTCGGAAAACCTGGAATTCGACCTGAACGACCTGCTGCGCGTCATGATAAAACATGGCGCTTCCGACCTCCATATCAAGGAAGGCACACCTCCCACCGTCCGCCTCGATGGGGAATTGGTGCCCGTCGGCGAAAAAATTCTTTCTGCGGATGATTGTAAGCAGTTGATCTTTACTCTACTGTCCATTGAAAAACGCCGCCTCCTGATGAACGGGCACGAGCTTGATCTGGCTTATGCTCTCCCGGAAGCGCGTTTCAGGGTGAATACGTTTTTGACGCGCGGAACGGTAAGCGCGGCTTTCCGTATGCTTGTCCAGGACATACCGAACTTTGAAGAGTTGAACCTGCCCAAGGTGCTGGAAAGGCTTGCAAGTTATCCCAACGGCCTCGTCCTGGTTACGGGACCTGCAGGCGCCGGGAAATCCACGACGCTTGCCTCCATGATTAACTACATCAATAACACCCGCAAGCTCCACATCATAACCATCGAAGACCCCATCGAATTTACACATGTAGATAAGCTCAGCATAGTTACACAGAGAGAAATCGGCAACGATTCAGAATCTTTCCCCAAAGCCCTGAAAATGGCTCTACGCGAGGATCCCAACGTCATACTGATAGGCGAAATGAGAGACCCGGAAACGATAATGACCGCCATCCAGGCGGCCGAAACAGGCCACCTTGTATTGTCCACTCTCCATACAACGAATACCGTCCAGGCGATTGACCGCATCCTTGAAACGTTCAAAGGCGACGCCCAGAAACAGATCCAGGTGCTGCTTGCAAGCACGTTGAGAGGCATCGTATCACAGCGCCTGCTCACCCGGGCGGACGGCGAAGGCCGTGTCCCGGCGGTGGAAGTGCTCCTGTCGTCCCCGACGGTAGCCAGCCTTATCCAGACGGGCGAAACCTCGGAGATATACCAGTACCTGGTCCAGGGAGTTTCAGAAGGCATGCAGACATTTACCACGTCATTAACGCGGCTTTACCAGGCGGGGCTTATAACAAAGGAAGAGGCGCTTTTCCATGCAGACCAGCCCACGGAATTCAGGCTTACCGTGGAGGGCCACACGGCGGGCGGCACCAATATCTCGGAAGACAGCCTGATGAGCTGGCTCTGATCGATGGGAAAATAACAAATTTAATTGAGGCGTCCGTAAGGGCGCCTCATGTTTTTTAATAAGGAGATCCGGCAAATGGGGTAAAGGAAAACCTGCTGGAAGTCAGGCGAAAAATAACTGCTGCAGCGGAAAGGGCCGGGCGGGATCCCGGTTCGGTAACTTTGATTGGCATCGTTAAGACGGTGGAGCCTGAAAGGATACGCCTTGCTTACGATGCAGGACTCCTTGATGCCGGCGAAAATTATCTCCAGGAAGCAAGGACAAAAATTCCCCTGTGCCCGGACGGCTTGAAATGGCATTTTATCGGCCATCTCCAGCAAAACAAGGTGAACCCGGCAATAGATCTTTTTTCAATGATCCATTCGGTCGATTCACTGAACCTGCTCCGGCGCATAAGCGCCAGGGGTGAGGCGCTGGGCATCGAGGTCCCGGTATTGCTTGAAGTTAATGTCGGGGGAGAAGATACGAAGTTCGGCCTCTCGCCCGATGATATCCCCCGCCTGCTTGAGGCGGCAGGGGAACTGAAAGGCGCACAGGTGCAGGGGCTTATGTGTATGCCTCCCTATTCCGACGACCCGCAGGAAAGCAGACCCTTTTTCCGCAGGCTGGCCGCCCTTTTTCAGAGCATGAACACGGAAGGCTTCCCGTCATGGAAAGGCCGGCATCTCTCGATGGGCATGAGCGGAGATTACGAGACGGCGATAGAAGAAGGCGCTACAATGGTCAGAATAGGCAGAGCCATATTCGGCGAAAGGAAATAAACGCCGGATGAAGAATATAAAATACGATCCATCAGTACAAGGGGGGCTAGAATATGCTCGATAAGATCCGGAGGTTTTTCGCCCTGGAAGAGGAAGAAGTAGAAGACCGCTATTACTCCGATAACGAAATGACGACCAGTCCCTCTACAATAGATGAGAGAAAGCCCGGCATGGAACTGCCCGTGCCTGCCCCATCGGCTAAAAAAGGAGGGAATCTCCTTTCGCTGGTTCCCTCGAAGAAGCCTTCGATAATAGTGCTGGAGCCGACATCTTATGCCGAAGCCATTCAAATCGCCGAGCAGCTTAAAAGAAAAACCCCCGTACTGCTTAACATGGCCAGGGCCGATACGGAGCTTGCCCGCCGCATTATCGATTTCCTTTACGGCATCAATTATGCCGAGGACGGCCACATGATCAACGTTACAGACCACATCTACCTCTTCACTCCAAGCTCGATAGAGATACGCTTCCCCGGCCGCAAGGATATGGGAAAGAGAGAAAGCTTCCCTTCATAGCCTTTACAAAAAATTATCCTGCCGCTGTTCATCTTTGAATTTATTTTTATGAATCATCTCCCCGGAGGGAAAATATAGTAACCTGTAGAATTTATATTAAAATTCATTTTTACCGGAGGCGCTGTGGCGGAAGAAGGGTTTGAAAGGATCACTCCCGTCGATATCCATAACAGGAAATTCAGCCTTGCTTTTCGCGGATACAACGAGGATGAGGTTGATAGTTTCCTTGATGTAATGGAGAAAAATTTCGAACTGTTGTATCTTGAAAACAAGGAAATACGAGAAAAGATGGCGCTGAAAGACCATGAGATAAACCTATTGCGCCAGTCGGTCAGGGAAGGCGCGGTAATCCCGATCAATTCCGAAACGGCTCCGCCCGAGCCTGCCGGGCACGAGCCTTCAACCCTGGAAGGCATCGGCAAGACCACCCGCAGTATAATTGAAAATGCGAAGTGTGAGGCCGACGAGATAATAAACAGGGCCAAGTACGAAGCCGAGGTTATGAAAACCCGCTGGGCGGAAAAATTGAAAGAAGTCGATATGAAGCGGATCGATTCGATGGCACAGGAAAGCCAGACTTCCGAATTGTCCCGCATAAAAAACGAGGTTGCCGCACTGGAAAGAACGAAAGAAAGATTTTACCTCCAGTTTGAAAACTTACTGAGGAGCCAGCTTGACTGGCTTGAATCCAGCAGGAAAATAATCGGGAAAGATACTTTAATAGATAAAGAAGCTCCCGCCGGTTTCGACGAGTCCCCGCTCGATGAAATAGAAGCGAAAGCTTACATTGGATATGAGGAAGAAGAGATAATTACACCCGGCAAAGACGAGCCGGTCGAATGGCCCCCTCCCCGGTATTCGGAGCTCAACCTGGAAGAGCTTGACGAAGCTCCCCGCCTCCGCGCCGTCAAAGACGAAGAGGAATAACTTCCTGCACAATACCAAATTTCGGATGCTGAAAACAAAAAATAAACTTCATATATCCGACAGACAAAAACCCGGGTTGGTGTATTTAAAAAATTTAATACCGGCTTTGAGACAAGGAGTAAAATTTTCAAGAACATCGAAGTAACTTATAACAGGAAAGGGAAGCATTCATTTCCGGGATACAACAGTCCGGTTGCCTTCGGAAAACTCCAAAAAGCAGTTTGACTCCGTGCCCGTTTTTTCGGGATAAGGTGACAAATCATGTAAGGAGGCATGGATGGATAAGTGGGAATACCTGACAATCGATTTAAGGAAGATAACATGGATTGACAAGGATTATCTTTCAGCCAGTCCTGAGCTTGCCATAGTGGGGGATGAAGGCTGGGAGCTTGTATGCGCAGACGGATACTATCTTTTCTTTAAGAAGAAAAAAGGATAAAGCCGTTATACTAAGAAAAATGCAGTTCTTCTTCGCGGCAGCAGTATAGATCGGGTGCCTCAATATCACCGTGAAAGTATAAGGCGCTGGCCCTACAATGACCCCTGCAAAAGCTGTAGTACTTACAGGCAAGGCATTTTGGGTTGCCTTTCAAGCTTCTTAATTTCTTAAATGACGGGTTTGTGCGCCATATTTCTTTTATGCTTTTCCGCCTGATACTTTCTCCGCCGAATTCCGCCGGGAGGAAGTTGCAAGGCAGCATTTCCCCCAGTGCCGTTATCCCGCAAGTTACATTAGCCGCTCCACAACCGAAGTGGGGATAGAGTATCCTGGTTGATCCTGGCGGGTAATATAACGGGACGAAAGACGGTTTTGTGGACGTGATGGCAAGCTCGTGCATCTTTTTAAGTGCATGAATGAATTCCTCATGAGAAAGGATCAATTCCCGGTTTATTGCCGCATTACCGCATGGAATTAATATTTTCATGCCGAGACTGTCAGCAGGCAGCTCATGTGAGAGCGAAAAAATCTGCTCTGTTTCATTGAAGTTGTGTTTTTGAATTGTAAAGTGTAAGTTTACATGCTGCCCGCTGTGTTTTTTAAGAATGGAGAGGGCTCTTATAACACGCCTGAAAGTACCTTTACCCCTTATATAGTCGTGTGTTTCCGGCTTTGCCCCTTCCAGGCTGAGTGCAATGTACTTGATGTTGTCAAACGATGCAAGCTGTTTTGCGATTTTTTCCGTGATCAGCAGCCCGTTGGTTGCAATGGATATATTAAGATCCATTTTTTCCGCAAGAGCTATGATGTCCGGAAAATCCTGACGCAGGAAAGGCTCCCCGCCACCTATACTTATCTCGGGTATCCCCAGACTCTGCATTTCCTTGAAGATTTCATGAATTTCTTCAAAACTGAGTTCGCCTGAGAGCGTTTCGAAAGACGTGTTGAGGCAATGCTTACAACGGAGGTTACAGGCGTTTGTGATGCTGATGTAAAGTCTTAAGGGGGCCGACAGCATCCCTTCGGGCGGAATTTCTGCTTTTATCAATTCGACATCGGGCATGTTTTCGTCATTTATAGCGTGAATGGAGATAAGGCTTTCAATGTTTTTTTGAACTTTTTCTTCTGAAAAGTTTTTTTTCATAGCTTGATAGATTTCATCTAAATCAAGTCGGGGCAGGAAATCAAGGATAATAGTGGAGATGTGATCCAGAGGAAAGAAAAGTTTCCGGTAACGGTCATATACAATGGAACCAAAAAACTCTTTCCGTCCAAGATAACGGAAAGAGTTTTCATTTTTTTTCATCTTAAAGAGTTAAATTAGCGGGACTTAGTTGACAACGCCTCCATCGATCGGAATATGAACCGGCGACGGCACAGGCTGATGATGAGGATTGATGCCGCAGCCTCCGCCGACCGGGGGAGGAGCCGACAGGCAGTCCGGGCCGACTGGATGGTCTAATTCATACATTGCATTCTTGATAGGTGCAGCATCAGACGCGTAATTACCGGTTTCCAGTTTTGCCAATTCCATTGCTTTGTTAAGCTCTAAAAGAGCTGCTTTCTTATCGAGTAAGTGAAGTGATGGATCCGCCATAGTGATTTGTTCGGATATTGCTTTGGAGGCGCTTTCATTATATAAATTTTGATTGCTAATCTTGTGAGAAAGTTTTGAAGCCTCCTGAAATTTTTGTGATGCCTGCTTCATGTTTTCAAGCTCTTTATCCTTAGGCTCCCGATCCCATTGATGCATCTGAATTTTGTCACCTTCGGCCATAAGGTGTTTAATCTCTTTTTCAGCAGGTTTGTATGTTTTTTTAATTTGGGCATCTTCAGAAAATATATATTGGAATCCGGAACCGGCTTTAGGAATATTCATATCTGCCATTTTAAAATCACCATCCCAATTTTAATTTCTACTATTAAATAAAGTATAAAGGTAAGAATTTTTACTGTCAATAAATTTATGTTAACAAAATGTAACAAAAGAGAAGAAAAAAAATATCTTGTGAATTGATCACATCAGGACGTGCGAGAACCAGTTTCCCTGTAATACAACCAATATAAATCGCAAATTATTTCCGGTGTAAAATCAAGTTTGTGCGCCTGATTCAAAATTAAGCGGGATCTTATTAAACTTTATTTTACCGGGGGGCATGCGGCGTCGGGAATTTTTGTTCCCGATGCCTTATTGATCTCCTCGATATTCAGACCCACTGCATATTCAAGCTGGGCTATGGCTTTCTGGAGAGCGAAAACGGCCGTTGCATAAGAAACGCCTGCCTGAGTATATGAAATCTGGACATCGTTTAATTCGATTATAGTTCCCAGCCCTGACTCGTAGCGGACTTCGCCGATTTTAAGCGCCTCGTCAGCCTGGACGAGATTTTTTTCGGCGGTGGCTATCCTCTTTTCGGCGGCATGGATATTGAGGACTGCCTGTTTGATATCAAGCCTGACAAGCCTTTCCAGGTCCAGCCGCCCAAGCTCGGCCTGGCAGAGCAATTGTTCTGCGGCGGAAGACCTGGAAGGAGTCTTGCCTCCGTCGTAAATAGGCACGTTTAAATTAACTGCGGCGTTCCACTGGCTCGGCTGGGAGAGGGCTGTCTGGTTCGCCCAGGTGTATGAGGTATCCAGGGCCAGGTTGGGATGGAGTTGTGATTTTTCCAGGTTGACGGTAAGGCGCGCCATATCGATATTTTTCTGGGCTATCAGCAATTCGGGCCTGTGCTTCTGGGCAAGCAGGAAGCATTCGTCCTCCGTACCTTCCCAGCGGCAGGTCATCTCCGGCGCTTTTAAGGAAATATCGGTCGATATGGAAATCCCCATGGTGTTTAAAAAACCGGCCTTCGATAGATCCACCGCGTTCCCGGCAAGGATGGTGTCTTCCTGGGCCGATGCAAGGCTCACCTCGGATCTCGTAACATCGAATTTAGCCGCAGTCCCCGCTTCATATTTCTGCCTTGCGACTTCCAGGTGCCTGGTAACGCTTGCCTCCTGGGTCTTGGCCAGGTCAAGAAGACTCCCGGCCAGCAGCACGCCGTAAAAATCATTTTTAATCTGCAATACCAGATCGTTTGTAAATTTGCTTTCATCCAGTCTGGCAAGATCGACCCCGTCGGAAGCGATGGCTATGGCGTTCTCTACCCTGCCGAAGCTTTTTATCAACTGGGTGAGCCTCGTGCGGTACTGGTAATTGTTTTCGCTCCCGATCTTTACCGGCTCCGACGAACCCGGCACGGTAAATTCCGAGATAGGCTCCGTCCTTATATAGGTTGCATCGAAAGAAAAGTTCGGGAGATATGAACTGCGGGTTGCCCTCAGCCTGTCCTGGGATTCGACGACCTTTGATTTCGACTGCTTGAGAGTAAGGTTATTGTCGAGGCCGGTTTGGATACAATCCTCCAGTGTCATCTCCCCGGCGTAAACAACTCCGGGCATTGCCAGCATCAATAACATAATTAAGTACAGCGTAAGTTTCTTCATAGTCATGCTTCCTTTTTCCCGCATTTTGAGGACAAGCCTTTCAAAAATATCTGTTTGACGTTTCCCGATATTTCGTTCGTATTGAATTTTACCCCGGTGACCCGCTCCTGGACGCCAAAGATGCGCATCATTCCCATAAGGAAAATCGATGCCATCGAGGGATCGATTTTTTTAAAGCAGCCTTTTTTTATGCCGTCTCCAATAGTTTCCTCTATCGGCTTAATGCCGCGTTCCATAAACTTCTTCATCCTGGCGCGGGAAGATTCATTGGCCGAAGAGAATTCCATCAGCGCGATATGGAGGACCTCGGGTATGCTTTCGAACAGTTTCATGTAGGCATCTATCAGGAACTTCAGGCGTTCTTCGGGGCCGTCGATTTTTGAGGATTCGGCTCTCATTTTTTCCAGGAACTTTTCCTGGGGCGTCTGAAACGCCAGGTCGAAAAGGTTCTCCTTGCTGTCGAAATAATAAAACAGGAGAGCCTTGTTTACCCCGGCCTTTTCTGCAATAGACTGGAGTGAAGTGCCGTGATATCCCCTTTCTACAAAGATCCCTAAAGCCGCTTCAAGTATCTTCTGGCGGCTGGACACAGCTTTGTCGGATCTTGACCTTCTGTTCATAAAAAAATTAACACCTCTTTAACCGTGCGGTTAAAAAAGATTATAAAACAATTGAACTCACAGGTCAAGCGGGCAGGACTTAGCCCCCCGTCAACATCAATAAGTCCCCGTATTCAGATCGGCATGGGCCGGGAACCTCGCTTCAATCTCCGCCTCTTCCTCCCGCGTAACCCGTTCCGCCGACTCCTGTGCCCTCTCGCCCCGGTAAGGATATAGAGGCTCCGCAGTAACCGGATCAAGTACACCGAGCACCAGGTATCCCAGGGCATCGAAAAGATCGATGTACGGGTGGATCTCTTTTGCATGTTCGGGCGTCCTGGGATGATAAACCAGGCCGCCCCGGAAACCCGATACCAGGAGGGGGCATTTTTCGGAATCGAATAACATCCCCGCCCCGCTTTCCGTTTCCCGCAGGAGCAGGTGCATCAGCCTTGTACGCTGTGGCTCCTCGCTCCTCCCGTACCTTGCGATGATCCCCGATTTAGCCATCACATCAATATCCGTGAGCCTGCTCCGGTGTGTCTGTTGTACCCCCGCAGGATCACAAAAATCATAATAAAAAGCCGATCTCCCGAAGCGCTTTTCGCAGAATTCAAGCGAACGCTTCAGAAAATCGTCAAACAAAATATCCTCTCTTACAAATTCCGAGAGGACGCATAAGCGTTCGTCCTTATCGAACTGGGCAACCACCATAGCCGGGTAATGATACCCGAAATCCCATCCCCTGATAAACGGGAAATCCGGGATGAAATCTAATTTTCGAACATGGTTTTCAAGAGAAAATTCGGTGAATATCCGGTCGCCTTTCGCCACGTTCCAGTTTATCTCGTACTCCCGGAGCCAGCCGTCGGGTGTCGTTCCTTTTTTTGCAGAGTTGAGCCATTTCCGGCCTGTTCCGGTTTTCGGGTTCTTTTCGGGATCGGCGCTGTAGTGGAGCTCGGCGATATGGAACCCGATCCTGTTATTCCATTCTCTGATGCCATTGATTTTTTTCGTCATCTTGCCTCCGGGGTCGGAAATAATATTACAGGCTGTCGTGTATGAGCTTTTCAAAAAAGCCGGGATGGGCCGTCCCGACGAGGATGAGGCCGCCGCCCCCCGTAAGTGTCGGCTGGACCGCCTCAAGTATCTCTCTGCCTTCTTCCTGGAGCTGGAACTCGTCTTCCAGAACGCGGCTTGCGGTGTACATTCTTATCTGGTCGCTCCCGGCGGGAAGCCCCATAATCTCGGAATTGGCCGCCGGTATTCCGAACCTGCAGTATGTGTGCCTGCCGGCCCTGCCGGGATTGGCAGGGTATCTTTTCAGAAAATTGGGCATGTTTTCCCATATAAAATGGCACCTTTTGACCAGGGCGTCGGCGTCGTCGGCTTTTTTGGTCTGGATGATGAGCCTCCTCCCGTTATGGAACGCCGCATCCCATAAAAAAAGGGCGCAGAAAAGCCAGCTTATCATCATCTGCCTGGATTTCGCAATTGCAAGGAGGCTCTTCGTCAGGAAAAGATATGTCAGGCGCCTCAGGTATTCCTTGTCCGGAAACTGCCGGAGCGGCTCAAGCCTGTTGTGCTCGTCGAGGGTTTTCGCCCAGCCCGTAAGCCACCACCAGGGATCGATAACGCACATCGCATATTCTTTCGCCTTCTGGTCAGGGTCATTCTCCAGCCCCGTCAAGTATTTCTTCGTATCCTCTTCCGATTTCTTCCTCAAGAAGTGAGTGGTCAAGTCCGGCGTATTTTTCATAATCTATCTGGTTCTCCCCCCCGTTATCCATGCCGGAATCGGGCATGTTCATATCCGAGATATGCTTTTTTGCAAGTACCGCAAATAAATCGAAAAGAAGTTTCTGGTGCTTATCGTTTTCAATATCGAGCGTGGGGATCATCTGGCCGAATTTCAAAAGGAACTTGATAAGGTTCAGGTTTATCGCCGTGCTTATCATTTCCCTGGCCCCCGGACTTGATGAACCTGCTTCCCCGGCTTCGTTTTTCGATGTGTTATTTTTTTCAGAAATGCCTGTTTTCACTGCTTCATCCTCCGTTTCTTAATCGGAACCGCCGTATGCCTCGCCGGGGAACGCCTCATCCAGGGGATATTCTCTGCTGAATATTTTCCGGATTTTCCAGCTTGAAAGCACTGGATAATCGGTGGAGCAGCCGCCTTCCGGGTGGAAATTCATGTAAAGGTCCGCCAGCCGGGAAAAAAACCTTGTCCTTGTCTTAACCGGCAGGTGATGATAACGGCAGAGTCTCTCCGCTTCAAGCAAAATCTTTTCAAACAAAGAATTGAATTGTTTTGACTGCATGGACGCCTCCTTATTTATATTTATGATAAGATTCGATTCTGAGGGGTCAGGTCTTGAATCTCAAGCTTGCCGGAAACCTTGGTGTCTATAAGGTAAGAGCATATTCAAGGTACAAGATTCAAGCCCTGACCCCCTTCGATTCACCGCCATTCACCGGGCAGCCCCCGTCAGGCCGGCTTCCCGCCCGCGGGAAATATCGTCAGGCTCCAGAAACCTGTGGATCCTCTTTATGGACGAGCGTATCATATAATGGACCATTGGCTGACTGACGCCCATCTCGCCACCTACTTCTTCTTCCTTCATGCCCTCCAGCGCCCACAACTCCAGAACCTTTTTTTGCCTGGGCTTGAGCACTCTCCAGGCCCGGAATATATCCCCGATGATTTCCGGCACCTCCGAAGGATGATAATATTTCCTGACGGGCTTCGTCCGGCGGGCTTTCCTGCCGCTTTTATCTTCTCTGAGCCTGAACCTTTCATCACAGTCCCAGCGCCCCGGCGACAGGATGCTGCTCATCAACTCGGGCAGGTTCTTCACGGTGGCCTTGATGAATTCATAATCGTATCCGTCGTTCACAAACATCCCCCCTTCATATACTCACAGTTGTATTTTTATAACTATTGAGAAACATTATAGCATAAATTTTTAGCCTTATACAACTTTTGGATAGTATTTTTCAAATAGGGTTGAAAAAATTTACATGGGTTGTATAAATATTGGAAATATTATATTTTCTCCTGTTTTAATAAAATATTTTAATTTTTACAGCCTGGATATTTATAACTATTAGTAATAAAACAAAAAATCCCCGCTCAATTGAGCGGGGACATAAAAATGCTCGAATGCTTTAAGCCGTTATACCCATCTATGACTTAGGAGCAAGGTACATTTTCTCTATTATAACATCGCTGTCCGGGACGTCCCGGTCGTTCCTGAGGAGCTTCGATATCTCGTCTGCGATTTTCTGGCCCTCGACCACTTCGCCGAACACGGTGTATTTGCCGTCCAGGAAATTCGCATTATCGACACAGATAAAAAACTGGCTGGATGCACTGTCCGGATCATTGGTGCGGGCGGCTCCCACCCGGCCCTTTTTGAACGGCAGCTTGTTGAACTCGCCCGGGATTGTCTTTTCATAACCGCCGGTCCCCCAGTAACCTTTTTTGGAGGCATCCTTCGTCAGGGGGTCTCCCGCCTGTATCATGAAGCCCGAAATTATCCTGTGGAAGCGGATCCCGTCGTAAAACCCGTTCTTTATAAGCTCTTTGAACTGGGCCACATGTTTGGGAGCGGCGGCCGGAAAAAGTCCCAGCGCTATCTTCCCCCTGTTCGTTTCGATAACCACCATCTCATTGTCCAGTTTATCCAATTCAATCCCTCCTTTTATTATGACGTAGCAGCCTTACAGTCGGAAGCAATGCTAAACCGTCGAAAAGACCGTCGCCTTCTTTAGCTCGGCTATCGCCTGAGTACAATTAATATCCTTAGGGCACGCTTCCACGCAATTGAATATCGTATGGCAGCGCCACAGGCCTTCCCTGTCGTTTACAATGTCCAGCCTTTCTTCCCTGGCCTGGTCACGCGAATCGAACACGAAGCGGTACGACTTGACCAGTGCCGCCGGCCCGACGTACTTATCGTCGAACCAGAAGCTCGGGCAACTGGCGGTACAACAGGCGCAGAGAATACACTTAATCGGCTCGTCAAGTTTTTTGCGGTCTTCGGGGGACTGGAGCCATTCCTTATCCGGCGGGGAATCCTTCGTAACGAAATAAGGCATGACCTTTTTCAGACCTTCGAAAAACGGCTCCATGTCAACCACCAGGTCGCGCATGACCGCAAGGCCGGGGAGCGGCTCGATTTTTATTTTTGATCCTTTGACGTTTTTGACCTGTGTCTCGCATGCAAGGGCGTTCTCACCGTTAACCCGCATGGCGCAGCTCCCGCAGATCCCGCTCCTGCAGCTCCGGCGGAAATTAAGAGAACTGTCGATATTCCACTTGATGTGATTCAGGGAATCCAGTATCGACCAGCCGGACTCGACTTCGAACCTGTATTCCTGGAAATACGGCTTCTCGTCTTTTTCGGGATTGAACCTGTGAATCTTGAAAGTCCTTTCAGCCATGATTCCTCCGTATTTTCAACCGGCGGGGACGCCCGTCAGTATTTTCTCTCCTGGGGCTGGAACGCCGTTATGACGACCGGCTTGTATTCAACGCGCGGCTCTCCGTCGGTTTTATAGATAAGGGTATGTTTCAGGAATTTTTCATCGTCCCGTTTCGGGAAGTCCGTCCTGGAATGAGCGCCCCGGCTCTCTTCCCGCTTCAGCGCGCCCAGCACCATCGCTTCCGAGAAGTCGAAGAGCCATGAGCATTCCAGCGCCTCCATCAATTCGAAGTTATAATTGGACGTCGAATCTTCCAGGCCGATGTTCTGGAACCTGCCGCGCAGCTTACGGATATCGGCAAGTTGGGCCGAAAGCTTTTCAGAATCGCGGAAGATCCCGCAGCGCACCATCATGCCCTTCTGAAGCTGTTCCCGGAGACTGGCAACCTTTTCTTCGCCTTTCCTGGATTTGAATTCGTCAAGTTCTTTTACGGAGACCTTTATCTGTTCCTCGTCGATATCGGGCATCGATGCCCCGGTGATGTATTTCGCCATTGCTTTCCCGGCCCGGCGCCCGAAGCAGACCGCATCCAGAAGCGAGTTACAGCCGAGGCGGTTGGCCCCGTGTACCGAGATGCAGGATGTCTCGCCCGCGGAGAACAGCCCGGGGACTATGGTATTTTCGGAGTCTATCGTAACCTGCCCGTCGAGGTTTGCCGGGATGCCGCCCATGGTGTAGTGGGCGGTGGGCTGGATGGGTATCGGTTCTTTGATACAATCGACGCCCAGGGATTTGAATACGAGGTCGTGGATCTGAGGGAGGCGTTCCAGGATTTTTTCCTTACCCAGGTGCCTGAGGTCGAGGTAGATGTAATCTTTGCCGTCTATGCCCCGTCCTTCGTTTATCTCGGTTTGTTCGGACCTTGAGGTTATATCACGCGGGGCAAGCTCCATCATGCCGGGAGCGTATTTTTCCATGAAGCGTTCACCCTTGCCGTTGATGAGGTAGCCGCCTTCTCCGCGCGCCCCTTCGGTTACGAGGATCCCCAGCTTGTAAAGGCCCGTGGGATGGAACTGCATGAATTCCATGTCCTCAAGCGGAATCCCGGCCCTGTATGCAAGTGCGAAGCCGTCGCCCGTGGTGGCATGCGCCGTAGCCGTGATGCTGAAAGCCCTCCCGCCGCCGCCGGTGGCGATAAGGACGGCTTTTGCAAAGAAGGAGTGTAGTTTGCCGTCGGCAAGGTTCACCGCCGAAAGCCCGATACAACGGCCTTCTTTCATGAAGAGGCGGGTAACGAAAAATTCGTTGTAAAACTTCGTCCCGTATTTAAGGCACTGCTCGTAAAGGGTGTGGAGCATGACATGTCCCGTAAGGTCTGCGGAGTAACATGCCCTTTTATATTTATGCCCGCCGAAGTTGCGTTGTGCTATCCTTCCGTCGGGGAGACGGGAAAACGGTGTGCCCATGTGTTCAAGCTCTATGACGACCTGCGCGGCGTCGCGTACCATGATTTCGGCTGCGTCCTGGTCGGCGAGGTAGTCGCTGCCCTTGACGGTATCGAAGTGATGCTGCTGCCATGTATCTTCGTCAACGTTGCCGAGAGCCGCCGCAATGCCGCCCTGTGCCGCGCCGCTGTGGGAGCGGGTGGGATAAACCTTGGAGATAACGGCTGTCCGGGCGAAAGGGGCGACTTCCAGGGCCGCCCTCTGGCCCGCGAGGCCCGAACCTACTATCACCACATCGTAAAAATGCTGTTCGTAAGTTTGTTGCATATCTACATACCTTCCTTAACTTAGCTGACCCGGAAACTGATTATAGTGATGCTCCCGAATATCACGAGGAAAAGTCCTGCGATACAGAGGAGACCGAAAATAGCCGTCCGCATCCACGGGCGGCGGAAATAATCGTCGCTGATCATCCAGAACCCGTACAACCCGTGGGACATTGCGAGGAAAAGGAACGAGATATCGAGAGTTTTCCAGTAAGGGCTTACGAGCCGTTCTTTGACCGATTCGAAAGTTACATGGTCGCTCTGGCCCGTGAAATGGATGAGAAAGAAGTGTAGGAGCAGTATGAACAGCAGGACGAAGCCTGACAGTCTCTGGAACAGCCAGAAAAATTTTCCTCCTGACGGGGCGCCTTTTGCTTGCAGCACGGTTTTAACCTCCTCAGCCTAAAAGTGGGAAAAGAAATCTATATGCGCCATAAAGGAATGCGAGTCCGCCGATTGCGCAGAGTGTCCAGAAAATTGTTTTTTGATATTTAACCCCCCAGCCCGTATCTATAAGGATTATCCTCAAGCCGTTAAGCGCGTGATACAACACGACGCCCAGCAGGCCGACTTCGGCGAGCCTGAAGAGGGGGATTGAAAAGAACTTCATCAGGTATTCGAATGTTTCGCCGTTTGCTTCGCCTGTGCTTAGATAATGCGTTACCCACAAATGGACAACAAGGTACATCATCAGGACAATGCCCGACAGCCTGTGAAGGATGTGGGCCAGCATCCCCAGCCGCCATTTATACCTGAGATAATCGAACATGTTTACCTCCGGGTCAATCGACCTCTTGTATTTTTACGAACAGAAACCCCCGGCGCATATATCCCGAATCTTCGGGAAACATGCCTCGGAGGCTCTTTTTAAAACGCCTTCAGCCCCACGGCCGTCTGTATCCCTGATCCCTGACGTTATCAGGTTTCAGGGCGAAGGCTGCGTTATCTCCTTCTCTTTTTCTTTTTTTTCTGAGCCTTTGATTCCTCGGATTTTTCAGATACGGCGGTCCCTTTATCTTTTAATTCTTCCTCGACTTCTTCCAGGAATTCCTCGGCTTCATCAAGGACTTCTTCAACCGCCTCTTCAATCGATTCCAGGATTTTTTCCGCCGGTTTTTCCTTTTCGGTCTTCTCGGCTTTTTTCTCTTCTTTTTTACCTGCTTTAGGGCCGGTGATCTTATCGTAGATCTTTTTCGCGTCGGCGTTGCCGGGCAATTTTTCCATGGCTTTCTGAGCGGCCTTCAGGGCCTCGTCGTTTTTGTCCATGTTATAGTATGCGACGGCAAGCTCTATGAGGGCCGGGGTATCTTCTTTTTTGCGCAGCGCCTTCTGTGCCTGCATTGCGGCAAGCGCGTATTTTTCCGCAAGGTTATAAGTGCGGGCCAGCTTACAAATTATGTCGTGGGCTTCCGCTTCCGTTTTCAGAAGATCCTGGTAAGCGAGTATAGCATCGCGGTAACGCTTGTCCAGGACATACAGATCTGCGAGACGTACCTGGACATCCAGGCTGTCGGGGACGTTCATCCTGTATTCGAGCAGGTTCTCGATGGCTTCGGGATAACGGCCCAGGCGCTCCATGACATCGCCCAGTTTCAGGTAAAGCTCTATGGCTGAAGGATCCATCTGGAGGGTCCGCTTCCAGCATTTAGCGGCTTTTTCAAGCTCGCCTTCCTGGAAGTAGAAGTCGCCCAGGATCCTGTTGGCATCGAGGTTATTGGGATCCAGCGTCAGCACCCTTTCGAGGCGGAACCTTGCGCGGTCGAGCTTCCCTATCTCGATGAATTCCTTCGCAAGAGTCAGGTTGTCTTTGACGTCGTCTTCGACTTTGGCCGAAACAGGCTTTACGGCTTCAGCGCGTACCGGGGCTTCAGCCGCCCTGGCTTTTGCAGCTTCCGCTTCGGCATGAGCTTTATCGGCCGCGGCTTTTGCCGCATCGATATCTTTCCGGAGGGACTGGATCTCTTTTACAAGTTTCTCTTCTTTTTCCGTCAGCGATTTTCCGCCTTCCAGCCCGTCGATCTCGGAATTGAACAGGAGTTGGAGATCCCTGTCGCTCTTCTTTTCTGCCCCTGCAAGGCCTGATTTGAAGTGACCCAGGGCCTCATCGTTTTTCCGGGACGCTTTCGATATAAGGCCCATGAAGTAATGGGCGGGATAGTATCCGGAATTTTCCTTCAGCGATTCTTCGAACCTCCCGGCCGCGTTACGCAGCTTGCCTGCACTGTATAACGCAACCCCTTCGCGGAAGAGTGATTCGTATTTCGGCAGGTCTTCGAGCGATACCGGAACTTCGACTGTCCCGGCCCCGGCGACCTTGGCTTCCATCTCTTCCCTCTCTTTTTTCATCTGCTCGGAGAGTTTAAGGATCTTGTCTTCAAGCTCCGAGGTTTTTCCCTTTGCGTCTTCGGCCTCGGCCCGCGCCTGTTTCACCAGGTTGTCAACACTTGTGGCTTCCCTGTCAAGCTGGGCCTGAAGCTTCGATATTTTTTCCTTGAATTCGGATTCTTGTTTCTGTGATTTTTCAAGATCCGATTCAAGCTCGTCTTTTTCGGCTTCCAGCGATTTTAAACGGCTTTCCAGCTTGTCCCTTATTTCGCCGGCTTCCTGTTTTACTTTGACAAGCTCTTTGACCGAGTCGAAAGATTTTATCTCATCGGATAAAAGAAGCTGGAATTCTACGTCGCCTGTTTCTTCTGCGGCTTTCAGACCCCTGTTGAAATAATTCAGGGCTTCCTCTTCGTTTCTCTCGAGCCTTGAAATGACGCCCAGGTAATAGGTCGAAGAAGAAACCGGGCCACCTTTTTCCATTACCTTATTAAACATGTTCCGGGCCGTATCGAGTTCGCCTTTCCCGAAAACATCGAGCGCTTCGCGGAAAAGAAACTGGGGGGTTATCTCCACCGCCTTTTCTTCTTTCGGCGATCCGGCGGCGGCCTCTCCCCCGGCTACGGCAGGCGCCGGAGCTTCCAGTTCATTTGAGAGAAGAACAAGGAACTCGGTATCCCTGGCCGCTTCGGCATATACATGGGCCTGCTGGAAATATTTCCTGGCGGCATCCATGTCTCTTTCGGAGCGGGCCAGAAGCCCTAGAGTGTAAAGCGAAGGATAATGCCCGCCTTTTTTCTCGAGCGCTTTCTTGAGAAATTCTTTAGACTTCTGGATTTTACCGCCTGAAAGGGCGGTCAGCGCTTCGCGGAAATAAGCTTCGGCGGTATCGACCGTTTCGGTATCGAGGCGGATACTGTCGGACTGGGCCCGCAGCGTGTCAAGCTCCGTATTGAAGAGGCGGGAGAAATCCCTGTCCTCGACCCTTTCGGCAAGAGACAAGCCGTGCTTATAATAATCGGCGGCCTGGTCAAGCCTCTCGTCGCTTCGCGCAAGGAACCCGAGATAGAAGTATGCAGGATAAAAAGAACTGTCTTTCCTGATGACGCGGTTGAAAAATTCCCTGGCCCGCGAGGTCTTGCCGGTGCCGAAAAGCATCATGCCTTCCTGGAACTCGGGATCGATGGGCTTCTCTTCCTCTTTCTTCTTTTCGGCAGGTGCTTCGGCCCTGGCGGCTTTTTCCCCGGCCTTAGGTTCGGCAAGCGGGATAACTTCTTCTTTCGCCTTAGGCGCTTTGCCCTCGGTTTCTTCGTAAATCTCTTCCAGGATCCTGAACGCTTCCTGGTGTTCCGGCTCTATCTCAAGGATCTTATTAAGCTGGGTTATCGCCTGATCCTTGCGCCCGACCCTGTTATAGATATCCGCAAGTTCGAGACGGAAATCGATGTTGTTCGGTATGAAGCCGACGGCCTTTTCGTACTGGGTAAGGGCCGATTCGTATTTTTCCAGTTCCTTGTACAACCTGCCGAGCTTGATCCTCATCATGGCGTCGTTGGGCTTGAGAGCGACGGCCTTGAGGAGGCGGTCTATCGCCCCTTCGCTGTCGCCTTCGGCGAGCAGGGTGAAGGCATACTGGGATATGGCATCGGAGTTGTCCGGCTCAAGCTCGAGGGCAGACTCGATAATTTCCTTGCTCCTCGGGACATCGCCTGTATCGCGATAAATAACGCCCAGGTCTATCATTGCTGGCACGTAGCCGGAGTTAACCGCAAGCGCCTGCTTGAAATAATCCATGGCCTGGTCGGACTTCTTCAACAGTTCCCTGTAAACGAGGCCCATGGTATGCAATGCCCCGCCGTGCTTGGGATCCAGTACGATGGCTTTCCGGAGAGATTCGAGCGCATAATCGGCTTCTTCCAGTTGGAGGAAGGCTTTGCCCAGCTCGTAGTGGGCGTCGGGATTGTCCGGCTCGATTTCAACGGCTTTGCGAAGGCTTTCTATGGCGCGGGATATTTCGCCTTTCTTCATCAGCACCCTGGATATTTCCATCCTGCCGTCGATGTCGTTCGGGTTCAGGGATAACGTCGCCTCAAGCTCTTCCAGCGCGCCGTCGAGATTGCCCTTCGAAAGGTATGTTTTTGCAAGGTCGAAGTGGGCGCTTGCATCATTCGGATTCAGCTTCAAAGCCGCCCTGTATTCTCCGATAGCCTCTTCCAGCATTCCGCTCCTGGCATATAATCCCGCAAGGTTGTAATGAGCATAAGCGTCTTTCGGGTTCAGCGAAATCGAAGTATAGAAATGATTTATGGCTTTTTCTATTTTCCCGGTCCTCATGTACGCGGTGGCAAGGTTATAATGGGCGTAAGGATCGGCGGCATTATTTTTAATAGATTCTTCGAGGTGTTTTATTGCCTGCTGGACGTCTCCAAGTTGGAGATAAGTGATGCCGAGCTGGTAATAAGCCTCTGTATATTTGGGGTCGAGTTTTATCGCCTTTTCAAATTCTACGACTGCAAACTTGGGCTGGTACATGTTCAGGCATGCCTGGGCGAGATCATAATGATAAACCGGGTTGTCGGGGTCGAGGTCTATCGCTTTCTGGAAACACTTCATTGCGAAGTTGTGCCTGCCCTGGAGGGAGTAGATCCTCCCCATCGCATGATGGTAACGGGCCTCGTCTTTGTCGAGCTCGATGGCCTTTTCGTAATTTTTGAGAGCCAGGGCCAGCATGTTTTCAAGCTCGTAAGCATAGCCGAGGTTGTAATAGCCCTCGGGATACTTGTCGTTTTCGGCGACCGCTTTCTGGAAGTACCTGGTCGCAAGGTTGCTCTGTCCCAGCTTGAGCAGGATCTGGCCTGCGTTATCATAAGCTTCCCATAACTTCGGGTTAATCTCTATCGACCGCTGGAAACCCTGTAACGCAATTTCCAGCTTGTTGAAAAACTTGTATGCCATTGCAAGCTGGAAGTGCGCGAACGAATCTTCCGCGTTAATGGATATCGGTTTTTCGAACCGGGCGACGGCCTGTTCGATCCTTTTCCTGTAGTATGCCGCATGGGACGGGTCCATTATCACGGTTTCATAAATATCCGGATCTATCTCCCATGCCCTCCTCCAGGACTGGATGGCCCTTACCAGCTCATTCGACCTGGCGAACTGGAACCCCATGTGGAGGTATGCCCGCGCATGACGAGGGTTGAGCTTTGCGGCCTGCTCGAACTCCTTGAACGCCTCGATCATATTTTCGGACTCCTCATAAGCAAGCCCGAGCCCAAAATGTGCTTCCGGGTCCTCCGGGTTCAGTTTTACCAGGGTGCTGAACTTTTGAAGTGATGCAGATGTAATTTCAGGCATTTTACTCTCCCACCAATATATTATAGTAGGCTATGGCCCCTGAAGAGCATTCCTCTTTGCATGTCGAATTTCCTTCTTTTATATAAAATTTCATAGGGAGGGGAAGGCTTCCTTAAAGAAGGCGGAGAATCTTTATTTATCGTTTTTATGATTGGAGGAGTGTACGTGCTTACAGGCGCAAAGGTTATATTGAATACCGTTGAGCGGGCCGATTTGACCGCGAATTACAGGTGGGGAAACGACAGGGAGCTTATCAGGCTGTCCGGTATGCACCCGTATCCCCGTTCCGGCTGGGAAATTGAAAAATGGTTCCAGACAATGAATACAAATCCCACTTCCAGGCTTTTTGCAATAAGGACAGGCGACGGCCGTTACATCGGCAATATAGAATTGAGTAACATAGATGCCCGTTGTGGCGGTGCGGAAGTCGGGCTGGTTATCGGGGAAAAAGGAGAAAGATGCAAAGGATACGGCAGGGACGCAATATTGACAATCGTAAAATTCGCCTTTGACGAGATGAGGCTCCACCGCGTATTTGCAAGGGTACTGGAATTTAACGAAGCTGCGGTCAAATGTTTCAAATCATGCGGGTTCAGGGAAGAGGGCAGAGAAAGACAGGCGTTTTTTTCCGGCGGCGTCTATAATGATGTAATCATATTCGGGATCATTGAAAACGAGTTCCCCGGCTAAAGAACCTCCGAAGGAAGTAGTTGAAAAATGAAAAGCATCGAATGGAAAAACGGCAGGATAATTATAATCGATCAGAGGAAGCTCCCGCGGGAGGAGGTTTTCCTTGAAATAGACGGCCTGGCCGATCTTTGCGAGGCCATTGAAACCCTTGCGGTAAGAGGCGCCCCTGCACTCGGCATAGCCGGTGCTATGGGCATCGCTTTAGCCGCACAAAAAAGCTCTGCGGCAACTTCGGAACAATTATTATCGGAATTAAAAAAAGCCGCTGAAAAGATCAGCGGCACCAGACCCACCGCCATCAACCTTTCCTGGGGGGTAAAGGAAGCGCTCGATGCCGCGGAAAGGGCGGGCGATGCCGGGGAGATGAAAAAAGCCGTTCTTCAAACCGCCCTTGAAATAGCCGAGGAAGACGAAAAGATGTGCCGGGCGATAGGAGGACACGGCGCATCGCTTGTCCCGCAGGACGCAAAAATACTTACACATTGTAACGCCGGGGGGCTTGCCACCGGCGGCTACGGGACGGCCGTCGGAGTTATAAGAGCGGCATACGAACAGGGCAAAAACATCCGGGTATGGGTGGATGAGACAAGGCCGCTCCTCCAGGGCGCTAGGCTTACCGCATGGGAGCTGAAGGAAGCCGGCATCCCGTTCAAGCTTATTACGGACAACATGGCCGCCCATTTCATGCAGAGGGGGATGGTGGACATTGTCGTTACCGGCGCGGACAGGATTACTTCATCGGGGGACGCCGCAAATAAGATCGGCACGTACGGGCTTGCTGTCCTTGCAAATTATCACAGGATCCCTTTTTATATCGCGGCCCCTTTCAGCACCATAGATTTTTCCCTGGATGACGGCATGAAGATCCCCATCGAAGAAAGGGCGAAAGAAGAAGTATGCAGCTTCAGGACTGAGAGGACTGCGCCCCAGGGTTGTGATGCCGCCAACCCGGCATTCGACGTTACCCCGCATGGGCTTATTACCGCCATCATAACCGAGAAAGGCGTGGTTACCCCGCCTTTTAAAGAAAATCTTTCCAGGCTTTATTCACAGGAGGCGAAGGTAAAATGACCGCCGCCTTTTCGTCTGTCAATAAAAAGTCTTTGAGCGGGCATAACCTGTTTTTGCTCGTCTGGTCTGACGAGCTACTGCTCAGGAACGCCCTGGACGAAATCCTCGATTATTTCGGCATTCGTTCGGACATGAAAGGACTGAGGTTCAAGGAAATCGCCGTAAACAAATCGACAAAGGCAGCCGATATCATAGAAATCTCCGAGGAGATCCCCTTCTTCGGCGAATCCAGAACAATACACCTGCGCGATATAAATAATTTGAGCGCCGACGAAGTAAGAATTTTGAGAGAATACCTGCCGGGCATGCCCGAATATACAATACTCATTCTTTCTCATAAGGAAACTTCGAGAAATAAAAAGAAGAAAAAACCCGATGCCGGGAAAACCTCGAAAACGAAAAAGAAACCGTCCGTCGATATAAAAACAAGCTGGGACAAATACATCGAGGGGATAGGCGGCCTTACGATTAATTGCAGCATCAGCCCCGGCCGGGTGCCCGGATGGATAGACGAAAGGTTTGCCCGAAGCGGCCTGAAGATTTCGAAAAAAGCAAACGATGCTCTTTTTTTAAGAGTCGGGACCGATATGGTGGCGCTGGAAAATGAGATTTCAAAGCTCGAGCTTTTTGCTTACGGCGAGGAAAGCGTTACGACGGAAATGGTTGAAAAGGTTGTCTCGGCTTATCCCGCGGCCCAGATTTACATGCTTACAGACGCTATAACCGAATGCGATTTCAACAGGGCGATGAACATCATGACGGAGATTGTTCAGAAGCCCGATGAAGCATTGCTTGTCATCGGTTACCTTTTCGAATTCGTCAGGCGCATGATGAGGCTGAAGAGCATGGCGGAAAGCGGCATGAACACGAATGAGATAATCGCCGCCACGGGAGATTCTCCTTTCCGGGTCAAAAACTCGCTCAGATCCGCTTCCAGGTTTACCCCGGACGATTTGAGGCAGTTCGTGGAGCTTTTATACAGGGCCGACAGGGCTTTGAAAAGAAGCAAGGACATGAGGCTCGTGCTGGATTCCCTGCTGCTCCGGTTGTGCAGGCGGAAGGATATTCGAAAGAAGGTGAAGCAATGACCCGGGTTTATCTTGTCCGGCACGGGGAAACCGGCGGCAATAAAATGGAAACTTTCAGGGGGACTCTCGATCTGCCGCTCACTCAGAAAGGGAAGGAACAGGCGTTCCGCGCCGCGGTCATTTTCACGAAGCATAACCCCGATGCGGTTTATTCAAGTCCTTTGCGAAGGGCAGAGGATACCGCCGATGCAATTGCAGAGCCGCATATCCTGCCGGTATTGAAAGAGTCCCGCTTTATGGATCTCGATTTCGGAAAGTGGCAGGGGAAGACTGTCGGCGGGGTAAAAGAAGAGTTTCCCTGTGAATTTGAACAATGGACAAAGAACCCTTTCAATGCCGTAATATCCGGCGGCGGAAACCTGAAGGAACTTGCAAAAAACGCCTCGGACGCTCTCTGTGAAATTATTGAAAGGCATAAAGACCGGGAGGTAATCATCGTTACCCACCGCCTCGTGCTGAAGCTGCTCGTCTGTTTTGCTCTCGGCCTTGACGGGCCGGGCTTCTGGAAAATCAGGATGGATTGCGGGTCGATATCTCTCCTTGAACACGACGGAGAAAATTTCATACTGTCGCTTTTGAACGGCACTTCCCACCTGGAGGGCATGGAGCCCGGCACCGCCGATGTTTAACGGCGATAAGGCCGGATGTAGAAGCGGGGTATGGATTTGTAAAATGACTTGCTTCGAATGGGGGCTTCTGATATAATACTGCGTGTCGGGGCGTAGCTCAGTTTGGATAGAGCACTAGCATGGGGGGCTAGGGGTCGGCGGTTCAAGTCCGCCCGCTCCGACCAGCAATCACGCGGCCTTGGTTTCGACCGGGGCCGCTTTTATTTCCCGGCGTACAACAAGTGTCTATTTTGTTTCCAAGATTCTCAACGGCAAGCCTGCTATGATCCGGGGAAAGATGGGCATACCGTCTGATGTCTCTCCTCACAGGGGTGACATTTTTCCTGTCCGATGACAAAATATCGCATATTCCCCTTTCGCGCCGCTAAAATATATGATAAAATAATAAGTTGAGTTATAGTGTAAAAGGCGGGAGATAATGCTCAGAACCATCGGGATATTTTTCGTAATAGCCGCGGTATCCGGCTTGATTGCCTATCTGGGGAACCAGCTCGGCCGGTACATCGGCAAGAAGAAGATGTCGTTTTTAAATCTCCGTCCCAGGCACACATCGATAGTTTTTACCGTATTTACAGGGATGCTTATTGCAATCCTCACGGTCGTTGTATTTGCCATGGTCAATGAAAATGTCAAGATCTTCCTTACAAAATTCGATATTCTGCAGAAAAATTACCAGGAGCTTGAAAAGAAAAATGCCGAACTGCAAAAGGAAGCGGCCCGCCTGGCTGATATAGTCAAGAAAGGCAAGATAATATTCCAGGTGAACGAAGGCATCTGTATCGGGGAGGTCAAGGGGAATCTCGGCACCGAAAAAACCAAGCAACAACTCGATTTGATCCTCAATTACGCGAACGAAATAGCAATACAACGAAATAATGACAAGCTGTGGGTATTGAATGAAAATTTAATTCCCAACAGCAGCACTGTAGTCGGATATTTCCCGGAGGAATACGAGTCGCTGATTTCGCGACTATCCGGGATGAAAGGCAATTATGCCATCCAGGTATATTCTCCCGGGAATGCGTACCTCAAGGATGCCGTTCCGGTAAGGTTCAATTACCGTCCCAACAAGCTGGTATTCAAGGAAGGCGAGTTGATAACGAGTTTTAAAATCGACGGTTCGGCCCCATCGGAGATGGTGGAATCCCAGCTTCTGGATTCGCTCCAGCTTGTAAAGAAAGAAGGTTTGAGGAAAGGCGTTCTGGCAAACCCGGCAAAGGGGGAGCAGGTGGGAGACGAACCGTTGTCTTCACTCCAGAAGAAGGTGGCGGCAATACAGGAGAAAGCCAGGGAAATCGGCTATATCGGGGGTCCCGTCACGGTAAAGGTGCTTGCGAAAAATGACATTTATACGGTTGGGCCTCTCGATATAAAATTCGATATAGAGCCGGAATATTAGAAAAATGATCAACGAAAATCCTGAAATGATAATATCGATCGATCCGGGGCGCAGAAAATGCGGCCTGGTGGTGATTGGGAGGGATCTTGAAATTCTTGAAAAAAAAGTCGTAACTACCGCCGAACTCTGCCCTGTCCTCTGCGAATATATTGAAAAATACAGGCCTGACAGGGTTTTAATGGGATCGGGCACCCATGCCCGCAAGCTGGTAAAAGAGGTGAAGGGGGTTACGGGGAAGATCCCCGTAACGCTTGTTGACGAGCGTAATTCCACCGAAAAGGGGAAGGAAAAGTACCTTGCGGATCACCCTGCGAAGGGCTTGCTGAAGCTCGTGCCCAGGGGTATGAGGCTTCCGCCCGAACCTTATGATGATTACGCAGCCCTGGTGCTGGTCGAACAATACCTGGCCGAAAATCAGACCGAGGCCCAGAAGAGGTGATTTATGATGAATAAAAGATTGATCATATTTATGCTGGTTATCCTGGCCTTCTCGCTATGCCCGGGACAGGCCGCCGCCAAACAACCCGGTATAATAATAGGCAATGTCATAACTTCAGGCAATCCGAACGCGGCTTTTGCCGGGGCTACCCCCGTGGATAACGCCACGGTCATACTTGTCGAAACGGGGGAAAGGCAGGTTACCGATGTCAACGGGGTATTTACTTTTGCAAATATAAAGCCCGGCAGTTATAACATAATAATTCAAAAAGTAGGCTATGGCCCGGCCCAGAAAGCCATATCGATCGAGCCTGGGGTTACCCAGAGGATAACATTGACTATAGTGCCCGGGTCGTCGCTGATGCAGGATACAGGGCCGATACCGTCAGGCACAGGTTTTATAGCTTTCGGGTCTACGGCCCCGACGCCGCCTTCTATGAGCGGCATGGGAGGCGGCGCAGCTCCCCAGATAGGGCAGGAAATGACAAAAATGGGGTTCCTCCAGGCGGTAGGAGCAGGCGCAGACCCTTTCTCAACAGGCTACAACGCCAACATGCCGGGAATGCCGGGGGGGATGCCGGATGCCTCCAACCCTTACGGGACTCAGCAGAATACAATTACCGCAAACCCCAACAATGTAATGATGCTCAACCCGTATGAGCCGGGGAGCACAAATTATATAACGCTCCAGCAAAAGCCTTACTGGCTTACTTTTAACCTCAGCGGGACGAAATTATATGTTTCCACCGACCAGGGACGGATAGAGGTTTATGATATCCTGCACAACAACATCCTTGTCGGCGTGATCCCGGCCAACGGCGTGGTTACAGATATGAAGCTTTCTCCCGACGGCCAGAGGATTTTCATCGCGCTCCAGTCGGGACAGCCGGGCATCATGATAGTAAACACCACGAACAACTCCATGGAACAGATGATCCCCACGCCGACGCTTTCTACGGGGGAAGCGGGCTATCCGACCTCGATAGCTCTTTCAAAAGGCGGCAACAGGCTTTATGTTACACTGGCGGCGGCCAATTCCGGCGAGGTGGCCGTTATCGACGTGCCGAACCAGCGGTTGTGGGGCGTCGTCCAGGTGGGGATGAGACCTACCGGGATAGCTCTCTCCAACGACGGTTCCAGGGCCTATGTAGCCGATTATAACAGCGGCGATGTTGCGGTCGTTGACGGGTACGGCCTGAAAGTGCTGAAGCGCATCAGGGTCGGGATCCAGCCCGCAAGGGTGGTTATACGGCCCGATGATAAGAAGATATTCGTAACGAATAACGGCTCGAACAATGTTTCAGTCATCGATTCGGATAGGATGGAAGTGTCGGGTACGGTGCCGGTAGGCCGTTCACCGCTGGGGATAGCGATGACCCCCGACGGCCGTTCTGTATTCGTTACCAATAACGGGGAAGGGACAGTTTCGGTTATCGACGGAGAACGTTTTATCGTCAGATATACGACCAGACCTCTGCCGAACAGCGTCCCGTTCGGGGTAGTCGTTAAGCCCTGAATTATTCAATGCCTGAAGCTTGAGCCTGAGAGCATTTGATGCTATGCTTTTCATGAATTGAAATACCTGAAGAATGGGAATGGTAATATGTTTTTAGAGACAATCAAAAGGATAATTGACGGGAACGCCCGGGAGGTCAAGAAGCTTTCCCGGGAAGTTGAGAAGATAAACGCGCTGGAAGAAAAGGTTTCCGCGATGAGCGACGAGGAGATCATGGCCCGCTCGCGGGAACTTTACAAGTCGGTTGAAACCGAGGAACTGCTTGAAGAGATCCTGCCTGAGGTATTTGCGATGGTGCGCGAGGTATCCAAGCGGACGCTCGGCATGAGACACTTCGACGTACAGATGATCGGGGGCATTGTACTGCACCAGGGCAGGATAGCCGAGATGCGGACAGGCGAAGGAAAAACCCTCGTGGCGACCCTGCCGGTCGTCCTGAACGCCATGCTCGGCCGGGGAGTGCACGTGGTTACCGTCAACGATTACCTTGCAAAGCGCGACGCCAAGTGGATGGCCCCCATCTACAGGGCGATGGGACTTTCCGTCGGCATCATCCAGCACGAGTCGGCGTTCTTGTATGACCCTGAATACGAGATCGAAGACGACCTTTTGAACCACCTCCGGCCCGTTTACAGGCACGAAGCTTACCATGCCGATATTACTTACGGGACCAACAACGAATTCGGGTTCGACTATCTCCGCGACAATATGGTGCTCGACATAAACCAGTGTGTCCAGAGAGATCTTTTCTACGCCATAGTTGACGAGGTTGATTCCATCCTGATAGACGAGGCCAGGACCCCGCTTATCATTTCCGGGAGGGCCGAAGGCACAACGGACCTTTATAACCGCTTCTCGCGGATAGCCGAACGCCTGAAGAAAGAGCGCGATTATACAGTTGATGAAAAAGCCCATTCGGCGCCATTGACGGAGGAAGGCGTTGAAAAAGTCCAGGACGAACTGGGTCTGGAGAACCTTTATGACAACGAGAACATGGAGCTTGCCCATCATATAAACCAGGCCCTTCGCGCGAAAGAGCTTTTCAAGCGCGATGTGGATTACGTGATAAAGGACGGGGAGATAATCATAGTTGACGAGTTTACCGGCAGGCTGATGTTCGGGCGCCGCTATTCCGACGGCCTCCACCAGGCCATAGAAGCCAAGGAACATGTAAAAGTCCGCCAGGAAGACCAGACGCTTGCCACCATCACATTCCAGAATTATTTCCGCATGTACCGCAAGCTTGGGGGCATGACCGGCACTGCAGCCACCGAAGAGCGGGAATTCAGGGATATATATAACCTTGACGTGGTTGTCATCCCCACGAACATGCCGATGATAAGGTCCGACAATTCGGATGTCGTCTATAAGACCGAGAATGCCAAGTTTAACGCGGTTGTTGAAGAGATCACCGAACTCCATCATGAGGGAAGACCTGTCCTTGTCGGCACCCGCAGCATCGAGCGTTCCGAATACCTGGGGAAACTGCTGAAGCGTAAAGGCATCCCCCACCAGATCCTCAACGCCAAGTATCATGAAAAAGAAGGCATCATAATAGCCCAGGCGGGCAGGGAAGGCGCGGTTACGATAGCCACCAACATGGCGGGCCGCGGAGTTGACATCATACTGGGCGGCAACCCGCCCGACCCGGAGCTTGCCAAAAGCATAAAAGAAAAAGGCGGGCTCCACATAATCGGCACGGAGCGCCATGAATCCCGCAGGATCGATAACCAGCTCAGGGGCCGCGCAGGCCGCCAGGGAGACAAAGGTTCGTCAAGGTTCTACGTTGCGCTTGAAGACGAGATCATGCGGCTCTTCGGCTCCGACAAGATAAGCGGCTGGATGGACAGGCTGGGCGTGGAAGAGGACATCCCTATCGAGCATCCCTGGATCACCAAGGCCATCGAAAACGCCCAGAAAAAAGTGGAAGGCCATCACTACGACATCCGCAAACAGGTGCTGGAATATGACGATGTGATGAACAAGCAGAGGGAAGTCATATACGGCGAGAGAAGGCGGATACTCGAAGGCGAAGACCTGACGCCCCAGATCGAAGGCATGCGGGAAGAGCTTGTTGAAGAGCTTGTTTCAGTTTACATACCCACCGAACTTTCACGCGAGGAGTGGGACCTGGACGGCCTGTACCGGGCTTTGAAGGAAACCTTTCCGCTCCCGTTCGACGCCACCGTTTCGGAACTTGATGCCGAGCCTACGAGGGAGCGGGTAAGTGAAAAAGTAATGTCGTGGGCAATCGAGGCTTATGAAGAAAAAGAAGAGCGGCTCACCCCCGAGCTTATGCGCCAGCTTGAAAGGTTCGCGCTTTTAAGGACGCTTGACGAAAAGTGGATGGACCATCTTTATTCGATGGACATTTTAAGGGAAGGCATAGGTCTGAGGGCTTTCGGCCAGAAAGACCCCCGGATCGAATATATCAACGAAGGTTTCCTAATGTTCAACGATCTGAAATCCAGGATAAAGGAAGAAACGATAAAGTACCTTTACAAGGTCCAGGTCAAGACTCCCAAATTTGAAGAAAAGAGCAAGTACAAGGTAACGCACGCAGGTCACGGCGAGGGCGTAGCGGGAGGTAGAACCCCGTACCGCAGGGATAAGAAAGTGGGCAGGAACGACCCGTGCCCGTGCGGGAGCGGCAAAAAATTCAAGAAATGCTGCGGGAATAAATAACGGAAGAAACATAGAGCGGCATCGGTATAAAAACTCTTACGGGAGGAACGAACATGCTGGTTGAATACGGCGTCCGGCTACAGGAATTGAGGGAAAAAATTCTCCGCCTGAAGGAGTATCTTTGACCTGCCGGGCAAACAGAACCGTGTAAATGAGCTTGAAGAGCTTATCTCCCGCGAAAATATATGGGACAACCAGGAATTGAGCCGGAGCGTGATGCAGGAACTGGAAGGGCTCAAAACCGCAATAAAAAATTATAACGCGTTGTATTCGAAGCTTGAAGACGCAGAAGTTTATCTCGATCTTGCCGGAGAAGACGAATCTGTAATGGGGGATCTTGAATCCAGCCTCGACGGGCTGGATGCCGATGCCGACAGGATGGAAGTGGAAACGCTCCTTTCCGGCGAGTTCGACCATTGTGACGCCATACTTTCTATTCATTCCGGGGCGGGCGGCACGGATGCCCAGGACTGGGCCGAGATGCTTCTCCGCATGTACACCAGGTGGATAGAGAAACATGGCTTCAGCCTGGAGGTAGCCGACCATTCACCGGGGGAAGAAGCCGGGTTGAAATCGGCCACTCTTTTTGTCGGGGGGAAAAACGCCTTCGGTATGATCAAAGCCGAAAAAGGGGTCCACCGCCTGGTGAGGCTGTCTCCTTTCGATTCCGCACACAGGCGGCACACTTCGTTTGCCCAGGTCGATGTCATGCCCGAAATAGAGGAAGCGGCCGAGATCAAGATAAATCCCGAAGACTTGAGGATCGACACTTACCGCAGCAGCGGGGCCGGCGGCCAGCACGTCAATAAGACCGATTCGGCGGTCAGGATAACTCATGTACCGACCGGCATAGTCGTTACATGCCAGAACGAAAGGTCACAGCACAGCAACCGCCTTACCGCCATGAGGATTTTGAAGGCCAAGCTTTTCGAATTGCAGCAGGAAGAAAACAGGAAAAAAGTCGAGGAACTGCGCGGTGCCCATAAGGAAATAGCATGGGGAAGCCAGATCAGGTCTTATGTCCTCCACCCGTACAGCATGGTCAAAGATCACAGGACAGGTTTTGAAAAAGGAGATGTCCAGAGAGTCCTCGACGGCGACATTGACGGTTTTATCAAGGCATACCTGGAGGAAATCATAAAATAAGCTCAGGCCGGGATAAGGAGGATGCCTGAAAAGTCCCCCAAAATATCACTGCTTTTGTATGGAATCCCGCCGTAGAGGTTGTCTAAAAAGTCAGATTCAGGGGTAGGGGCGCGGTTTTCGCGCCCACAAGGGTGTACGCAAACACAAATTTTGCATCTTTAACCCACCCCGCCTGCGGCACCCCTTGTATGATGGAGATGTTATTTTACTTTGTGTAAAATAACAAATTGGACGGCAGGGTTCGGAGAAGGTGACGCTGTGGCACCCCTTAGACTTCAAAGTCTGTTCTCCAGGGGAGGGGAATAGTATTTTCACCGGATTTTTCATTGCCAGAAGGGAGGTACGCCGATGTTTTCGTTTCTCACAACCGCACAGGATGTTCCTTTCGGGATGTCGTTCATAACCGGCGATGTTTTTAGGGAGATGGGGAAAACGGCTTTCCAGGGAACTTTAACGCCGGTCATCCTTGTTGTTACAGCGCTGGCGTTGTATTTATATCTTTGCGCCGTGCTTATGCTTATCGGGAAAAAAGTGGGTTGTTCAGAGCCGGGATGGATGGCATGGGTGCCCATCTTGAACCTTTATTATTTCGTTAAGGCGGGCAGGTACCCGGGATGGTATTTTTTCCTGATGCTAATTTCGCTCGTCCAGACCATAGTCGCGATAATTGTATGGCTGAAGATATTGAAGATGCTCAACAGGGAATGGTGGTGGGTGATACTTTTGTTCATACCTGTAATAAACCTTATTGCGCTGGGCGTCCTGGCGTTCGCAGGGCGGGATTGATTTTTGGGGGCTTGTAAATTTTTAAAGGGAAGGGCGGCGCTTTCAACTATCTAATATTTTACAAAGCAGGCCTTGTTGCAACTTTAAGGCACTTTTTAGCAATAAGGAAATCCTTGTTGTAATACGTTGTAATAAGAAAGTCCTTGTTATAACTTTAAGGTGCTTTTTGATAATAAGGAGATA
This sequence comes from Chloroflexota bacterium, assembly GCA_023475345.1. Lineage (GTDB taxonomy): Bacteria > Vulcanimicrobiota > JAMCWD01 > JAMCWD01 > JAMCWD01 > JAMCWD01. Next base: position 42,784 of record JAMCWD010000041.1, on the reverse strand, counting down.
TTTGTTGTAACCTCTTGTAATAAGAGTACTAATGACCTGCCTGTAATAAACCTTATTGCGCTGGGCGTCCTGGCGTTTGCAGGCGACAGGTAATTTTTACCGGGGGCTTTTACGATAGAATAACAAATAAAGAAAACGCTCGGGAACTCCCGTTACTGAGAAAAACGTTGTCATTTATTTACAGGTTTTAACCGCAGAGTGCACGGAGAATAACAGGGTAGAAGAGTAACTCCCGCCATTCCCGCTATGAAAGCTAAACCTTGTTTTCGATCATGGCGTCGATGAATACGAGGCTGGCGTTATACCCGTCTTCGACGATCCGGCCGAGGTCGGATTCGCCGGGCATGAAGCTACGGCCCACTTCTATGGTGTACGAGATCCTGTTATTGATCTGGTGGAAATCTTCCGAACTGCCCGATGCCGGGTAAAAATCCGCCGACTGCATGACGTCGTAATTATCTTTCATGACATTTTTTAACTTGTTGCCGAGTTCGACATAAAACTTTTTGTTCGGGGCGTTCTCGTAGCTGTGCCCCCAGGGGTACATTATCGTCCTGCCGTAGGAATGATAATCGATAACGCCCTTGATATTTTTATGATCCAATTCCAGGTTCCGTATAGACTGGATTTCCGATTCCGATGCGCCTTCCGGCCCGCGGTACGTATCGGAACTCGGGGAATCCGAAGTTGCCGAAAAATCATCCCACGTGCTGCACGGGGTGTCTCCGGGCGGGCGGTACAGGTAGTAATGCTCCTTGTTGCCGTCCCAGTAATTCCTGTTGAGATCGACGCCGGTCCCTTTTATCTTGTCTTCCTGAACGGCCTGGCATGCGATGTTGCCTTCATTGGCTATGTCGCAGGCGGTTTTTTCAATCGGGCGGCGGTTCTTCCGCCAGAAGCTGGATTCCGTCTTGCTGTACGTGAAGCCGTCGGGATTGATTACCGGCACGAACCATACCTCGGCATTGTCGAGACGCGCTTTCATCGCAGGGTCTTTGTCGTAGCCCGTAACAAGCTCCTGTGCGGTTTTCAAGGGGATCTCGGCGGTCGGCCATTCGCGGGCATGGGTCGCCCCGGTGATAACTACGCCTGTCTTGTTCGATGTGTCGCCCTGTGCGCCCTTGCTCACCTTCAGCGCCCAGATATCACGGCCTTCGAATGTCTTGCCCAGGGATACTCTCTTGCACAGATCGGGATACTTCGTTTCAAGCGCCTTAAGCTCGCCGGCTATCTGCTCGTATGAGTGATAATTTTTGATCTCCGCAGGCTCTTTGCCCGAGAGAAAAGTTTTATATTCCTTTACTACTTTTTCTTCATCAACGGAAACTTTATCGGGGTCGCGCAATACGTCAACTTCAGGCTTTTGCAGATAATGTTTCAACTCTTTGTCGCTGATATATTTATCCTGGTTCAAGTCGATTTTCTTGGCTATTTCTACGCGGTCTTCGGCAATCCGCCTGGTAACCTTGCCCAGGGAATAGCTGTAGTCGCTTTTCGCGCCGTCAACAGGCCGTGAATCCATAACAATATTCCTCCTCGATAAATTGAGGTCATCCATGTTGATTTTAACATAATTAGTAGATACAAAAAGCGCCTGATTTGTTAAATTTTTGTTAATTGTCTGAAGATGAAGAAAAGAGTTTACATACCGCTATTCATAACGATATTTCAGTCGGGGAATTGTAGCAGCAGTATCGATTCTATTAAAACGACGAAAGAGAAGGAAATAAAAATGACGCGCAATATGTTGTTCGGCTGTTTTTCAAGGAAAGCTATAAGAAAAAGCCCCGATATTATATTCAGCGCAATGACCCTGAGGGACTTCTGTGATGCCGATACCGGCAGCGACAATGCGGGCATAGCATAAAGCATAAACAGGACGACACAGAGCAAAAGCAGCCCGAGAACGAAAAAAATTCGCAGCAATGCGGCCGGTTTCATCAGGCGGCTCCGGGATCTATCATCGGTGTATTGCCGGTCTCCCACTCTTTGCAGATCCTGTCCAGCTCATCACCCTCGAGGACTTCTTTTTCCCTGAGGACTTCGACGACTTTCGAAAGGAGGACTTTTTTCTCGAGGAGAATCCTCCTGGCCCTTTCGTAGCAGCTATCGACGAGGTTTCTTATTTCCTGGTCTATCTTGCCCGCGATGTCGTCGCTGTAGTTGCGGTCTTCCATCATGTCTCTTCCCAGGAATACGGGCCCGTGCTGTTTTCCGAAAGTCAGGGGCCCCATCTTTTCGCTCATGCCGTACTTTGTTACCATATCACGGGCTATTTTGGTGGCGACTTCTATATCGTTGGAGGCGCCTGTGGTTATTTCCTGGAACTGGACTTCTTCGGCTACCCTTCCACCCATAAGGCTTGTAATTTCTGCAAGGAGCTCCTTCCTGGATTTCAGGAATTTATCTTCCAGCGGCAGGTGCCATGTAACTCCGAGGGCCATCCCGCGGGGAAGTATGGTGACTTTCCTGACGGGATCGGCTTCCGGTATGGATTTTGCGACAAGCGCGTGTCCTGCCTCGTGATATGCTATTATATCTTTCTCCTGCTCGCGGATGATGCGGCTCTTGCGTTCCGGCCCGATCAATACACGGTCGATGGCTTCCTCACAATGTTTCATTTCAATGTGGTCCATGCCTTCGCGGGCGGCAAGCAGCGCGGCCTCGTTCAATAAATTCTCCAGGTCTGCGCCGGTGAAGCCGGGGGTCCGCCTTGCAAGCACATCGAGGTCGATATCGTCTCCGAGCGGCTTCCCCTTGCTGTGGACTACAAGTATGGCATTACGCCCCTGCATATCGGGCTTATCGACGACGACCTGCCGGTCGAACCTGCCGGGGCGCAAAAGAGCAGGATCTAAAACATCAGGCCGGTTGGTCGCGGCAAGAACTATAACTTCCTCGTTCGGCTCGAAGCCGTCCATCTCTACAAGGAGCTGGTTAAGAGTCTGCTCCCTCTCGTCGTGTCCGCCGCCCAGGCCCGCCCCTCTCTGCCTGCCCACGGCGTCTATCTCATCTACAAAAACTATGCAGGGAGAAGTTTTCTTCGCCTGTTCGAAAAGATCCCGGACGCGGGACGCGCCGACTCCCACGAACATTTCGACAAAATCCGACCCGCTGATATGATAAAAAGGCACGCCCGCCTCACCTGCAACGGCCCTTCCCAGCAAAGTCTTGCCAGTGCCGGGGGCGCCCAGGAGAAGAACTCCCTTGGGAATGCGGGCGCCGAGGCTCTCGTACTTGCCGGGATTTTTCAGATAATCCACGACTTCGGCAAGCTCTGTTACGGCCTCGTTGACCCCCGCGACATCTTCGAAAGTTTTTTTGGATTGCTCCCCGGAAACCTGTTTCGCCTTGCTCCTGCCGAACGAAAATGCCTGACCGCCGCTGGAAGCCGCCTGGCGCATCATCCAGATTATAAAAATGAACAGGATGGCATAAGGAACAACGTTCATCAATATGAACAATACGGAACTGTCGGCGGGCGGTTCGCTGGTTATATCCACATTGTGACCGGCAAGATATTCGGGCAGATCCTTGTCTTCAAACGGCATCACCGTTTTGAACTTGCCGACTTTGGGCTTGGCATACTCTCCCGATATTTCCCTCCCGTTGAAAGTTACGCTTTTTACCTCGCCGCTATCGACTTTTTCCCTGAATTTCGTATAGTTTATTTTTTCGACATTCATCTTGCCTGCGTACTGATATAAAAAGTAAAATACCGCAAGAAGCACCGTTATAACTATCAGCGTGCGAAAAATATTATTTTTTTGTGTCGGTTCAGGTTGCATTGCTCTTTTTCCGCTTCCTAACAAAGAAATTTAATAATTTCAGGCTTGAAATCAAACCTGATTATAGCATAAAGCACTTTGCCTGTCCATTTTAAGCCGTTTGACGACTATTTGGAGACTGTCTGAAAAGTCGGATTTTATTGTAGATACTATCTTGAAATAAATGACCGCATAAACGCATGGCAGGTAAAACATCAACCGCGAAGAACAGAAAGATCTCAAAAAAAATATAAATCACCCGGCTGGCCCGGGAAAGAAAAGGTGTTAAAAATGGAAAATATTTCGGCAGCAAATTCAAGAACTTCTTCAGACTTCATCCGCGACATAATTACAAAAGACCTGAAAACTGACAAATGGGGAGGGCGGGTGGCGACCCGGTTTCCGCCCGAACCCAACGGTTACCTTCACATCGGGCACGCAAAATCCATCTGCCTGAATTTCGGCGTCGCCGCCGAATTCAACGGCGTCTGCCATCTCCGCTTCGACGATACCAACCCGGTCAAGGAAGAAACCGAATACATCGAATCCATCGAGGAAGACGTCAGGTGGCTCGGGTTCGATTGGGGCCGGCATCTTTATTTCGCCTCCGATTATTTCGGGCAGATGTACGAATGGGCGGTCCAGCTTGTCAAAGACGGGAAGGCTTATGTCTGCGACCTGACGCCTGACGAGATAAGGGAATACAGGGGAACACTGACCGAGCCGGGCAAAGAAAGCCCTTACCGGAACCGCTCCATCGAAGAAAACCTCGACCTGTTCACGCGCATGAGAGCAGGCGAATTCCCGGACGGCTCCCGCACTCTAAGGGCCAAAATCGACATGACCTCCCCCAACCTGAATATGCGCGACCCGATAATGTACCGCATCCTCCACGCCGCACATCCTCACACCGGAGACATGTGGTGTATTTACCCGATGTACGACTGGGCTCACGGCCTGGAAGATTCCATCGAAAAAATCACACACTCCATCTGCACTCTAGAATTCGAAGACCACCGCCCTTTATACGACTGGTTCCTCGATGCGCTCGGCGTCTATCATCCACAGCAGATCGAATTCGCCAGGCTCAACCTCACATACACCGTAATGAGCAAGCGGAGGCTGCTGGAGCTTGTGCGGGAAAAGCTTGTGAGGGGATGGGACGACCCCCGGATGCCGACCGTTTCGGGACTCCGGAGGCGGGGCTATACGCCGGAATCGATCCGTAATTTCTGCGCCGCTATCGGCGTCGCGAAAGCCGACAGCACCGTCGATGTCTCCATGCTGGAGCACAGCGTGCGTGAAGATTTGAATAAGATCGCCCGGCGCGTTATGGCCGTACTGCGTCCCATCCGCGTGGTTATCGAGAATTATCCCGAAGATAAGACCGAAGAGCTCGAAGCGGTGAATAACCCCGAAGACCCCGGCGCCGGAACAAGGAAAGTGCCGTTCTCAAAGGTGTTGTACATAGAGCAGGAAGATTTCATAGAGAACCCGCCGAAAGATTTTTTCCGCCTTGCCCCCGGCCGCGAAGTACGGCTCCGTTACGCCTATTTCATCAAATGCAACGATGTGATAAAAGACGACAACGGCAATGTGATTGAGCTTCGTTGTACCTACGACCCGGAGACGCTGGGCGGGAAAGCGCCTGACGGCCGGAAGGTCAAAGCAACAATACACTGGCTCTCAGCCGCTCATGCTATCGAGGGAGAAGTGCGGTTGTACGATTACCTGTTTACGAAAGAAAATCCCGATGACGTCGTGGAAGGCGGGGACTGGAAATCGAATTTGAATCCCGGTTCGCTTGAAGTGCTGTCATCTGCAAGGCTTGAGCCGAGCCTTGCCGGGGCAAAGCCCGGAGACCGCTTCCAGTTCGAAAGGCTGGGCTACTTCTGCGTCGATAAGGATTCGTCGGATGAGAAGCTTGTATTCAACCGGACGGTAACGCTTCGCGATACGTGGGCCAGGATCCAGAAAGCCGCCTGCAAGAAATAGCAAGCCCGGAACAGGCAAACGATCAACCGCATCGCAAAGGATGTCGTCTGGATACTAGAGCTTCCAGCCATTACCAGACTTCCTTTGTCAGGATGTCTTTCATCTTTTTCAAAGCTTTTTTCAGCATGCGTGAGACTTTTTTTTGAGACATGCCGATTTTCTCGGCTATCTGGGTCTGTGTCAGGTCCATGTAAAAGAAATAATATACGATTGATTTCTCTTTAGCTTTCAGTTCATCCATAGCCTGTTCCAGGACTATTCTCTCTTCGACTCCGGGTCTCTGCGCATCGGATTTTACAGTATCGGATCTTTCGACGGTATCGCCTTTCCGCGTTACTATTCCCTCATCGAGGGAAACGAGGCTTCTAACTTTCAAAATTTCGAGCGCTTCTTCCTCGCTTATATCGAGCTCTTCCGAGATTTCCCTGGCGGTCGGGAGGCGGTTTTTTTCCTGGAGCGTGCGGTCGATGAAGCCGGATGCTTGATATGAAAGATCTCTTACCCACCTGGGTTTTTTAATCGAATCGGCTTTATCCCTCAGGTAATGACGGACTTCGCCTGAAATACAGTGAGTGGCATAAGTGGAGAATTTTACATTTCTATAAGGGTCGAATGATTCGAGGGCCTTCAGAAGGCCGACATAGCCCACCTGGGCCAGGTCCTCGCCGGACTCGCCCATGAAAAGAAACTTGCGGACCACCGGCCCGACAAGCGGCATATATCTTTTTATAATCCTGTCCTTCAGTTCGGGATCTTTCGTCCGCGAATAGGTTTCAAATATTTCTTCCTCGGGTTCGGATCCCAGGGACTTATCGTTCATCCGATCCTCACAACAACAAAAAAGGGCAAAGGTTATCACTAACCTCTGCCCCTATTACTCTTTCAAAATTATTTATCGGTTCCTTTTAATGGAGGCTGCCGATAAGCTGGTACAACGGAAGGAATACGGCGATAACGATAAACCCTACGACTGCGCCCATTCCTACGATCATGATAGGCTCAAGCATGGACGTAAGCGATGCCAGCATGTATTCCACTTCGGTATCATAGAAGTCGGAAATTTTTGCAAGCATGGCGTCCAGGTTACCTGTTTCTTCGCCTACCGCCACCATCTGCGTAACCATCGGCGGGAACATACCGCTTGCGCCGAGAGGAGATGCGATGCTTTCGCCTTCGCGGATGCTCTCGCGCACCTTGGTAACGGTCTCGGCTATAACTTCATTGCCCGAGGCCTTGCCGACTATTTCCAGCGCCTGCATGATGGGAACGCCTGAAGACAGAAGCGTGCCCAGTGTGCGGCAGAAACGCGAAATGGCCACCTTTTTGTTCAGCAGGCCGAAGACGGGGATGCTCAACTTAAGCCTGTCATACTGTTTCCTTCCTACCGGCGTCTGAACGTACCTGTTGAAACCGAAGAAAAGAATAATGATTATGGCCAGCGAAGGTATAATCACCAGCGGTTTCCTGACGCCTTTGGTAACGGCCATAAGTATCTTGGTAGGCAAAGGCAGCGCCATATTCATTCCTTCGAACAACGAAACAAAAGTAGGCAGGATATATGTAACCAGGAAAAATACGATAACGATTGCCATGACAAGGATGACTACAGGATAAGTAAGCGCCGACTTCACCCTCTTCTTGAGGCCGAAATCTTTTTCCATGAAGTTCGCAAGGCGGTCCAGCACCTCGTCAAGCACGCCGCCCAATTCCCCGGCCCTTACCATGCTGATATACAGGGTGCTGAACACGGTGGGATGTTTGCCCAGCGCGTTGGAAAGGGTCGAGCCCCCTTCAACATCACGCCGCACCTGGACAAGCGTCTGCTGGAGCTTCTTGTCCTCGGTCTGCTCCGCCAGGATATCCAGGCACCGGACCATGGCAAGACCGGCATTGATCATCGTTGCGAACTGGCGGCTGAATACCGTCAGCGCCTGATCGTTCACACGGCGATACTTGTTAAGAAATGCAAGTATGTCCGTGCCTGCCACCGTCGAGGAACGCTCTTTAATGGTTATTACCGTGTATTTCTGCTCCTGCAGCTTCTGTGTTGCAGCCCGCACATTTTGCGCTTCAATAACATCGCGCCTTAATTGACCCGAAGCATCTCGTGCTTCATAAACAAAGACAGCCATTTTGCCTTCTCCCCCTTATATCTTTGACAACTCACCGACCAGAAGAATTGCCAGAGGAACTAACCACCACCACATAATTTTTCACCTCCTGTCAATTTAGCCTATTCGCTTTCCACGTTGTCTATCATTTTTTTCAATTCCTCGGGATGCATCGTCCTGTCCATCGCATCCTCATAGGTTATCTGCTTGTTAACATACAGATCGAATAACGATTGCTCCATTGTCTGCATTTTATATTTGGAACCCGTCTGTAAAGCATTATATATTTGATGAGTTTTTCCTTCTCTGATCAGATTTCTTATTCCGGGGGTCGTTATCATGACCTCGACTGCAGGTACCCGCCCTACGCCGCTGGCATGAGATATCAACTGCTGCGAAAATACTCCCTCCAGCACGCTTGAAAGCTGGATCCTGATCTGCTGCTGCTGGTGGGGAGGAAAGACATCTATTATCCGGTCAACGGTCTGGCACGCATCGGAAGTATGAAGAGTTGAAAATACCAGGTGGCCGGTTTCGGCGGCGGTCAGCGTCCCTGCTATGGTTTCAAGGTCCCTCATCTCGCCTACCAGGATAACGTCGGGATCCTCTCGCAGCACCGCCCTGAGAGAGTTGTGCCAGGTTTGAGTATCCTGCCCCAACTCGCGCTGGTTGACCATGCTCTTCTTATGCGGGTGTACGTACTCGATAGGGTCCTCAATCGTCAGGATATGACACATGCGGACGCTGTTTATAAGGTCAAGCATGCAGGCAAGCGTCGTAGATTTCCCCATGCCGGTTGCACCTGTAACCAGCACCAGGCCGTGAGGCCTTTTGACGATTTCTTCAAGCACAATGGGAAGGTTGAGCTCTTCACGCGTGGGTATGCTGCTGGATATCGCCCTGAGAGCCGCGCCCACCACCCCGCGCTGGCGGAAAACGTTTACCCTGAACCTGCCGAACCCGCGGACCCCGTGAGAACAATCCAACTCCCACGTCTTTTCAAAACGCTCTTTTTGCTTGTCGTTCAAAATGCTGTAAACGAGCCGCTTTGTATCATCGGGCATCAGCCTGCGATACTCGGTGGGAATAAGTTTCCCGCTGATGCGGAGCATGGGCGGCAATCCCACCGTCAGGTGGAGATCGGAAGCACCCCGCTCAACCGTGAGCTTCAGGAGCTCGTCCATTGTAAACCGGAGGGATTCTGAGGCGGCTACTGCCATGTTGTTCTCCTCTGTACCTTACTAGATTTCCCCTTCTACGTATATGACGCGCAGACATTCTTCAATAGTTGTTATCCCATCCACGACTTTCCTCAAGCCGTCATCCTGCATGGTCTTCATGCCTTCTTCAATGGCCGCCTGCCTGACTTCAGAACTCGATGACCGTTGTAGTGTAAGGCTGCGGATACGGTCGGTAATTTCAAGGAGTTCGAATACTCCCGTTCTTCCGCGGTATCCTGTCATCTTGCAGTGGTCGCAGCCGCGGCCGCGATAAAATACAACTTCGGTATCAGCCATGCTGAGGAAACCGAACTGCTTTACTGCTTCCTGCGGGGGCGTATATTGCTCTTTACAGTTCGGGCATATATTACGCACAAGACGCTGGGCAAGAACGCCGATCACCGAAGACGCGACAAGGAACGGCTCGATGCCCATTTCAATAAGCCTGGAAACGGCGCCGGCGGCGTCGTTCGTATGAAGAGTGGACATGACAAGGTGGCCTGTCAGGGCCGCTTCTACGGCGATCTGGGCAGTTTCAAAATCTCGAATCTCACCGACCATGATCTTGTCAGGATCCTGACGAAGGAATGAACGGAGGCTGTTTGCAAACGTAAGGCCGGCTTTCTCGTTTACCTGTACCTGGTTTATGCCGGCAAGTTGGTACTCCACCGGGTCTTCGACTGTGATTATATTTTCGTTTCCCGTATTCAGCTTGTTAAGGCACGCATAAAGGGTGGTCGATTTCCCCGAGCCGGTAGGACCTGTAACCAGGATCATGCCGTACGGCTTTTCCACTACGGACTCGAAGATGCCCTGCGTTTCGGGATAAAAGCCCAGCTTGTTGAGACCCAGGAGAACCGAGCTTTTATCAAGGATACGCATAACGACTTTTTCCCCGTGAATTGTGGGGATGGTGCTTACGCGGAGATCGAATTCGCGGTTGTCGTGGCGGAGGTGGATCTTGCCATCCTGCGGGACGCGGCGCTCCGCAATGTCCATGTTCGCCATAATCTTTACACGGGATACCATCGGGGCTTGAATATGTTTCGGCGGGCTCATAACGTCATGGAGAACGCCGTCGATCCTGTACCGTACGCGAACGCTTTTTACTTCAGGCTCTATATGGATATCGGATGCCTTGTCATTGATGGCCTGTGAGATAATCATGTTTACGACCCTGACGATAGGAGCCTCGTCAACAAGCTCCCTCAGCTTGTCAAGCGAAATCTCCTCTTCCTGCGCTTCTTCTATGTCCAGCGTCCCGTAATCTGCGGCGCTGATGTCTTTAACGGTATCCTGGACTTCCGCAAGCTCCGTCACGCCGTACTGGCGGTTGATTGCGCCGGTAATGGCCTCCTCGGTCGCAATGACGGGCTGGATTTCAAACCCGGTGATCAGACGGATATCGTCAATTGCTATGACGTTCAGTGGATCTACCATGGCCAAAGTCAGAGTATTTTCTTTCTGGGCCACCGGTATTACCTTGTACCTCTGCGCGAGATGCTCCGGGATTGAACGGGCAAGCTCCGGATCGATCTCGTATTCCTCGAGATCTATGAATTCAACCCCCATCTGTTTACCGATGACCTCGGTAATATCCTTGTCGGTAACAAAACCCAGGTTGACAAGGACACGCGGGAGAGATTCGCCCGTTTTCTTCGACTGCTCGAGCGATTTCTGGAGCTGTTTCTCGGTAATAAACTGCTCCTCTACAAGGAGTTCCCCAAGATCTTTTTTCAAAGACTTTGATATCATCGCCTAACCACCTCAACTGCGCCCTTATTTTATAACTATAAAATTATATCATAGTAATACTATGGCCGCAAGCATTATAATTCTTCAAGAAATATTTATTTTCCTTCCCAGGAAGAGATATATTTGATCCCTTTTTTTCCTTCTACTTCCTTGAGGACTCCCTTCTTCTTCCACCTGAAAATAAGGAGCTTCTCGGCGGCTCTCTGTAATACCGTCGCGAAAAATTCATGCCTGCTCACGGGTCTGACAAGAATAGTGTACATGCCGAGGCGGTTACCACCCAGTATATCGGTAAAAATCTGGTCCCCTATAACCACCGTTTCCTCCGTTTTCGCCCCCAGTATGTCCATGGCTTTCAGAAGCCCGCCTTTCCTGGGCTTGGAAGCCCGGTTTATGGCGGGGACTTCAAGCTCCCGGCCAAGCCTCTTTACTTTCCACTTCATGAGCGAGTTGGAAACGATACACAACTCGAACCCACTCCCCCTCGCCTCTTCAATCCAGTCCTTAACCATCGGAGGAAATTTGCCCGACCACCATGATAAAAGCGTATTGTCAAGGTCCAGCAACAGGTAACGGAACCCCATATCCTTCAGTTCCTGAAGATCTATATCCTGAACTTTCTCCACTACCATACGGGGACAAAGCTTCTTAAAGTTCAAATCTTCCCTCCTTATTGATCGGCTTCCCTTATCGCTTTAAGGTGCTCCTGGTAAGTTGTAGTAAAAATATGGCTCCCATCATTTGCTTTCCAGTTTAAAACATAATAATAATAAGGGACGCCGGCGGGCCTGAACGCCGCCTTCAAAGCTTCGAGGCCGGGATTCCCGATAGGCCCCGGGGGCAGCCCGGGATGCTTGTACGTATTATATGGCGAATCTATCTCAAGATCTTTATAAGTCAATTCGGTTTTCCGGCCGCCGAGGGCATACTGAATAGTCGCATCACAATTGAGTAGCATCCTGGTCTTGAGCCGGTTCATATAAACCCCTGCCATCACGGGAAGTTCCCCGGGCTGGCTGGCTTCACGCTCGATCAGCGACGCCAGAGTAACCGAATCACGGAGGCTCAATTTATAACGCTGTTTTCTTACGCGGTAAAGCGGAACTGCTTTAGACTTAAACTGCTCCAGCATCAGTTCCGCCATCTCCGAAGGAGTGATGTTGGTTGCGACATTATATGTATCAGGGTAAAGTAAGCCCTCCAGTCCTTTAAAATGTTCCCCCTCAATGACAGTTTCATAATTCTTCGCTTCAAAAACGAAATCCTTTTGACTTATAATCTTCTTCTTCTCAAGGATCCCGCCCATCTCCTCAGCGGTTATCCCTTCGGGGAAAGTTACCCAGACGGATTTAACCTCCCCGTTAATCAGCATTTTTATGATTTCGGCAGGCCGCATGTTCGAAGAAACTTCATAGATCCCCTGCTTCAAATCCCTGTCCCTGCCTGCTGTTTTTATAAGGATTTTCAGCCCGAGGGCGGAACGAATTATCCCTTCCTTCTGCAGCCTGTTCCCTGCTTCACTGAAAGTTTCTCCCTTCCTGACCTCGAAATCGATTTTTTTACCGGTATTCAAGGGCGTTAATGCCCGGCGCGCAAATAATAAAACGAAGACCGTCATGACGAGCAGAACAAGGGAAACCCACAACAGTAACCTGCATCCTCTCCCCACTCAGAGCCACCCTTTCCGGTCGAGAAAACTCTGAAGTATGAGGGCCGCCGCCACCTTGTCTTTTTTTCCTTTCCTTCTTTTCCAGTTGAGGCCGCCTTCCTGAAGTATCTCTTCCGCCTCCAGGGTGGTATATCTTTCATCTTCCATGTAAAGCGGGACACCGAGGGCAGAGGCTATCTCGCCGGCTTTCTTCTCGGCTTCAATGGCCGCCTTCCCGGCGCTGCCGTCGGCGTTCAAAGGAAGACCGGCTACCAGCCCTCTCAATTCCCTGCCTTCCAGAAGAGCCGAAATCTCCCCGGCCAACATGTCGCCGGCTTTGTTTTTTATTACCTTGTATGGCTGTGCTATTAAACACGTGGGATCGGAAATTGAAATCCCCACGCGCGCTCTGCCCAGGTCCAGGCCGATAAAATATCCGGACATGGCACACCTTTCGTAAAAATAAGTAAAAAATAATTATAAGGTAATAATCGCGGCAAGTAAAGATCTGCAGGGAAACGGACGCCTTTTATAACAGCCCATTTATATGTGTTTTCCTGAATTTTTATACACGGCGTTATCCCTCATCGCTCTAACCGTTTTCTTGAGACGCTGTCGTAATCGCCATCTCCGGCTCGGGCAACAGATGGCGTGGTAAAAAAGCGATCCCTGCGATCAGCGTCAGAATGACGGCGCTCGCTAGGACCACGGCGACCAGAAACGAATACTGCTCCTGTGTCACGATACTATGGGAGAATCCATACAGGGCAGATATCGTTCCAAAAGTCAACCCGGTGGACATCATCAGTGTATAGTACCATCTCTCGTCATACCTGCGGCAAAACATCCCAATAACGGGATATAACCCAAAATCTTAAACATAACTTTTCCCCGAGCAGCAGCAAAAAAACGGCAGGAGCGGCAACAAGAGATGCCAGAGAAACGAACGTTCCCGCGCGAATGAAGTAAAAATGGGTAAGAAAACTGACTGTCAATGTGCGAAGTCGTCGAATCCAGAAGGCATCGCCGTTCGAGAATTCAGATAATACTATCCCCACTATATAGGCGGGAAGTACCGCCGGTACAAAGGGGCACTGCGATAAAAACGACTGTCTTGTAAGTGATTGGCAACGACCAATAAAAAAATTGCCTGCGGAAGAAACATAATTAAGTCGAAATATCTTCCGTAATTGAGCCGTTGCTGCAGGAGTCATCAGCCTGGCCCTGGCAATTATGAGGGGGGACTCCATCCCCGATTCTTGGTAATAATTATATCACATATAAATTTATTATTTCAACAACTTGAATTGCCCTGCAAAAGAAACGTTCACACAGATCCTTGACAAACGTTTTTTTTCTTTATATAATCATATTTGAACATATATTCATATAATAAGGAATTATAAATGAAACGAAAATTGAAGGATAAAATCTCTATCTGCGAAGTTTTTTATGTGAATAAAGAAAAAATAAACGCTGTAAAAAAAGTCATGAAGCCCAATGAAACTATTATAAGTCTTGCCCAGACGTTTAAGGTTTTAGGCGATCCGACAAGGACAAAGATTATTTTTGCCCTTTCAAAAGAAGAGTTGTGCGTATGTGATATCGCTGCGCTTATAGGAATCAGTCAGTCAGCTACCTCTCACCAGTTAAGAGTGCTTAGAAACATGAAGCTTGTAAAATATCGTAAGGAAGGCAAGATTGCCTATTATTCTTTGGATGATAATCATATTAGAAATTTATTTGATGAGGGTCTGCGGCATGTAGAAGAATAATTTTTTTTAGCCAAATATATGAATATATACTCATATATAGAAAGGAAGGTATAACAATAATTGATATGATTAATAATACTAAGCGTATAAAAGAATACAAAGCTCATGAATTTGAAATTCAAGGCATGGATTGTCTTGACTGCGCTTCCAGTATTGAGAAAGCAGTTATAAAGATTAAAGGCGTAAAGTCAGTTAAACTGAATTTTGAGGCTGCCAAGTTATCGGTTGAAATCGAGGGAAGCCTTGATACTCAAAAGATAATCAAGGCTATTAACGGATTAGGATACAGAGTAGAAGAGATAGTCTCCGGAGATACTTTGACTCTTCATATAGGAGGTATGGACTGTAGCGATGAATCTGAAATCATCGAAAAGAAACTTAAAGTTTTAAAAGGAATTGGAGATTTTAATATTTTTCTTGTATCACAGGAAGTAAAAATCCAGTATGACCCTGCATTGATTTCCGGCACCGATATAATTAAGGCAATCGCAGAAACAGGCATGAAGGCATCCAGGGTGCAAAAAGGAAGAGCTAAGGGCGCGGTCTTGTGGAAGAATACTCAGTTTGTGCTCCTTTCGATATGCGGCGTATTTACGCTGCTCGCTTTTCTGTTAGAGCGTCTCGGTATACCACATGAATACACAAAATACGTCTATGCTTTAGCTATTCTTATCGGCGGATATTATCCTGCCAGAATGGGAATTTTGGCGCTTAAGACGTTTACCTTAAATATACGCCT
This sequence comes from Chloroflexota bacterium, assembly GCA_023475345.1. Taxonomy (GTDB): domain Bacteria; phylum Vulcanimicrobiota; class JAMCWD01; order JAMCWD01; family JAMCWD01; genus JAMCWD01. The sequence goes on along the minus strand of JAMCWD010000041.1, from coordinate 27,774 downwards.
TCTTATGGTCTGCGGAGCAGCAGGAGCTATCTCTCTTGGATTCTGGAATGAGGCTGCTATGCTTGTCTTAATTTATTCGCTGGGAGACGTATTGGAAATATATGCTACGGATAGAGCAAGAGGCTCAATCAGGGCATTAATGGAATTAGCACCCAGAGAAGCTTTGGTAAAAAGGAACGGCGCTGAATCGACTCTCCCTGTAGAAGAAATAATTATTGGCGATGTAATTATTATCAGGCCGGGTGAAAAAGTGCCTTTGGATGGAAAGGTTATTTTTGGCGACACCAGTATCGATGAGTCACCAATTACCGGAGAATCTATTCCAAAAGACATAAAACAAGGAGACGTTGTCTATGCCGGTTCAATAAATCAGCGAGGTTCAATTGAGGTAGAGGTAACCAAGCTCTCCAAGGACACAACACTGGCTAAGATCATACATTCTGTTGAGGAAACCCAGGCAAGGAAATCAACATATCAGAGATTCGGAGAAAAATTCGGCAAGTATTATACCCCGGCAATGTTTATACTGGCGTTTCTGGTTGCTTTTATAGCGCCGTTTTTCTTTAAACAGGATTTTTCTTCCTGGTTTTATCGCGGGCTTGTGCTGTTGGTAGTTTCCTGTTCTTGCGGTTTGGCTTTATCGGTGCCTGTGGCAGTGGTGGCTGCAATCAGTAACGCAGCCAGACACGGCGTTTTAATAAAAGGAGGCGCTTATTTAGAGGCGGCAAGTAATCTTAAAGCAATAGCTTTTGATAAGACAGGCACCTTGACTATCGGAAAGCCAAAAGTCTGTGAGATAGTAAAAATTAATAATGCGTCTGAAAAACAAATCTTGGAATTGGCAGGCTCTATAGAAGCACGCTCCGAACATCCTTTAGGAGATGCCATTGTCCAATATGCAAAAGAAAAAGATGTTACTTTCTCATCGATTAGTGATTTTGAGGCAATACCGGGGCGAGGCGCGAAGGCCAAAATCAACGACCAAACTTATTATATCGGTTCAATAGCTCTGTTTAAAGAGAAGGTAAGCGGATTAACCATTGCTAAAGAAGAAATAAGGCGGCTGCAGGATGAAGGAAAGACAACCGTGCTATTAGGCACGGGGGAAGAAATTCTCGGTTTAGTTGCTATTGCCGATCAGATAAGACCGGAAGCGAAAGAGGCAATACAGAAACTGAAGGAAAAAGGGTTCGAGAAGATAATCATGCTTACAGGAGATAACGAAGGGACGGCAATGGCGATCACCAAAGAATTGGACATAGATGAATTCAGGGCTAATCTCTTGCCGGAAGATAAGGTGAAGATAGTAAGAGAACTTAAGGCAAAATATAAAATGATTGCTATGGTTGGCGATGGCGTAAATGATGCTCCGGCAATGGCCGAAGCGAATGTGGGTATTGCCATGGGTGCCTGTGGTACTGATGTAGCAATCGAAACAGGGGATATCGCCCTTATGTCTGATGACCTCTTGAAGATTCCCTATGCATTTTCTTTGAGCAAAAGGTCTGTCAGTAATATTAAGCAGAATATTTTTGCCGCGCTTTTTATTATAATCTTTTTAGTTCCCACTGCTTTATCAGGGAAAATCGGCCTTGTACCAGGTCTTCTTCTTAACGAGGGGAGTGGACTTATTGTTATTCTGAACGGGTTGCGTTTACTGAAATAAAAAGGAGGGAGTACAAATGTTTAATTATACTGTTGAAACAAAAGGCGATGTCCAGGAGATAGTAGATAGGTTGCGGGCTAAATTGAAGGAAAATAGTTTTGGGGTGCTTCATATCTATAATCTTAAAGAGATATTTAAATCAAAGGGCATAGAATTTGGCGAATATCAGATTCTTTCGGTCTGTAATCCGAAGTTTGCAAAAGATGCGCTGGATGCCAATCTTAAAGTGGGTGTGCTTCTTCCCTGTAAAATTTCTGTTTATACCGAACAGGGAGTTACAAAGATATCTCTACTGAAACCAACCGCAGCAATAGGGCTTTTAGGTGAGCAAAAGCTTGATGCCTTAGCGAAAAACGTAGAAGATATATTGAATGACGTCATTAATTCAATATAACGACGGGAAATTTGGGACTTGGAAATTGGTGTCAACCACCGATTATTAAAGAGGCTGAATCGCAATGTGCTTATCATATAAGCTAATGGCAATTCTCTTGCTTTGACCTAAAAATCAGAACCCCGTTTCCAGTTTCATTTTAGTAAACTCTGATAGTCTTTTCAATATCGCGAATTGAGTCAGATCTGCAAAGAAACGAAGCCTCCTGTCCGGCCTGTTGCCGGTTACTCTTCGGCCTCGCTGCCTTCGTCGGCGCATGGAGAAGCTGGAGAAGTTCCCGATACCTTTGAACGATATTATACCGGACAGCATTGATATCATACTATAGTCTGATATTTTCCTCAGGAACGGTTCGAGAACAAAAAACCGTTGTAAAAAATTTGCAAATAATAACAAATCATTGTTATAATACAATTGATTAATAAATAGTTAAGACGGTGTAATCATGCATAAATATAAAAGAACGGTACTGGTAGTCGCGGTTATAATATTTTTATTTTCACCCCCTGTATGGGCCGGTGAAAAGCCTGTTTCGCTTACCAACCTGATGTCGATTGTTCAGAAAGAATATGTACACCAGATCCCCAGGGCCACCCTTGCTGGCGGAGCCATCTCGGGCATGCAGCTATATCTTAAATTAAGAGGGGAAGATTACGGCTTTCTCAAGGAACCTAAACTGAAGCTTACCGATGATAATGCGGATCAAATACTTGATGAAAGTTATAACGAAGTATTGAAGCATTACCCGACAACCCCTGAAGAGGGATTATCCAGGGCCGGCATCAGGGGTATGATGACCGTTCTTTCCGATCCTTATTCTTTCTACATGACTCCGGAGCAGTACAAGGATCTGATGGAAGAGATGCAGACATCCAGCTTCGCAGGGGCCGGGATACTCATAGAACTCGACAGGAACAGGCATGACCAGCTTACCGTAGTCGAGCCAATCGAGGGGTCTCCCGCCGACAGGGCGGGTCTGAAAGCCCATGACATGATCCTTGAAATCGACGGCAAAAGCACTCAAGGCATAACCCTGGAAAAAGCCCAGGTTTTGATCCGGGGAGAAAAAGGCAGCAAAGTAGTATTCAAAATCAAGCGCCCCTCTGCGGGAATAATTTTCAACGTTACAATAACGCGGGATGACATCATTACAAAGGCCGTCTATTCTAAAATGATTTACGGCGTAATCGGGTATATCAAGCTGAGATTTTTCGGCGAAAATACAGGGGACGAGCTTGCCGGGGCAATAGCAAGTCTGAGAAAGCAGGGCGCACAGGGTTTCATCCTGGACCTCCGCAATAACGGGGGCGGGTATATCTCTTCCGCCATCGAAGTTACAAGCCAGTTGCTCTCATCGGGAAGTAAAGTGGTAAGCGTCGAGGAGAGAAATGCGCCGGTGGAGATATTTGTATCGAAACCCAACCTCAATTACCGGTATCCTTTCGTCGTGCTCATGAACCGGAACAGCGCCAGTGCATCCGAGATAACCGCCGCTTCCCTTCAGGAATACGGCAGATCGAAACTCATAGGAGAGCGTTCTTACGGGAAAGCCAGCGTCCAGCGGATTTTTCCGCTTGCTGATAAATCCGCGGTTAAGCTCACTATCGCCCGTTACCTGACGCCTTCAGGCGCTTACATCCATAATCGCGGGATTATCCCGGACATACCCATACCCGATAACTCCCATGCCTACGGCTACGTGTCGGACAAGGTGGTTGAAACCGCAGTAAACGAATTAAAAACGGAAATTCGCAGCGAACGGGGAAAAACGGAGACCCTCAACGAGCTTGTTTATAAAATTGAAAATATGAAATGTCCTGGATGCAGTGAAAATATGCAGATTCTCGAAGACAGGCTCGAGTTAAAGAACGGCGAATTTTACGAAAATATCGTTTATGGCTGCCCGAAAGAAAACGTCATCAAGCATATCACCATAAAAAGACTTGAATTAATCTCTGGAAATTATAAAATAAAATCAAGCACAGGCGTTAACAGACAAGGAAGGTGAATTTACATTGAAGAAAAAACGGCTGCTCGTCCCCCTGCTGATATTATTTATTTTCCTGTCGCTCATATCCTGCCAGATGGATACCCTCGCGGCAAATGACTCGTACCAGGCGGAAATTTCCAAGACAATCGTCAATTTCGACAGTTTCAATAACAACCTTACCATCTCTGTCATAAACGAAGCCGTCAGGGTTCTGAACAGGGAATATATCTCCGACATCAACCCCAACAAGCTGCTTGACGGCGCGCTCAATGGCATGAGCGCTTATCTCAAGGGAAAAAAGCTGATCAAACAAGCTCTTCCGCTTTTCCCCAAGGACGCTACTTATACCCAGAATTACAAGCAATTCCTGAATATTTACGATGAGCAACTCAGAGCACATCCTGAAGTAAACAAAACCGAGTTGATTTACGCCGCACTTCGCGGGTTGATGAACAGCCTGGGCGACCCTTATTCCGTAGCTCTGGACCCGAAAGAATACAAGGTCATGAATGAAAGCATGACCGGCGGCAACTTCTACGGCGTGGGCATATTCATCGAGCTTGACAAGAAAAACGACAATATCCTCACGGTAACAGATCCCATCGAAGAAACCCCTGCTTTCACCGCCGGGCTGAAATCCGGGGATATGATCCTGAAAATCGACGGCGTGCCGACTAAAGGAATGGCCCTCGACGTTGCTGCACAAAAGATCAGGGGAGCCAGAGATTCCATAGTCGTCCTGACGATCAAACGGGGAAACACACCCCCCCGCGATTACCGCGTAAGACGCGGGTTCATCCATGTCTCAAGCGCTATTCCCAAGCTCTACAAGGGCAATATAGGTTACATCAAGATCCGCTATTTCGGTGAAAAAACCAGGGAAGAATTCGAAGACTGCCTGAACAAGCTGAGGAGTGCAAATGCACAGGCCCTTGTCATCGACCTCCGCAATAACGGGGGCGGCTACATCAAGGCGGCAATCGATGTGTGCAGCCACTTCCTTCCCAAGGGGTACCTGGTAGTTTCCGTCAAGCACTTCAGAAAAAACGAACTGGAAACACACAGATCGTATAACAATGATAATATCGAATGGCCGACGGTCGTTTTGATGAACAAATATACGGCGTCGGCATCGGAAATTACCGCCGGAGCGCTTAAAGATTCCGATAAAGCCACCCTTGTAGGGGAAAAATCCTTCGGCAAGGGCTCCGTCCAGACAATAGAAGAATTGAGAGACGGGGGAGCTCTTAAATTCACTATCGCCCATTACCTGACGCCGAAAGGGACTGATATCAACAAGCTCGGCATCGACCCCGACGTGGAAATCGCAATGGACCCCAATGAAATAGGATCAAAGAACGATACCCAGCTCATTAAAGCCGTACGGTTATTGAGGAAACAGCTCCAGGGCCAATCGGCGTCGAATTAACTGATATTCAAACTGTATGTCATTTAAAAAGGGAAGAGCCTGAAAACTCTTCCCTTTTGTAGTTAAACCGATAACGGCGGCAAATTTATTTCTCCTGAACTGTTATCAGGTTTTCTCTTTATAGTATAATATGAATTGAGTTGTACTAATTCCGGCATTTGCACGAGGTTATATACATGGCGTTAAAACCGGCGAACCTGCCCGCCGAACCGGGGGTTTACCTGCTTTACGACGAGAGCGGGACGCTGATATATGTCGGGAAAGCCGCAAGCCTCAAAGACAGGCTGTCGTTTTACTTCCAGAAAGGCGTCCCTCCCCATCCCCGCCTTGAGAGCCTCTTGAAAAGCATCGGCAGGGTGGACTACATAATTACCGATAATGAAGTCGAAGCCCTGGTACTTGAAACCCACCTCATCAAGAAGCACAAGCCGAGGTTCAATGTCCGCCTTAAAGACGACAAGCGCTATCCCCTGCTGGAAATAACAATGGGAGAAATGATCCCCCGCGTTAAGACAGCCCGAAAGGCGGTAAATCCCGAAAGCAGGTATTTCGGCCCTTATCCCGACGCCGGCAAAATGCGGCTCACGCTGAAGCTTATGCGAAAAACTTTCGGCATAGCCGCCTGTAAGGGGAAAATATCCAACCGCACCCGGCCATGCCTGGATTACCAACTCGGACAATGTTCGGCCCCATGTACCGGGGAAATATCCATAGAAGAATACAGGGAGCGGATCAACCGCGCCGTCCGCCTGCTTGAAGGACGCCTTAACGAGCTTATCGGGGATCTCAGGAAACGCCTTGAAACCGAATCGGCGGCGCTTAATTTCGAAGAATGTGCAAGGATAAAAAAACAGCTCGATGCGCTGACGCGATTGAATGAAGACCAGAAAGTCTTCTCCAGCGAAGGAGGCGATGCCGATTACCTGGCCCTTGTTGAAGACCCCGAAGGCGAAAGTGTAGTAGAGATGCTCCGTCTTAGAGAAGGCAAGCTGAGCGGTTATTCACACTTCCGGCTGACATTCCCCCCGGAAACAACACATGAAGAGAAGCTCTCTTCTTTCCTGAAGCTTTATTACCAGCCGGGGATCTCCCCGCCGGGCAGGATATACCTGCCTTTCCCCGTCCCCGAAACCGGGCTTTTATCGGATATGCTGTCCCGGTATGCCGGAAAAAAAGTCCGGCTCATTCATCCGGGGCGCGGGAAACACAGGGAACTTGTAGAGCTTGCCAGGAAAAACGCCCTCAGCCACATGGCTTCGAGGAAAACCGACAGGTCGGCGGCCGCGCTTTCGATGCTTGCCCAGGTGCTGAACCTGCCAGGGCCGCCGGGACGCATAGAAGCCTATGACATATCACACCTGGGAGGGGGCGAGCCGGTAGGATCGATGGTGGTTTTCACAGGCGGGAAACCTGCAAACGATCAATACCGGGTTTTCAACCTGGGGCTGGAAGGGACACGCGACGACCCCGCCATGATGGGAGAGACCGTCTCCCGCAGGATGGCTCATAAAGAGTGGGAAATGCCCGACCTTATCCTGCTTGACGGCGGCAAGACTCAACTCGCGGCCGTTGTCCGGGCGCTTGGGAAAAGCGATATCCCGATCGTATCGCTTGCAAAAGAACACGAATTGATCTACTCCCCCGGCAGGAGAAACGCATACCGGCTCGACCATGACAACCCTGCCCTCCAACTGCTCATGAGAATAAGGGATGAGGCCCACCGCTTCGCAATAAAAACACAGAGGAACCGCCGCAAAAAATCCAGGCTGACGACTTCTCTGCTGGAAATTCCCGGCATAGGCGGTACCAGGGCGAACCGCCTCCTGTCCGCATTCGGCTCTGTTGAAAATATTAAAAACGCTTCCGTGGAACAGATAGCCTCAGCCGGAGGCTTCGGCGAAGAACTTGCATCAGAGATAAGCCGGGCGCTACAATAGCAGAAGAGGAAATTTTCCCGATCCCGGCGAAGGCTTTTGAGAGGTGTATCGATATGCAGTGCGACATTGAAGAAAACAAGCTTGGTTGTACCTGTACTTATCCATGCGACAAAAGGGGGAAATGCTGCGAATGTGTAACGTATCACCGCCGCATGAACCAGCTTCCGGGATGCTTTTTCCCGCCCGATGCAGAAAAAACTTATGACCGCTCCTACCGCAAATTCGCCGAAATATATCTTAAGAAATAATCTATTCCGTTACAGGTGAGTGAAATTTTGAAACGGCTTCTCCGCAATGTCAGGTGGCTTTACCCGGGTATGCGCATCAAGCGATGGCTTTCCCTTTTCTCCATCGGGCTTATCATGTTCGTTCTCGGCGCCATCCTAATTATAAATATCCAGATCCCGGTCAATATCGAAAGCTCAATCGTGAACCTGATAAAGGCGGTGTCCGGCAAGCAGATAGATTCACGCATGGTTGACATCGTTCTTATTTTGCTGGGCCTCGTATTGATGATAATGGGAATAAGGCAATGGTTCATTTCCATCTACAGGGTGGTCGCCCCGTTCGAGGACAGGAAGCTGGTGGACATAGTTTACGAAAAACGCCATCTCGGCCAGGGGATGAAATTCGTCGCGATGGGCGGCGGCACAGGTCTCTCGAGCCTTCTTCGCGGGATCAAGCAGCATACGAGCAATATCACCGCGGTCGTTACGGTGGCGGATGACGGGGGATCTTCCGGCAGGCTAAGGAAGGAAATGGGAGTCCTCGCGCCCGGCGATATCAGGAGTTGTCTCGTAGCGCTTGCAGATGACGAATCCCAGCTTTCATCACTTTTCCAGTACCGCTTCACCGACGGCGAGGGGCTGGAAGGACACAGCTTCGGGAACCTCCTCCTGGTGGCCCTCAACAATATTGCGGGCGATTTCGTGAAGGCGGTCAGGTTGTCCAGCGAGATCCTGGCGATAAGAGGGAGAGTCCTCCCTGCAACGCTTGAGCCCGCCGTCCTCTGTGCCGAATATGAAGACGGGACAATAGCCGAGGGCGAATCCGAGATCCCGAAACACAAGAAAAAAATCAAGCGGATTTTCTTCAACCCTTCGACGTGCGAGCCGCCCGACGAAGTAATACAATCCATCAAGGATGCCGATACCATAATACTAGGGCCGGGCAGCCTTTATACCAGCATCATACCGACGCTTATCGTCAAAGGCGTCCGCGATGCGATAGCATCGTCCAACGCCATAATAATTTACGTATGCAACGTCATGACCCAGCCCGGCGAAACAGACCATTTCGCCGCTTCCGACCATATCAGGACACTGCTTGAAGCAACAGGAATCCCGAAGCTCGATTTTGTTATCGTCAACGAAAAAATGCCCGAAAAGCTGTTTGCTAAATACATGGAAGAAGGCGCAGAACCTGTTATCGCCGACCTTGAAAAAATCAGGGAGATGGATATCATCCCGGTTACAGCGCCGCTTATATCCGAGAACGAGTCGCTGGTCAGGCACGACTCCGGGAAACTGGCCGAATCCCTCATCCGCATAGTCCTTGAGGCCGCCCCCAAAAGGGCGGAAATCGCCGGCAGGGGACCTACGTCCGCTATAGGCTGAAAAAGGCTGTACCTTCTATAAAGGAATAATCCGGGACTGTTTCGAATTATTTTATTATTTAAACATCAAACATTAAGTTGTGGGGGCAATGACTAAAATTCCCGAATACATATACAGGCAGTCCAGAGTCGGGCTTTTTATATTAAGCCTGCTTATGGTATTTTTGTTCGGCGTAATCGATACCGTTACGGGACCCCAGTTTTCGCTTTCCATATTTTACCTGATCCCGATCCTGTTTGCGACCTGGTTCATAGGGCGCCGGTACGGCTTTATAATCTCCATTGTCAGCGCTGCAACATGGCTGGCTGCAGACCTGATATCGACCGGCCAGTACACGTTCAGTATAGTCCCGCTCTGGAACGCTTCCATAAGACTTGGTTTTTTTATAATCATATCCTATGCATTCTCGGAGATTAAAAAGGCCGGCGCAAGAAACAGCCTGCTTGCGTCGATAGTGGAATATTCCAGCGACGCTATCATAGGCGTATCACGCGAGGGCATTATTTTCAGTTGGAACGAGGGAGCCGAACAGGTTTTCGGGTATTCCTCATCTGAAGCCGTGGGCAGGTCCGCGAACTTCCTGGTCCCCCCCGACAGGGATAATGAAGAAAAACAGTTCCTTGAAAAAGCCAATAAAGGTGAATATATTGAAAGAATGGATACCGTCCGGTTCAGGAAAGACGGAACCCTGATCGACGTATCGATGTCCGTCTCACCTATAAAGGATGAGAGCGGGTATATAATCGGGTCTTCTTCAATCATCAGGGATATAACTTCCCAGAGGCAACTTGAGAGCCTCAAGGAAGATTTCATAAACAAGGTGTCTCATGAACTGAGGACTCCGCTTACCTCCATAAGGGAGGCGGTATCACAGGTACTGGACGGCATCCACGGAGAGATAACGCCTGCGCAAAAAGAATTCCTTAACATCCCCTTCCAGGAAATCGACAGGATGAAAAGGCTGATTAACAACCTTCTTGAAGTATCTAAAATCGAAGCGGACATGATCATACTGAAAAAAGAGGTTTTCGACCTGGTCCAGGTTACAAGGGAAATCATTATCTTTTTCAGACCCCAGGCCGACAAAACCGGGATAGAGTTGAGAGAGAATATTAACAGTGACAAATTCGAGGTGCTTGCAGATAAAGATAAAATAAAGGAAATAATTATCAACCTTGTCGGCAACGCAATTAAATTTACAAAAAAAGGCTACATCGAAATTTCCATCAGGGAAAAAAGCGGCCTCATCGAATTCATAATAACCGATACGGGGCCGGGCATCCCCGAAGAAGAGCTCCCGAAAATATTCGATAAATTCCACCAGTTCGAAGATTACGAAGGGCGGATCAGGGAAGGATCTGGGCTGGGTCTGGTCATAACGAAAGATTTAATCCGGCTTCACGGAGGAGAAATATGGGTGGAAAGTAAAATAAATATTGGAACGACTTTTACTTTCACGCTGCCCGGGGATATCAAATCTTAAGTTAAGGAGTAAAATATCATGCCCAAGAAAATCTTAATCGCCGACGACGACACCAACATCGTCAAGCTTCTGGCAGCCAGGCTCAAAGCAAATAATTACGATGTAATCGCGGCTTTCGACGGGGCCCAGACTTTGAGAATGGCCCACGAAGCAAAGCCCGACCTGATCATACTGGATATCAGGATGCCCGCCGGTTCCGGGATAAGCACTTACGAAAAACTTATAATGTCCAGCAATACGGCATTGATCCCCGTCATCTTCATCACTGCTTATGCAAACGAGGAGATACGGCATAAAGTAACCGAACTCGGTGCCGAAGGCTTTATCACCAAGCCGTTCGATGCAGACGAACTCCTGGGCATGGTCAGACACGCCTTGAAAGAAAAAGTCGATGAAGAGCCCGGACCCAGGAAATCTCCTTACTGGGTGCTTGAAGAAGAAAAATAATACAACGGCATGATCTCAAATAAACTTAAAGGCCTCCTTAAACGGGGGCCTTTATTTATTACGCCTCAATTAATAATTCAAAACCATTTGCCGGCGATATCCGCCAGTACTTCCTTCTGGGCAGAGACCAGCTTCTTTATCCCGGCTTCCGCAAAATCAAGCATCGAATTCAATTCGCTTCTCCCGAAAGTTCCTCTCTCCGAGGTCCCCTGGACTTCCACCAGGCGGCCTCCTCCGGTCATGACAACATTGAAATCCACCTGGGCCTGGGAATCTTCCTCGTAGGTCAGGTCCAGCATTATCTCGTCTTCGAATATCCCAACACTGACAGCCCCGACGAGATCTTTCATGGGGAACTCTTTCAGTACCCCGTCCTCCACCATTATATTAAAAGCGTCCGCAAGGGCCATGGCGGCGCCCGTTATGCACGCCGTGCGGGTACCCCCGTCCGCCTGTATCACATCACAATCCAGCGTAACCGTCCTGTCCCCTATTTTAGCAAGATCCGTAACCGCGCGAAGCGATCTGCCTATAAGCCTCTGTATCTCGCTTGTCCTGCCGGAACGGGACAACCTTTCCCTTGGAGTCCTTGTCAGAGTGGATCGCGGGAGCATCCCGTATTCCGCGGTAACCCACCCGTGACCCGAATCCTTCAGCCACGGCGGGACCCGGCTTTCAACGCTTGCAGTGCAGATAACCCTCGTGAGATCCATCTCGACAAGCACCGACCCTTCCGCATTCGGAATAAAGTTGCGCACTATCTTCAAAGGGCGGAGTTCGTCGTTTTTTCTTCCGTCGGTTCTGATCATCACTTGTCCTTCTTCTTGCTTTTCTGGGATTTAAGATCCTTCGGCAGGCCAACCGCCGCCGGGGTCTCAATCTTTACATCTGGCGAAAGCTCCATCGTTGAGATAACCCTGATCCTGGGCAGCACCCTTTCAAGGAGACGCTTCCAGTAAATCCTTGTAGGCGGGTCGGTTACCAGCGCCCAGCACGGCTGGTGCTCCTTGAACGCTTCGGAAAACGCTTTCAGCAATATCTCTGCATCTTCCGGGCCGAGGGCCAGCCGGACGCCGCCGGGGCCTTCTTCCATCAACTCCATCAAATATCTTTCAAGCTCCGGCGATACCGTAAGCGCCCTGATCCTGCCTTCCTCGTCAACCGACTGGAGGCATATCTGCCTGCCCAGGGCCATGCGTACAAACTCCGTTACAAGGGAAGTGTTTTCAATCTGATCCAGATGTTCCCCGACCGTTTCGAGGATCGTGATCATGTCCCGTATCGACACCTGCTCGGCCAGCAGGTTTTTCAAGATCCGCCTCAATGCCCTCAGCTTCTTATTGTCTTCGAAGAACTCCTCGACAACTACGGGATGCGTCTCCCCGAGGCGTTCGAGTATATTCGCAAGCTCCTGAAGACCGAGGAGACCCGGCGCGTTTGCCGTCAGCGCCGTCTTAACATGCGTCAGCAGTACGTTCAACGGCCCGACAACCATACAACCGGCTTCCTGTGCTTTCTTTTCGTCTTTTGCATCGATCCACTTCGCCTGCATCCTGAAAGAAGGTTCGATAGTGCTCCAGCCCTCTTTCAGCTTTCCAAGCTGTTCTGTATCGCCCATCGCCAGGAGCATGCCGAGGAAAATCTCGCCTGAAGCAAGGGGCATCTCGCGGTATTTAAGCACGTAACGGTTCTCTTCCATATTCATGTTATCGGCAAGGCGGGCACCCGGGATAATAAGCCCGGCCTCTCTTGCAAGCTCTTCCCTGATGAGGGAGAGGCGGGAAAGAAGCGGCGACCCCTGGTCGGGATCCAGGAGCGGGAGTAGCTTACCGCCAAGCTCGAGAGTGAGCGGGTCGGATGCGAAAAGCACCTCCTCACCGGGGCCGGTATCTCTGCCGCGGAAACCCAGCTTCAACTCCCCGAGGATCTCCCATCCTTCGTTTCTCAATTTCATGATATGCTTGTGTATCTCCGGCTCCAGCATGGGGGGAGACCCCGTATCCAGCAAAGCCGTCTCATCGTTCTTGACCATCAGGACCGTGTGCTTCTCCCTGTTGTCGAACGGTTCGAAATCCAGAAGGTCTTCTTTCTCGGAACCGAGTACGGTAATCTTCAATTTTTGTTCTCTCAAGTCGCTCATTTTTTCATCTCCCGTCAAATTGATTTTCCTGACGCTTTCCCGGCGAAAACGGCGTCTAATTTTTTCGGCTCCGGCGCCGGGGCACCCCCGGCTTTTCCATAACCAGGAGGAGCCGGGCGGATTTGATGCTGAATTCCTGCCCGGTCATACCGTCGTAAGCCCTGACGTACCGGAAGCCAGCCTTTTCAAAAAGAGATACAAGCTCGTTCAGGGTGTATATCCTCAGGCTGAATTCCTGCTCGTGATATGTGCCCGGGCCGACCAGGATCATCCTGTTGTTCATCCTGCCGGAAACAGGGTCGTAACTTCTTTCTTCAAGGGCAAAAAGCCTGTCGCCCGCATAATGCCAGGCTGAGGTCTGATAATTTGCGATGATATAGTCACGGTTCATTATCTCAAGCGCCATGCGCCCTCCGGGCTTGAGTGCGGAATAAAAGTTCGCGGCCGTCTTTTCGTTGTCCTCATCGGAAAAATACCCGAAGCTTGTAAAGAGGTTTAGAAGAGCATCGAATTTTTCGGCGAATTTGATCTTCCTCATATCTCCTTTTATCAGCGGGTATTCGACGCCTGCTTCTTCCATCAGATCCTTTGCCTTTTCAAGCTGGGCTTCGTTCAGATCGACGCCCGTAACATCATAGCCCCGGCGCTTGAGTTCCAGGCTGTGCCTGCCGAAGCCGGAGGGCATATCGAGGATCCTGCAATTTTTTTTAAGATCGAGGATCGGCAGTATAACATCAAGCTGTCTTGCGGTCTTCTTTTCATCGAAAAGATAGCCGTATATCGCTAAATATTCCGGGCCGAAAAATTTATGAAACCACTCTTTGCCGCTCATTCCTGGAAATATTTATCCTCCTTGAGGTCGGAGAGATCCCTCAATCTCTGGTGTTTATTCTTTGGCAGCTCGGCAAGGAGCATGGAAGCGCATTCGGGCAGCGGTTCATTATCATCCATGCGGTAAGCGTCGAGAGATTCTTCCTGCCAGATATACTTCGCGGCCTCAAGCAGCGTCCTGGTACCCTCGATGACATGACAGTTGCCTTTCGAATCGGTTATAATTAAAAGGCCGTTTTTCTTGAACTTAACCACTCTTATCCTCCCTGAGATTGTTTGTGCTTTCTTTCGCCTGATGAAGGCAGTATCCTTTTCTAAAGGGATGGAGATCGTTTCGTGGAATATGGAGTGTTCGAGGAGGCTGTATCTTGGAAAAGGAGTATATTCTTCGCAGGATTGATGCAAAGCCATCTTTCAGCGTGGATTACCGCGGCGAGCTTAACCCGCAGCAATACGAGGCCGTTACATCGCCGGGCGGCCCGACGCTGGTACTTGCAGGAGCCGGGAGCGGGAAAACGCGGACCCTCATCTACAGGGTGGCATGGCTCATAGAACAGGGGGTCCCGCCTCAGAGCATCATGCTGGTTACTTTCACAAACCGGGCCTCAAGAGAGATGATGTCACGGGTTGACGCCCTTCTGAAATACAGCGCCGCAGACGTATGGGGCGGCACATTCCACCATGTGGGCAACCGGCTGCTCCGCATGTACGCCGAAAAAATAGGCCTTAACTCCAATTTCAGCATACTCGACGCCGAAGACGCCGAACAATACCTGGAAGAATGCGCCCACCTGGTAACTTCGGAAAACAAGGGGATCTCTTTTCCCAGGGGCAACGTCCTATCAAAGATACGAAGCCTCTCGTCCGGGACGATGAAAACGGTTGCCGAAATACTGGAGGAAAGGTTCCCTTACCTCCTTGACCTTAAAGATCGCCTGGAATCGCTTTTCGAAATCTACCTGGAAAAGAAACGCAGCGCCAACTGTGTCGATTTCGACGACCTCCTGGAATACTGGAAGCTCTTCCTGGACGACCCTCAAATCAAATCGGAACTCAGGACCATGTTCCGCCACATCCTGGTGGATGAATTCCAGGACACCAACAGGCTCCAGGCTTACATCGTGGAAGAATTGGGCGGCCCCGGCGGTAACCTGATGGTGGTGGGCGACGACGCCCAGAGCATATACTCCTTCAGGGGGGCCGAATTCCGGAACATCCTGGAATTCCCTGTCCGGATGCACGGCTCCAATATCTACAAGCTGGAGACGAATTACAGGTCAACACCTGAAATATTGACTCTTGCCGGCTGCTCCATCGGTAAAAACCTGCGGCAGCATAATAAAGCTCTGTTCCCGACACGGCCTCCGGGCGAAAACCCGGTTATTATCCAGGCAAGGGACGCAAAAGAACAGGCCGAATTCATAGCCCAGATGGTGCAAGATATCCACGAAGATCTGGATATGCCTTATTCGAATATGGCGGTATTATACAGGGCGCATCATCATTCGCTTGAAATCCAGATGGAGCTTAACCGGAGGGGGATTAAGTATGCCGTCAGGTCGGGCCTGAGATTTTTCGAGCAGGCACATATAAAAGACGTACTGGCGTATCTGAAGATCCTTCAAAATCCCAGGGACGAGCTTTCATGGCTGAGGATACTCAGGCTGCTGCCGGGTATAGGCAGGAAGACGGCAAGAAGAATAACAGACGAGATCCTCCGGGCGAAAAACCCACGGGAAACCATAATCTCGACGGGCATCACGGCAGACCTTGGCTCAAGGATAAAGCCTGCATGGGCCGAGTTCGCCTCGCTTTACCAGGAACTGGTCAAAGATGAGAAGCCGCCCGACCCTGGGTTCGCAATGGGATTGTTCCTTGAAAAACATTACGACGATTACATGAAATTAAGATTTGAAAATTACGGCGACCGGAAAAAAGAAATAGAACAGCTTGCGGAGCTTTCCTCAACTTATAAATCCCTGGAAGATTTCTTAAGCGAGCTTGCTCTCCAGGAAAGCATGATGGGGGAAGAAATCCAGGTAACCCCGGAGCCTGAAGAGAAAGACCTCCTGACCCTCAGCACAATTCACAGGGCCAAGGGACTGGAGTGGGACGTGGTATTCATACCTTACCTGGCGGAGAATTATTTCCCGGTCTCGTCGGTCAAAACCGGCGAGGAGCAGGAAGAAGAAAGGCGTCTTTTCTACGTCGCGCTGACGAGGACCAGGCAGCAGGTTTATATATTGCATCCCATAATAGCCGTGAGAAGCAATACCAGCGTCATACTCAAGCCCTCCAGGTTCATCCGCGAACTGCCGTCAGACAAGTACGAATTATGGCGGCTCAAAAGGGAGGTTACATGATATGAAAACTCCCCTTCGCAGGGCTTATATAATGGGTTGTATTCTCCACGAAACGGACATGGACACCGGGCTTGCTACAATTAACGAGATGCTGTCGGGAGACGGATTCAGCCTAGTTGTAACATTAAGCACCGAAATGGTGATGAATTCCCGCAGCGATCCCGGTTTCAAAAAACTCCTGGAGGAAGCATCCCTTGTAGTGCCGGATACCTCCGGCATATTCTGGGCCGGGAGGCGGGCGGGGCTGAATTTGAAAGAGAAAGTTGCAGGCATCGACCTTGCATATAACCTGCTCGAGCGGGCCGGAGACGAGAGGAAAAGAGTGTTCCTGCTCGGGAGCGCCCCCGGGGTGGCCGAAAAAGCCGCCGACAACATGAAAAAAAGATTTCCCCGGCTTGAGATCTCCGGGATACAACACGGTTTCTTTTCCGAAGGGAAAGAGGAAGATGAGATAATTGATAAAATAAAAAGGGCGAATACCGACATCATTCTTTGCGGGATGGGATCGCCCAGGCAGGAAATATGGCTTAAAAAGCACGGCCCGAAAACAGGCGCGAAAGTCGGGATAGGGGTCGGCGGAAGCCTCGACGTGATGGCCGGGGAATTGAAAAGAGCCCCGAAATGGATGATCGATCTTCACCTGGAATGGCTGTTCAGGCTGATACAACAGCCCGCCCGCATCGGGAGGATGACTATACTGCCGGTATTCTGCCTCAGCGTGATGCTTTCCCCCGGGTCGTTAAAAAAATGTGAAGACAGGAGCGACGATTGATGAAAGCAATGATTCTGGCAGCAGGCGGCGGCACACGCCTCCAGCCGTTGACTTTTACGCTCCCCAAGCCGCTCGTCCCGATTATGAACCGGCCTGTAATGGAGCATATACTGGAGCATCTCATCAAAAATGATTTCGACGAGTTTTTCATCAACCTCAATTATATGCCCGAATCCATAACGGGATATTTCGGCAACGGGAGCCGTTGGAATACGAAGATCACATACTCCCTTGAAGACAGGCCGCTGGGCACCGCGGGCGGGCTTAAAAATATCGGGCACCACTTTAAAGACGGCACATTCCTGGTAATAGGCGGAGACGACCTCACCGACGTCGATATAAAATCCGTCATAGATTTCCATAAAAAAAACAACGCCATAGCAACTATAGCATTATATCCTGTTGAAAACCCGTCTCTTTTCGGAGTCGTAAAGACCGATGACACCGGGCGCATTGTCAGGTTCCAGGAAAAACCGAAGCCGGAGGAGGCCGTAAGCAACCTCGTCAATACGGGCATATATGTACTCGAGCCGGAGATCCTCGACCTCATACCCGAAGGGGAATTTTACGATTTCGGAAAACAGCTTTTCCCGTACCTGCAGGAAAAAGGGTACCCCTTTTACGGGTTCCGCGTTGAAGGCTACTGGCGCGATATAGGGAGCCTGGAAGACTACAGGGTCTCACAGTTCGACGCAATTGAAGGCAAGGTAAATCTGGTGCATCACGGAAAAGAGATAATGCCCGAAGTGTGGGGCGGCGAAAACTGCTTTATCCATCCCGATGCGGTAGTTATTCCGCCTGTCCTTATGGGGGCAGGCTGTGTTATAGAGCCGGGAGTTTCATTAGGCCATAACGTGATCCTGGGAAATAACTGTATTATAAAGAAAAACTCCAATATCAAGAAAACCCTCGTATGGAACGATGTCATAATCGGCGAAAACAACATCCTTCTCGATTCGGTTGTCGGAGCCTCATACCGCCTGGAGCCGGGGGGCAGTTACTGCAGTGAAGTGCTACACCGGGAGTGATTTGTGAACCCGCCCGAACAACCCGGCGCAGGACAGGTAAAGGCTGAAGAGGAAAGCCGTCCCCTTTCATTTATCGGGCAGGGGCTGGCCCTGTTTAAGGATATCGGGAAAGGCCTGCTCGAAATACTCTTCCCTACACGTTGTGCGGGCTGTTCGGATTTCAAGCCTGAAATTTTTTGTGATGATTGTATAAACTCGCTTGAGCCTGTGCCGGGGCATGGTTGTATTATTTGCGGGAGGCCCCAGGCGGAGGGAATTTGCTACGATTGTAAGCGGCAGGCCCCGTTTTTCCACAGGGCCGATTCGGTTTACATTTACTGCGGGGCTATCCGCAATGCCCTCCTGGCATGGAAATACAGGTCGGTTGAAAGCCTCGGCCCGGTTATGACGGCCCTGCTGATAGAAGGGGTAAAGAAGAATGAAATTTCTCTGGCAGGGATTGATCTAATACTGCCCGTGCCTCTCCATGAAAAACGCGTTAAGGAAAGGGGCTTCAATCAGGCCGAAGTGCTGGCCGCCGCCGTGTCGGAAGAATTCAAGATCCCGATAAAAACGAATCACCTGAAAAGAGTGAGGGCAACGGCCCTTCAGAGCAAGCTGAACAAGGAACAGAGGATCAACAATGTCCGCGGGGCGTTCAGCCTTTTATGGGCCGGGAAGCTCCGGGGGAAAAGCGTGCTGCTGGTCGATGATATAATGACGACCGGCTCCACCCTTAACGAATGCGCCCGCCTGCTCAGAAACGCCGGGGCAAGGCAGGTCAGTGCGCTTACCCTCTGCCGGGATATCCCCGGCTCAGACGAAGATAAGGCATCAGAAAATTAGATTTAAGGGCTTTCCGAAAAATTCAGATCCTTGTAGCAAGAGTGCATCTTAAGATTACATTTGTGCTTTTTGACCCACCCCGCCCTTCGACTGCGCTCAGGGCACCCCTCCGGCGGAGGGGAATTTGGTTCTGCAGAAATGCGGACTTCACGCCCGAAACTTACAATCGGCAAAACCGTCATGCCAGCGAAGGCTGGCATCCATTGTAGAAATGAAGCCGTTGAACTTCAGGCGCAACGAATTGAAACAGCAAAAACAATTCCCCCTTGGAAGGGGGTGGCCCGCAGGGCCGGGGGATGTCGGGCAGGCGCCTGATTTGCTCTGCTCTGCAGGTTCTTACATGTTGCTTAAAAGTGGATACCTGCCTTCGCAGGTATGACGGAATTTACTTTTTTCTATAATACGGGGGTTGTCGCGTTATCACTCTCTCCGTCAATTTTTTAACCGCAGAGGACGCAGAGGTTGCCACAGAGATCGCAGAGATTTTAAATTTGGGGCGCGGTTTCCGCGCCCGCAAGGTACAGGGTGTATATGAAACCCGTTCATAAAGCATGAACCACGGGAGAAAAATAGGGGTGAAATTCGTTTTATAGACTAACAAGGCTATATTTGATAAAATAAGGACTAGTGTAGAAGAAAGATAAAAGGATATGTTAGGCACTTCAAATTGAATTCAGGCTTTATAAGAAAAGAAGGATCACATGGGAACTAATATACAAAAGTTTAAAGATGAACTTAAAAGGCTTATAGCGCAAGGTGAATTACTAGGACTTAGTATGGCCGTAGATTTAAGTGTCAATGAAGAAGATTTGAATTTGAAGTTAGGTTTAGATGAAGAAACTGCAAAGAAGTTAGGTTTAGATGAAGAATTTGCAAATAGGTTCAAAAAATTAAAACCTCCATATTTTAGCAAGAATTATGAACCGTGGTATTCGTTGTCGATGCAAATAATAAAACAAGTTATTCCGGATCGTCTTGAAGACTTTAAAAGACAATACAGAGATGAAAAAAGGAAGGAGACCGATTCTCTAACATATGGAGTATCTGATTATATGATTGGAATTCAAGTAACACGTGGTGGCAGAGTGATAGTAAACCGTTCTGCGGCTTTTCCTAAATTTGAACAGCAACTTAATATTCTAAAATCTGCAGAAACTAGTATGAAAAGCTCCTTATATAACATGACTGAAATACTACGAGCTGATTTATTTGACGATGAACTTGATGCGGCAAGAGAATTGAACAAAAAGGGCTTTGTGCGTGGGGCAGGTGCAATTACTGGTGTCGTTTTAGAAAAGCATTTAGACCATATATGCACAAGACACGAGTTGAAAACCAGAAAAAAACACTCGACGATAAACGATTATAATCAAATGCTAAAAGATAACGAGATCATAGACACCCCAACTTGGAGATTTATTCAACATCTTGGTGACTTAAGAAACTTATGTGATCATAACAAGGATCGTGATCCTAAAAAGGAAGAAATTGATGATCTTATTACAGGGGTATCAAAAATCATTAAGACGGTATTCTGAATTTATAGAGGTCAAATAGCAATATATTACTATGGCATACACTGATACAAAGCCTCTGGATTCCTGCCTCCCAGACCCTTTAAAAAGTTTGTACAACTTCGCGGGCGAGAAAACCTCACCCCTACAATAAAATTCGGCTTTTTAGCCAGCCTCAAGAGCCATTTTTTGCAGGGGACTTGAAATCGGTGCCCTCAACTCCTTATAATATAAGGGTTTCAAGGGATTCAGGCTCATGCTTACAGTCCCGGAGCATGATCCTGCTTAAAATTTTCATCATGGAAGGAGAAACCCGTACTCTGGAGAAACAAAGGGAAAAATTACAGGCAAAAACAGCGGCCTTACGAGGTTCGCTTTACTTTGCATATAACTCAGGAGGAAACCGATGCCCGAGTTAAGGAAAGACCCGATCATAAGCCGCTGGGTCATTATAGCCACCGAGCGGGGACGAAGACCCGTAGATTTTAAAAAAAGTAAATTAGAGGAAGAGCCTATCAAGGCCGGTATATGCGCCTTATGTCCTGAAAACGAATCCATGACCCCGCCTGAAGTGGCCGCATACAGGGAGCCAGGCACCGGACCCGACACACCCGGCTGGTGGACAAGGGTGGTTCCCAACAAGTTCCCGGCCCTCAAGGAAGAAGGCGACTTGAACCGTACCGGGCTTGGCGTTTATGACATGATGAACGGGATCGGCATCCATGAAGTCATAATCGAAACCGCGAAGCACGACGGCATTATCCCCCGGCTTTCCGACAAGGAAATCGAGGAGATGTTGTGGATGTACCGCGACCGCTACCTTGCCCATGCCACTGACTCCAGGATCAAATACATCCTTATATTCAAGAATCACGGCAGTGCGGCCGGGGCTTCGCTGGAGCATCCGCATTCCCAGTTGATTGCTACGCCGGTCATCCCCAAGCGAGTCATGGAGGAGCTTGAAGGCGCACAGACTTATTACCGCTTTCGCGAACGCTGCGTTTTCTGCGACATCATCCGGCAGGAGTTGTCATCCCGCGATAGGATCATCCTGGAAAACGACAGCTTCATATCGATACAACCGTTTGCTTCGCGTTTCCCGTTCGAAACGTGGATCCTTCCCAAGAAACACATGTCCTCTTACAGCGAGATAGACCGCAAGGAAATAATGGATCTTGCCCGGATCCTGAGAACCACGGTTTCCAAAATTTACCATGCTCTCGGAGACCCGCCGTTCAATTACATCATCCATACCGCGCCCATCACCAACGAGTGTAAGCGCTTTTATCACTGGCACATGGAGATCATGCCCCGCCTTACAAAGGTTGCAGGGTTCGAGTGGGGGACCGGGATGTATATAAACCCCACCGTCCCCGAACAGGCTGCGGAAAGTTTAAGAGATACCGTGGTGGAAGATGGGTAAACACAGGATTTCCCCGGAAGGAAAAACAAAAGACGGTTTCTGGGCCAAGCTGGTAATCGCCACCGTCATAGTCTTATGGCTGTCGCTGGTGGTCGGCAACTGGCTGGGTCATTATCTCGTGGAAAAAGGCTTCCTGGGACAGAACATCAAACTGTCCGACGGTAAAATGGCCGAATCCAGGCCCAGCTATTCGCCTATCCCGTTGAGAAACACCGAAGGCGCCGCCCCGGTATATAATCCCAGGAACTTCGGAAGCACTGTCCCGATAAAAAAAGAGACTCCTACTTCCGAAGCCTCCCCGTCGGAAGAAAAAACTCCGACACCTGCAGAAACTACGCCATCACCGGAGGCATCCCCTTCCTTAACTCCAAAACCTGCCGAAACAGTTTCCAAAACTCAAAAAGCTTCCGAAGCGCCGGAGCCTGAGAAAGTAACAAATACAGTCCAGAAGACTCCTGAAGCGCCTCCGCCGCCACCCCCGAAAGAAGAGAGAGTTAAAAAAGAGCCTGAAAAACCGGCTCAGTTGCCCAAACCCGTAGAAACGCAGCAAGCCGAAACCGGGCCGGAAAGCCTTTTCACGCTCCAGATGGGCGCATTCACCGACAGGGGCAACGCCGATGAGCTGGCAGGCCAGCTTAAAGGTAAAGGCTACAGCGTTCACACGGTCAGCGTGAAACAGGGAGACAAGGATGTTTTCAAGATACAGGTCGGCACTTTCAAAGACAGGACTTCCGCCGAAGACCAGCAGGGCAAGCTGAGAAGCCAGGGTTTCGATTCCATAATAGTCGGGAAATAAATTCAGGGGTTAAAGATTGTTAAAGGGGGTCTTATTGTCCTCCTTGTTTTTTATACGGGCAAAAGGAGAGCCGGATGAAAATTCTATCCCTTGAGGAATTCAGAGACACAGGGAAAAGAAGCGCCCTGGCGCTCGGCTTTTTCGACGGCGTCCACAGGGGGCACCAGAAAGTTCTTGCAAGAGCGGTTGAACTTGCCCGGCAAAACGGCCTTGCGCCGGTCGTTTTTACTTTCATAAACCACCCGGCTGAAATTACAAGGCAGGGCCGCGCGCCTCTTCTGATCTCCGACTATGCCCGGCGGGCGGAACTTATATCGGGGACAGGCATCGAATACCTGGTAGCGAGAAAATTCGACATTGAATTTTCATCGATATCTCCAGGGGATTTCATCTATCATATTATTAAAGAACAGCTCCGGGCCGATTTCATAACAGTCGGCAGGAACTACTCGTTCGGGAGAAGGGCAAAGGGGACGCCTGCGCTCCTGGGGAAACTCCAGGATTTATGCGAATACAAGCTCATCGTGGAAGAGCCTGTACGCCAGGGGGGCATCGTTATCAGCAGCAGCGCCATAAGATCCCTTATAAGCAAAGGCGACCTTAAAACGGCATCCGCCATGCTGGGAAGGCCTTTCATCCTGAAAGGCACGGTAATCCCCGGAACCGGCAGGGGCGAAAAACTCGGCTTCCCTACAGCAAATATCGATTACCCCGAACGGATCATACGCCCGCCGCACGGCGTATTTGCAGTACGGGCAAGGATCGATGACGAATGGCTCGATTCGGTCGCAAACTTCGGCGGCGCTCCTACTTTTGAAAACGATGACATGAGAAAAAATCTCCTGGAAATCCATGTCATCGACAGGACACTGAACCTCTACAATAAAGAGATCGAAGTGGCCTTCATAGAATTCCTGAGGCCACCGGTAAAATTCGACGACTCGGGACAACTGTCGGAGCAGATAAAAAAAGACTGCGAAAACGCACGCGCGATCCTTAAAAATAACAACCCTTCAGAGGTTTACACGTAATGCCCGTAAAGGGTAATAACGAAAAGCTCATAAAGGAGCCGTTTCCTCACATCCTGAGGAAATCCTCAAAACAGATCCACGGGTGGTGGCACGGCAGGGACCCCTACGGCAGGCGGGATTGTACCTGCGAAAGGCTGCTCGTCAACCCCTATAACGGGTGCTCTCACGACTGCGTCTTCTGTTACGCCGGGGCTTATTTCCCGGAACAAAAACACATAGTCGTCTGTAAAGATTACGACAGGCAGGTGGCAAAACAGCTCGATTCCATAGATGTGGCAAGCTGCGGCTACCTTTCCCCGGTTACCGACCCTTTCCAGCCGATCAACAATACTTATCACCTGGCCGAAAAGATCATTAAAGTTTTCGTTGACAGGAACATCCCCATCGAATTCATAACAAAGGGAGAAGTCCCGCAGGAAGCCCTCGAAATAATGAAAAACCAGAAACACTGCTTCGGGCAGGTCTCCATCGTTACTTTAAATGAAGACCTCCATAAGCAGCTTGTCCCCGGAGGACCTCCGCCGAAAGTTCTCCTGAACAACATCGAAAGGATGAAAGAAGCAGGCATTTATGCCGTGTGCCGCATAGACCCCATAATCCCCGGCATTACCGACGACCTCTCCGAAATAGAAGCCCTGATGGAAGCTGCTAAAAAAGCCGGCGCCGAACACATCATCGTAAGCTGTCTCGATATCCCGAGAAGGCTTTCAAAATCGATTGTAAAATCTCTCTCGAAAATTTATCCCCCGGTAAAAGAAGAATATAAAAAGTTGTACAGTGAGAATATCGGCGGGTACCTCCATGCCGGAAGAGATTACAGGTATAAATTATTTTCCCTTATCGGCTGGCTGGCGAAAAGGATGGAGTTGACTTACGCGCTCTGTATGGAATTCGGCTACTCCAGGAAATTCCTCAAGGAAAAGCCTGTCCTGGAAGGGCTGAACCGTTATTACATGACTTCGAAGGTATGCGAAGGCAAGGAAGTCCCGCTTTATTTCAGAGGAAAAAACGGCTTCTTCCCCCTGGCCGGTTGTATCGGCAACTGCCTGACGTGCAGGAAGCCCGTGTGCAATATTGCGGAACTTCCCACGGCGGGCGCATGGAAGCTCTGCGATTACAGGGCGTGGTCGAAAAAAGAAAGAGACAGCCGGGACAGGCTGTTGTAAATAACGGCGTAATATCGAATTTCGGGCGCTGAAAATGCCCGGCATCCCTGTGCATAAAATTCACAAAACTAAAACACAGAAGAAGAAGATGCCGAAGATGATAAATTTCATAAATTGAGGAGCAGAACAGAGGTATTCACAGGGCATTTCGAGAATTTAGTTCAGGCGTAGAGGGATGGCGGATCTTAATTATCCAACAAAAAGTTTTATCATCAAAGACCAAATTCCCGAAAGGAAACCAAATAGATGAGCAGTTATTATATTGCAAAAGACGGAAAGCAGGCAGGCCCATACGAGGAAACCAAGATCCTGCGCATGGTTGAAACAGGGGAACTCGGTCGGAATGACCTTTGCTGGCAGGAAGGCATGGAGGACTGGAAACTCATTGGCGAAGTCCTGTATGTAGCCCCACCGAAAATTTCCTTGCCGCCGGCCGGTACCGCCCTGGAATTCGCTTCCGAAAAGTCCAGCCCGTTGTTCCTGTATATACCGATAAGCAGGCTGATAATCTTATCAATTGTATCCTTCGGCCTTTATGAGGCGTACTGGATTTATAAAAACTGGCGGTACATCAAGGAAAGAGACGGGCTGAAAATCACTCCCTTCTGGCGGGGGATGTTCGGGGTGTTCTTCTGCCACAGCCTTTTACACGGGATCCACGATGACAAAGAGGCGAATTCCATCCAGGTGCCTGACTTCTCCCCCGGCGCTCTTGCCACCGGATGGGTGGTTCTTGTAATACTGTCCAATGTCCTTGTACGATTTGCCGAGGGCGCATTACTTCTCATTGGGCCGTTCATTCCTTCATTCCTCTGTCTCGTGCCGGTACAGAAATATATCAATTCTATTACCGAGAAAAGGATCCCCGGTATGCCGTATTACGGCTGGTCAGCCGGTCATATTGTCTGCCTGGTATGGGGAATCATTATCTGGGGACTCGTTATCCTGGGCCTCGTCCTTCCCCAGTAACAATTGTAAATAGCGGTTTTTATCCATTCAACATTGAGTTCTATCATCAA
Source organism: Chloroflexota bacterium (assembly GCA_023475345.1). Classification (GTDB taxonomy): domain Bacteria; phylum Vulcanimicrobiota; class JAMCWD01; order JAMCWD01; family JAMCWD01; genus JAMCWD01. The sequence continues at coordinate 1,904 of JAMCWD010000041.1, read as the reverse complement.
GAAAAAGGTATTATAAGATTTGGGGTCATATCTTTCCTCTTGAATTTCTCTCTCTTATTGATCCTTGCAATATCTCACATACCAAAGAGTAAAGCAATCAGAGAGACGTTGACATGAAGTCAATATAGTTGACGAATCAAACAAGTTCAAGATCGAAGACCTACCCCCGGGGCTGTGCTCATTGACAAGAATGAAATCTGTATTTAAAATAAAAGGAGTTTATACGAATTCCGGCGTCAGACCTTGGATATACAATAAAATAAAAGGAGAAAATTCATGGGTAAAAATCAGGATACTAAAAAAGATGTAAAAAAGAAATCGGTAAAAACATTAAAAGAAAAACGGCTTGAGAAAAAAGAGAAAAGAGCTGCTAAATAAAACTCCCCGAGCCTGGTGTAATACCAGAATTGTGCCCCCAACCCCACAGTATTTCCTCAATAATTTTTATTTTCATTGAAGGAGTCGGTTCTTCATAATCCGGCGGTGAATTTCAGAGAGTGTTTTTCTCCGTTCTCGGACCGCCTGTCAAGTGAATCTATTGGGAAGAGAGAAGGGTTAAGAAGGGCGAATTATAAACCCTTATATTTTTCTTTCAAGCCTCTGCGGCACTGCGTCTATGCGGGAGAAATAATTCGTAGCCGTTTTGCGGTATGGATTTATTTATTTTTATTAAGCTGGTCTTGGTATTAATAAAAGAGCTTTAATGGGCTGAAAATCTATTTTGTTCTCTATGATGAGTTTACTTAATACAAGAGACTTGTGAGCACCATCGTAAATATTAAATGAACCACTAGGTGATTGTTTGCGTTCATCATCGGTTGCAGGAACTAGTGTGACAAATTCAAATTTTTTAAAATCAAATTCACTATCTATTTTAAGTTTAAGACATCTTTCGAACCACTCTGGCTTGTGTCCTTCTCCTAATGTTGGCTCTGAAGCCAATCTCTCAAAAGTTAATTTCTTATCGATTATTCCATTGGCTACATCCTTCAAAGTTCGTGGCTTATCCTTGGTAAGATATTTAGTATCAGAAATTTCTTGCCAAATCAAAGATAAAAAACTTTCTTTGTCTTCTATTATGAATTGAAAAAAAGAATTTGATGTTTCTTTAACCGCTTTTTTTAAGCGGTCATCTATATGATTGCCTGCCCTCTCACTTTCATCAATCATTTTTTTTACATCATCTGAAGCCAATTTTTTCATTGTCAAATTCAACCTCTCCCTCTTAAATTATTGGGGTTATTTATTGGATCAAATATTTCCGGTTGAATCTCCCTCCCCCTTTTTCAATCATAATATAATTCATTCTTAATTAAACGACCCCTCCAAAAATAAAGACCTTGACTTACCCCCAAGAACCTTAACACCTCATGATAACTGCCTTACATCAAAGCCAAAAAACCTTAAAATTTTGGTGGTGCGTCCGTTTATAGGAGGATATTCCTCATTGTTACACAATCCTAATAGTTCCTGAACATTTGCTTTACCGAATTCATTAAGTTTATATTCCGGTAAAAATATCAAATCAGCCATCCTTTTTACTATTTTTTCATCATCAAATATTAAATAAGCCAAACTTTTCCTTATTTTATCTTTATCATTGTTGCCGAAGAATGCTTTACATAATGATGGAATTCCTCCCTTAAAAAAGCGGAGACGATCATGAAATGAATGAATCATAAGGAGGGCTTCAAATATTTCAGAATCTTCACTCTTGAGTATGGAGGAATTAGATGCAAATACATTTTTGAAATATGGATAACGATCATAAATAATAGGTAATTGCCTAGAATTTGATCCCATGATAAGGTGGTGTCATGGAGATCGAAGCTTATGAGGACTTGATTCGTAACGAGTCGGTGGCTCGAAAATACTTGTTGGGATTTTGCTGGAAAAACCAACAA
>JAMCWD010000059.1 GCA_023475345.1 Chloroflexota bacterium | reverse complement strand
TTGTTGGTTTTTCCAGCAAAATCCCAACAAGTATTTTCGAGCCACCGACTCGTTACGAATCAAGTCCTCATAAGCTTCGATCTCCATGACACCACCTTATCATGGGATCAAATTCTAGGCAATTACCAAAATTTATTAACTTTCTTTGGGGCCAGATCTTCGCTCTCGAATTTCCCTTCTCCTTTTTCAGCTACAACATAATAATTCTTCTTCAATTAAACGAACCCTGCAAAAACAAAACCCGTTGTACGCGATAATCCGGCCGCCAGGCTTCATTAACTTTCATTTTCTCTGCTCTCTTTGCGCTCTCTGCGGTTAATTTTTTTGCCTCCCTGCCTCTTTTAAGCGCTTGAATTTAAAGGAGGGGAGATAGACTTGTCAAAAACTTTTTAGTATTATATATCATTATATACCTGATTTCAGGAAGCCGGATATTTTGATGCGGGGGGTCTTATCAACCAGTGGAATTCCAGTTCATATCATTTATATGATTCAAGAAAGCCTGGAAAATATGAAACAATCTTTAATCTTGAAACTTGAAAAAAGAGACGGCCCGGTAATAGCCGCGGCGATACACAACGGCCACCTGTTGAGGAAAGAGCTGGCCGGTATGATGCTTTTGCCGGATTCCGAGCGCCTCCGGGAGGAAGACCCGTTCACAGGCGAGCTTGCATGCATATCGGGGAGCCGCATCATAGTCGAGACTTCCCGGTTCGAAGTGGATCTGAACAGGCCCCGCGGCAAGGCCGTTTACATGGAGCCGGAAGACGCATGGGGGCTTGAGATCTGGAAAACCAGGCCCGGCGATGATGTGATATCGGCGTCTCTTAAGGAGTACAACTCTTTTTACAGGAAAATGAGGCTGTTCCTGGACGAGTTTAAAAAGAAGCATAACCGTTTCGTCATACTCGACCTCCATACTTATAATCACAGGAGGGACGGGAAAGAGGCCGATCCCGATATGAACCCAGAGGTAAACATCGGTACCGGCTCGATGGAAAGGGATTTCTGGGGGCCGGTCGCGGACCGGTTCATCGACGATTTGAGATCGTATGATTTTTTCGGCAGAAGCCTTGACGTCAGGGAAAATATAAAATTCAAAGGGGGCTGGTTTTCACGCTGGGTTCATAAAAATTATCCCCGCTCGGCATGTGTCCTGGCGGTTGAATTTAAGAAATTTTTTATGGACGAGTGGACGGGGGAAGCGGACAGAGTTCAGCTTGAAGAGATAAAGCGCGCCCTTTCTGCGACTTTGCCGGGGCTTATGGAAGAGCTTTCTAAATTAAGGGAAACGGAACTTTCGAGAGCATGAAAGAGCCGGTGGAAAAAGCAGTTACGATATCGGAAGAGCTTATAGACAGGATTGCCCGGAAACTTTCACAGGGCGAGCCGGTCAGGCATTCTCTCCCCGTGAAAGGACGGATACATATCGACAGGCCCCTGCCTTTTATCTGTGTTTACAGGAGGCCGTTGAAACGCAGGGATGCAGGCACCGAAAAGCTCGTCAGGGGGGAAGCTTCTTATTTAATCGGGCAGGGCAAAGAGAGAGGCCTGTCGGATCTCGTTACGAGTATCGCGGGCGTATTATCGGCAAAATTCAAATCTTTTTTGATACTCGAGATATGGTCGGGAGAAGATCAGCGGGATAATAAATCCGAGAAACATCCACTGCCGAAACCGTCGTTCAAAATTTTTACTTCAAGGAGCAGCCCGCTTACCGAAACGGTGGAAGCGCTGGAAAAGGCTCTTAAAAAGATTAAGATATACGGGATGACCCCCGCCGTCGAAGTGAATTACAGGGAGAAGATATCGCCGCCGGGGATGACGGCCATCGTAAAGCCGAAGGGTTGTACGGATTTGAATTGCTCTGTCATGGGCCTGGAAATTTCCCCGTTTTACAGGGATCCGCATACCGGCAACCCGTATCCGTTTGTTCTGAGAAAACTACACCGACTTCTCGGAAGGGCGTTCAAGCGGGCATTTTTCGAATTTTCTCTCTCGCACACCGATTACCGTCCTGAAAACCATCTTGCCCTGGGCAGGAGGGCTGTGGTTAAGGCCGTATGGGATGTGGACAGGAAGCTTGCGGAGCTTGTAAACTTATTCGATTTCCTGTTCCAGGTTACGCCTGTAAATATCGAACAGGCATGGAACTGCTTCAGGCGGTCAGGGTATGACCGCCAGCCGGTACTTTCTTACAGACCGCTCCCCGTTGACCCGGCGAAACTTAAAAGAAAGTTGTATGAGGTCCAGGTTGACAGGATAGACGACCCTACGCTGTCTTTCCTTTTCCGCGAAAAGAGGACCGAGATAGACCGAAAGCTTACCATGCTGGGCGACAGAGGCACCGTGAAATTCCTTTACGGCAGCCTCCAGGTGTATGGCGGGGTGGGGCCCGAATTGATGGAGCTTGCCGAAGACATATTAAGGAGGTTGTCTCCTTATGCAAAGGGCGAATCCAGGACAGGGAATTTCAATGCAAAGGATTTTGCCGGGAGGGCCCGCAAAGAGATCAGGCATTACAAAAACATCTATCCCGGCCTTTCCTCTGAAGTACAGGTCCGCAAAGATATTGTCGGCCTGATGGTATCACACGGCAACCTGCTCATCGGGGAATCCAACAACATCCCGGCATCCAGGGTCGAAGCCCTGATACAACATGAAATCGGGACGCATGTTCTTACTTATTACAACGGGAAGGCCCAGCCGTTCCAGCAGTTATATTCGGGGCTTGCGGGCTATGAAGCGCTTCAGGAAGGTCTTGCGGTGGTATCGGAATACCTCGTTGGGGGTCTCAGCCCTGCCAGGATGAGGCTTCTGGCGGGGCGCGTGGCGGGAGTGAAATTTTTGACGGACGGTGCATCCTTTATCGAGACTTACAGGAAGCTTTATAACGATTACGGTTTCGAAAGAAAGACGGCTTTCACCATAACAGTGCGGATCTACAGGGGGGGAGGTCTGACAAAGGACGCCATATATTTGCGCGGCCTTGTCAGCCTGCTTAAATATCTGAAAGAAGGCGGCGACATCGGGACCTTATATATCGGGAAGATAGCGGCGGCCCATGTCCCGCTTATCAAGGAACTGCTCTGGAGACGCATACTCCACCCGCCGCCTCTCAGGCCGCGTTTTATGGACGATGCCGAGACGCAGGAAAAATTGAAAAGTCTGAAAGCGGGGCTTTCCGTATTAGACCTGGTTGACAGAAGGAGAAAGAGATGAAAATAGGGTTTGTCGTAAATGAGATCGAAACGGAAATGAAAGGGTACACCACCACGCGCCTTGCCATGTCGGCGATTAACATGGGGCACGAAGCCTGGGTTATGGGCGTCGGCGACCTGATTTACGATCCCGGCGACCATATCTGCGCGAAGGCTTACATGGCCGCCGGCAAAAGGTACAAGACAGGCGAAGCGTACCTGAAGGATCTCCAGGGAAGAAAGAGCAGGGTTGAGCGTATAGTCGTCGATGAGCTGGACGTACTTCTGCTCAGAAACGATCCTTCGGTTGACGCCATAAGCCGCCCCTGGGCACAGAGCGCAGGCATAACTTTCGGCAGGCTTGCGATGCGCCGGGGCGTTATCGTGCTGAACGATCCCAACGGGCTTGCAAAGGCCAACAACAAGATGTATTTCCAGCTCTTCCCGGAGGAGGTCAGGCCGAAGACGCTGATAACTAGGGACCGTGACGAGATCAAGAAGTTTGCAAAAGAAATGAAAGGCAATATTGTATTGAAGCCGCTCCAGGGTTCAGGCGGCCAGAGCGTTTTCCTGGTACACCCCGGCGATATCCCCAACCTCAACCAGATGATCGATGCGGTCAGCCGGGACGGCTACGTGATAGCGCAGGAATACCTGCCGGCGGCGGCGGAGGGGGATACCAGGCTTTTCATCATGAACGGCGAGCCGCTCCGCTACAAGGGAAAATACGCGGCTTTCAGGCGGGTCCGCTCGGGAGAAGACATGAGGAGCAACGTCCATGCAGGCGGAAAGATCCAGGAGGCCCAGATAGGCGAAAAGGCTCTGCGGATTGCGGAGATAGTTCGGCCCAAGCTGGTCCAGGACGGGATGTTCCTCGTCGGCCTGGATATAGTTGACGACAAGCTGATGGAGATTAACGTATTCTCGCCGGGCGGCCTGGGAAGCGCACAGAAATTCGAAGGAGTGAACTTCTGCCGGGAGGTAATCAGATCGCTTGAACAAAAAGTCCAGTATATGAAATTTTACCGCCGCAGCTTCGATAACAACGAAATGGCTACATTATAGTTAATTGGGCAACGAGGGATATCGATAAAGTCTTTCGTTATAAAAGGCGGCCCGGAGCAGGCTAGTCCCTGAAAGTGCGGTTGGCCCAGGCAAGGAATTCTGCAAGATTCATGACCCGGATATTTTTATTCCGGTTCGAGTCATTGGTGTACAGTTTCCGCTCCGCGGCTGCTTTAAGCCATTCTACGGCGCCATGCTTGGCCCCGCTCCCGTCTATCACGACGATTATATTTTCCTCCGGCATCGTCTCGATACAATTAAGGTACAGGTATGGGAATTTTTCATCAACACTCCCGGAAGTCTGCTGCCACTTACACTCGATCCTGTAATCGCCATACTTCCCCGACATGATCTTGAATTCGGTGCTGCCCCTGTGCCCGTACAACGTTTCATAAGGCACATTTTTCAATAATAGCTCGCCGCCGTAGGCGAGGGGGCGCTTTTCCCAATCCCTGTAAGAAACGACATCGAAGCCTTTCTGGCTCATTATGTTGATTATCGCCGATTCCAGGGTGCGTCCCTGGATGTTCGCAGTCCGTCCCTGTTGTGCCATTTTATCCTCCCTGTCCGAACACCGCCAGGATTTCGGTTACGGCGTTCCTGTTGGCCCCGTTGCATGAAATAAACCGCTGGACCGGAAAATCTTCGATGTAGGCACCCGTGTAAAGTTGTATTATGGGATCCGTCATATGGTTGGAAATTATTACCGGGATGCCTTTTGCGGCGACTTTTGCCGCAGCGCGAGCAAGCCGCTCCTGCTCCCCGATGCCGAAGCCGCCGGAGCTGTAAGATGTGAAGTTGGATGTGGAGGTCAGTGGGATGTACGGGGGGTCGCAGTATATGATGTCGCCCGGTTTTGCTTTCATCATGATTTTTTCGAAATCTTCACATGTGAATTTCGCTTTCTTGAATTTTTCGTAGAAAAATTTCATCTCTTCTTCAGGGAAATAAGGCTTCTTATACCGCCCGAACGGGACATTGAATTCGCCCTGGCTGTTGTATCTGATAAGGCCGTTATATCCGTGGCGGTTGAGGTAAAGCAGGAGAACCGATTTTTTCTCGATGTCCTTAGTCTTATTGAATTCTTTCCTGAATTTTTTAAATTTTTCAGGAGTATTTTTTTGTGCAGTGAAATAAAGGCGGCATCGCCTGATAAATTTGTCGCCCTTTGCCTGGAGAGTTTTATAAAGGTTTATCAGGTCTTCGTTGATATCGTTGATGAGATAATTTTCGTATTCTGTGTTCAGCGAAACTGCACAACTACCGGCGAAAGGCTCGATAAGACTTTTGCCCGGGGGGAGTTTTTCTTTTATCCTGGGGACGAGCCGGTATTTGCCGCCCGGCCATTTCAAAAAAGGTCTCAACCTTTAAGCTTCCTTATTTCATGAAATCGAGGTCGGGAGAGTTATTACATGAGCGGCGGCATAAACCCTTCCGGGGGACCTCAATTTGCTATCGTGCATATATGAAGCTGAAGCTCGCATCTCTACACTGGGTCCTCGCCTTCGAGCCTGTCTAAAAAGTCCCTCCAAAATTTCATTCCCCTCTTGGGAGGGGATTAAGGGGTGGGTCTTGTGATGTAAAAACTGTGCTTGCGTACACCTTTGCGGGCGAGAAAACCTCGCCCCTACCCCTGAACCTAGCTTTTTAGACAGCCTCCTTCGCGGGGATGACGCTCTGTCAGTTTTTTCTTATGTATTGCAGGGCGGGAGCCGTGAGGGGCTTATCAAGTTAAAGCTTTTCCAGGTTTTCGTAAAGGCTTAAATTGTCCCGGTTCATTTCTCCGTCAAGCTCCTGGAATAATTTCACATATTTATCGAACAGGCTTCGGGGCATAACTTTTTCGTTGAGGTAAAGATAGTTATCTTTCAGGCGGTATTCGGAGAAAAAAGGCTCGGTGTAAAAAAGGTCCCAGTCCATATCTTCGCTTACCAGCCCCTCGGAAAGAGATTCGTGCCAGAGGCTCGTCCCGGGATAGGGGAGCAGGATAAAAACTTCCAGCGCCGAGATCTTTTTCCTGTTCCTGTTTATGAACTTCAATGTGGCATCGAGGTCTTCGGCGGTTTCCCCCGGCGTCCCTATGACGAAACTCAGGCTCAACTCGATCCCGGCGATGTGACAGAGGTCTATTGTGTCCTGGTTTTTGCCGACTGTCGTCGTATTGCATTTCAGCTTTTTAAGGATCCTGTCGGAGCCTGATTCGGCACCGAATGCTCCCGATACGAAATTCATCGCGGACAGGGCTTCCGCCATCTCGCGGTTCATGAGATCGGCCCTGATATGCCCCCCGAACGCAACGCGCCGGTGGATGCCTTCCCGGGCCAACATCGAAGATATCTCCTTCACACGTTTCGGCGGCGATATGAAGAGGTCGTCGAAAAAATGAATGTACCTCCTATTGGAATTTGAAATTATATGACGGATTTCCGAGATGACCCTTTCCGGGCTGTGATACCTGTATTTGCCCAGGATCTTTGTAGGGGAGCAAAAAATACAGTGGTAAGGGCACCCGCGCGATGTCATCATGTACATGAAGCGGTTCCATCCGAATATTTCCCTCTTCGGAAACGGGAGGATGTCCAGGTCCTCGATAGGCTTCCTCTCCGGCCCCGCTATAACCTTGCCGTCTTTCCTTACGACCATCCCCGGAATGCCGGATAAAGAATCAGGCTCACAAGATCCTTTATCCATGAAATCTATAAGGTCAATAAAAGTCTCTTCTCCTTCGCCTCTTATGCCCATGTCGAATTCCGGCGGGAGCGCCTGGGGTATGCCTGAGATGTGGGCGCCGCCAAGCAGGAGAGGCACTCCGTTCATCTTTTCCCTGGCTTTACGGGCCGCCAGCCTTGCCCTGCCGATATTTTCCGTAACCGAGCTTATGCCGATGAGGTCGGGTTTGAAGCCGTCTATCTCATCGATATTGCCGAAGACTTTTATCTCAGTCTGGGGGCGGTATTTCTCCACCCACGACACAAGGTAAGCAAGTCCAAGCGGCGGGACTGCCCTGTGCGAGGCATCTTCTTCCCGGATCGCCTGCAAAAGCGCTATTCTCATTATTCCAACGCCTCTCTCAGAACCGGGATCCTTGAGAACAGGTTCTCCGATACCACCGCCCTCACAGGCCGGTTCTTGAATTTTTCGTTCACTGCAAAACACGCCGTATCGATATCTTTTAACGGGGTCAGGTGAATGGAAGCCATCTCTTCCGCACACATCTTCGATCCCAGGATGGAAAGGTGGAATTTCGTCAGTACCCACGAAAGCACGAAGGCTCTCTGTTCCCCGCCTTTCAGCCCGTCTTTACGCGCCCTGCTCAATAATTCTTCGGGACTGTAGCTTTTCTGCATCATCGAAAAAAATCTCCGCTCGCCTTCTCCCATGCCGCCTTTTTCTGGGCATGTGGCGAAAAGGAAGATAAACCCGCCTTCCACCGGGACAGGGTGCCTGTTATAGGCCACGTAAGTCGCCGCCCGGGTTACCTGGTAAAGGCTCGATGACTTGGAAGCCGGGGTACCCCCGAATACCGCATGGACAGGGAAATCCAGCGGGACGAAATAATGTTCGAATGCGGTCTTTCCAAGTTTCGATATGACTTCGCCCGGATCGCCTGCCCCAACCGCGAAAACTTTCCCGCCTTCATCCATTATGATGTTTATTGCGAATATGCCGGGGATTTTTTTACCGACCGACCGGAGCGCCTGCTGGAAAGGGTTGTTCTCCAGCCTCCCCGGCGAGCACCTCAGGTCATCCGTATATTTTATGCCGTGTAATGAGCTTATCGTCTCCTCGCTGGCACAGCCGATAGCTGCAGTCTTGTAGCCGCCGCTGTACCCGGCATACTGGTGAGGTTCCACTATCCCCAGCGTAATTACAAGAGAGCCGGAAACAAGCGCCCTGTTTAAAACGGCAGGCACCCCTTCCGGCGTCCTGCCGAGATCGATCAGCCCGTTTTTTTCTTCCGCCCGGTGCTGGATGACAGGGAAATCGACCGCTTCGTTGCCGAATTTATCGATAAGCTCGGAGGGGCTCATCTCCCTGTGGAGACCTGCGGCAACAAGGATGGTAACCTTTTTCCCCTTGAGGCGGGGCATAAGAACGGGCAAAATAAATTTCTCCACATCGGGTCTGGTGTAGTCCGTAACGGCAAGTATCACGCTGTCATGCTTATGAAGCAATGAGTCGAGTGGCTCCATCCCGAGGGGCTTATCCAGTGCATTATTCAGAGCATCGACAGGAAACCCGAGAGGAAGGAGCGGGCTCGGAGGCAGCATATCGACTTTCCAGCTTACCGGGAGCCGGAAGCCGAGCTTATTCTTTCCATGAAGAACGTTGTATTCCATTTTCGGTTTTTTTCTAGGGGACATCAGGATCTACCTTCTTAAATCCAATCGAATAATGAAGGAGACGGAAGGGCGCAAGCGGAATATCAGAACTCGGACTGGCATTATATAATAACGGATAAAACATTCATTAAATTAAGTACTGGCACTGTTCTAAGCAAGAGGTGCAGGTGGAATCAGGCGTAGCGGGATATAATACCAAACCACGGGTCATGGATCTGAAAACAGGTCCTAAAGAATTGATTTTTCGTTTCAAGGGACGTACGGCGCACGGCAAATCGATAACCGGCACAATAAAGGCCCCGAACAGGGAACTTGCATTAAAAGGGCTTTTCGAAGAACGGATAATCGTATTATGCCTTGACGAGACAGATGAAAAATCCCGTTTTTCAAGGCCCATGTTTCGCATCAAGCTCCCATGGGAAAGCAACTTAAGGGATGTTGCCGTATTCACGCGCCAGCTCTCATCGATGTACAGGGCGGGAGTCCCGCTTTTCCGCGCCGTGGGGATACTGCATGACCAGGCGGACAACGCCGATCTCAAATCCGCGTTGAGCATGGTATATCTTGAACTTATGAAAGGCTCCACTCTTGCCGCGTCACTCAAAGACCACGGCAAATTGTTTTCGCCCCAGTACGTTGCCATGATATGGGCCGCCGAAAAATCGGGCACGCTTCATACCGTGCTCGAGGATATGGCCGATTTCCTTGAAAAACAGGACGCCCTGAGACACAGGCTACAATCGGCCATGACTTATCCCGTTATGATCTTTATCGCTTCGCTCTTAGTCAATTATTTTATTTTTTCCTACGTGATGCCCCAGTTCGTAACCATATTCAATAACCTGTCAATACAACTGCCCTTAATTACGAGAGTCCTCATGGATGCAGTGAAGATATTTTCATCTCCTTATTTCTGGATATTGTCGGTGCTGGTTTTAATATTGCTTTTCAGGACGACTTACGATTTAAGACGTATTGCATCTTATCGCCAGGCCATCGATTACTACAAGATGCAGATCCCGGTTATCGGGGAGATTTACCGGAATTATATTTTCGTCAACGTGTTCAGGCTGATGTCAACCATGATGGCATCAGGCATGAACCTCGGCGAGATAATGGAATCCATGTCAGGTGTCAGCGAAAACGCCTTTATGGAAAAAATATTCGGCCGCATCGGAAAAGCTCTCCGGTCGGGCAAAACCATAACTCATTCGTTTTTGCTGGAAGGCTCCATATTTCCGAGCCTTGTGGTCTCGATTCTCAACGTCGGCGAGGAATCCGGCGAAACGGATTATGTCCTCGGTACGCTGGCGGATTTTTACGAAAGCAAGTTCGACTACGCCGTAACGAATATAGCGTCGCTGCTCGAGCCTGTCCTTATAATCCTGATGGGGATTTCGGTGGCTGTCCTGGTGCTTGCGCTCTTCCTCCCGCTTTATAACATGATCGGCAACCTGGGCTGATCGGTGCCTGTATTTCCTGCCGGGACGCCGAAATTTATTTCTTCCGCGCATAAATCGGCCGGTCCGGCGGGACGCATTTCAGGCTGCGGACTAATTCTTGGGGCTGATTTCGCCGTTTCATGAAGGAAAATGCGATTCGGAATAAAATTAAATAGTTGTGAACGAAGTTTATTTCCTTGAACAGATCGCAGAAAAAAAACGCCAGTTGTATTCCGAACAGGATGAAGAATCGGCCGTTGAGCATTTTTATGAATGGGCGGTTGAAAGAGGGCACGTTCCGAAAGACCTGGCAAAGGCGCTGGACCGGACCAACGGCATCAAGCTGATAGCCGAACTCAAGCGCCCATCGCCTTACTCCGGCGATACGGTTACGGATTTCGAGCCGCGCGAAATAGCCATCGAATATGTCGGATCGGGAGCATCGGCCATCTCCGTGATTACCGAGGAAGACCACTTCCGTGGCTCTCTTCACTGCCTGAGGTTTGTCAGGCAGGGCATCGATGCGCCTATCTTAAGGAACGGCTTCATTATTTTCCCCTGGGAGATCTGGGAAAGCAAGGCTTACGGCGCCGATGCGGTGGTCATTACGGCGTCCATACTTTCTGAAGAAGAGATTGAAAAATTAATCGAAACAGCCGGAGAGGCCGGGCTTCAAACACTTATCGATATAAATTCTCCCGGGT
>JAMCWD010000021.1 GCA_023475345.1 Chloroflexota bacterium | reverse complement strand
TTCCCGATACGCCGCAGGCCGGCTCGTTTACAACGATTTTTCAATAAGCAATATAAAAGTCTGAGCGAGCTCTATCCTCAAAGCCCGTTGATATGCCATTTTTTCAATTCTTCAATAATATCGTGATTTGTAAGATCCAGTTGTAGCGGCGTAATGGAAACATAACCGTTTTTTACGGCGGCAAAATCTGTCCCTTCCTCGATTTTGCCGCGGGGGGTATCGCCCGACAGCCAGTAATATTCTACGCCTCTGGGGTCTGTCCGTTTTTCAACGTGCTGGCCATATACCGAATGCCCCTGCTTTGTGATCATCCATCCCTTGATTTCTTCGGGGGCCAGGTTCGGGACGTTGACGTTCAGCAATGTATTTTCGGGCAGTCCGTTTTCCAATATGGCCTGTGCCAGCATGCGCGCGAAGAAGGCGGCGTAATCGTATCTGACATCGGCGTCATATTCGGCAACGGAAATTGCAAAAGAAGGCACGCCCTGGATAAGGCCTTCGACCGCCGCGGAAACTGTCCCCGAATAAGTGATATCGTCACCCATGTTGCCGCCCCTGTTTATGCCTGAAATGACAAGGTCCGGGCGGGTCTTCATGTGGTTCAAAATACCTATAAACACACAGTCCGTCGGGGTGCCCGAGCACGCGAACATCTCGCCGCCGTTTTTGTCGTCTATTTTCACAAGACGCACGGGCTTGAAAAAAGTCAGAGAATGACCTGTCGCACTTCTTTCGCGATCAGGTGCAATAACAGTAACGTCGGCTATTTTTTTAAGTTCATCGATTAAGAAATCCAGACCTTCGGAATGGATCCCGTCATCGTTGGTAACCAGGATACGCATTTTTCTCCTGAAATCCAGATGCCCCGATATCGGGGCATCGAAAAAAAACCTGGATGTTATTTTAGATACTACCTTAACCTGGCCAGCAACTCATCAGCTCTCCGGGATAAATCTTCTATCCGCTCGATCCTGGTATCTTTGACTTTCGAGCGGCGAAGCTTATTTACAGCCGCGAAAACCGCTATACCGCAAGCAAGCCCCAACCCTAAACCAAACATGACCCATGTCAACGAATTGCTGGCTCTTCTCATTCCTAACTCCTCCGGGCCTGTCTATACCAATAACTTTTCCACACCTAATAATCCCTGAATTAAGCAAACGGGATTATCAGGCACCCCTGCTTATCAACCGTTACTTGCTTACCTGATTACAGGTGATAAGCCGGACTTACTTCCCTACCCCTGTAGCAACCTTTTTGGCTGCAATCTTCGGAGCGGGCTTTTTTGCCGCAGGCTTCTTCGCTGCTGCTTTCTTTGCCGCAGGCCTTCTTCGCGCTGCTTTCTTTGCCGCAGGCTTCTTCGCCGCTGCTTTCTTTGCTGCAGGCTTCTTCGCCGCTGCTTTCTTTGCTACCGGTTTCTTCGCCGCCGCTTTCTTTGCCGCAGGCTTCTTCGCCGCTGCTTTCTTTGCTACCGGTTTCTTCGCCGCCGCTTTCTTTGCCGTCTTTGCCTTTGTTGCCATGCGATTACACCCCACTTTCTAAATTTGTATTTCTATTCTTCGAATTCTCGATAGATCCTGCTGTTTTCGGCATTGTTATCGCATTTTTCTTGGTTTACATTCAACGGCGCCTGCGTTTCAATTCCCTGCCGGAATGCTCTAAACCCTGATGAAATAAGGCTTTCTGAAGAATAAACGGCTGTAAAGGAAACATCTCAAGAAAAAAAATTTCGAAAAAAATTTTTAGAATTTCATAATTTTAAAATTCAATTCCTTTGATTTTTATTTTCCGTGTTAGATCTTTTAAAAAATTTTTAGAAAATAAAATTGATCTAATTTCTTATTCATGTCCGCAAACAGGCATGAATAAAGGGTCCGCAGGTTTCAATACAAATTTTTTTCTTTGTTAATAATTTCTGAAAATCGTTTTTCGAATTCTTCCGTGAATTCGTCCATCATCAGCACATGTCTATTTTCGAATTCCATGAAAAGCTCCAGCACTTTTTTCCCTGCTGCGGTAAGCCTTGACGAGCCTCCCCCGCTTCCGCCTTTGATCGTTTCAACAAGCGGAACGCCCGCAGCGTCATTTGCCTTATCAACCATGTTCCACGCTTTGCGGTAAGAAATATTTTCTTCGTCCGCAGCTTTTTTTATGGAACCGAGCCTGTCTATGCTTTCAAGGAATTTAACCCGCCCGGAACACAACAACGTCTCGTCTCTCCGGTTCACGAATATATGGCCGTGGAAGCCGTCGGACTTGGTTTTAACTTTTTTCTTTTTTTTCTTTTCCTGATCAGGCATCGCCCGTACCCTTCTCTTCCGGGCCGGCTACTTCCTCTGCAAGCGGCACCGCATCGGGATCTTTTCGCAACACAGGATGCTTATAATATACCAGGATCGAGATTGCCAGGCATACGAGAGAACTGATAAACACAGCCCACCTGGTGCCTGCAAGCTGTGCTACAGCGCCGACTCCAAGCTGTCCCAGCGGCATAAAGCCCATGAAAGTAAAGCCGTAAACCCCCATGATTCTTCCTCTCATCTCGTGCGGCGTCCTCATCTGAATCGTAGTATTCACTATGGCAAGAAGCGACATCATCATCCATCCCGCGCCCAGCAGAAGGATCATGGAAAACCAAAAATTCCCGGAAAACGCGAACAGCATAATCGATATGGGGAACATGATTACGGAAACGGAAAGCATATTCCTGTAAATAACTTTGTAATCGAGAGAAGCGATGGTTATGGCGGCAAGCAGTGCGCCTACTCCCTGCGCGCTCATCAATAACCCCAGCCCGTGCGCGCCGACTTTCAATATGTCCCTTGCGAACACAGGCATCAATACAAAGGACGAAGTAACAAAGAACGCCGAAGCGGCGACAAAAATCAACAGGAGTTTTATTACCGGTGTCCCCTTTATGAACTCAAGCCCTTCTAATACTTCCGCAAAAATCTTCTTATTGTTTTCAGGCGGCTCGAATTCCGGCAGCGACCTCATCATCAAAAGCCCGGCTATCATAAAAACAAAGCTGGCCGAATTTACGGCGAAGCATACGCCTTCCCCCCACAACGCTATAACAAAGCCTGCAAGCGCAGGCGCTATTATCCTTGCAAAGTTGAACAGGCCGGAATTAAGCGATATCGCATTCATAAGATCGTCCTTGCCTACCATCTCTATCACGAAGGACTGTCTTGCGGGCATATCTAACGATACGAGTATGCCGCTCAGGAAAGCAAGTATTAAAATCAGGTAAATGTTAATTGTATTCGTTAATGTCAAAACCGCCAGCACTGCGGCCAGCACGGCCATGCCGGCCTGCGTGAACAAAAGCACCTTGCGCTTGCTGATCCTGTCGGAAATTACGCCTGCAGGGAGTATCAAAAACATAACCGGGATACTTCCCGCCATGCCTGCAAGCCCCAGTAAAAAAGGCGAATCCGTCAACCGCAGGACAAGCCATCCCAGCGCGACCATCTGCATCCATGTCCCCTGGAGGGATATAAGCTGGCCGAACCAGTAAAGCCTGAAGTTCCTGTGCCTTAGCGCCCTGAACGTTACACCGAGATGCTTGCTTATGGAACCGAAAATGGATTTCATATACTACGTCATCTTCATTATAATAATAAGGGATCAAGCCGCTTATCCGCCGCTCTTAAAATAACACCTTTATCTTATCAGGTCTCTTCACGATGATTTCCGGGCGGCCCTGGTACACTTTGATTTTCCCCGTTACTATCACTCTTTTGCCGAGATAATACCTGGTAGGCTCGCCCACCTGCTTCATGAATTCATCCAGATCGCCCGTGAATATTACCACCGTGAAGCTGTTTTTCCAATCCTGCGAAAAGTTCAGAAACCTGACTTTCCCGCTCTTGGCAATATGCGTATCGACAATTACCCCTTCGACTTCCACCTTCTGCCCTTCGAACTGGGCGATAAGCTTCGGGTCGCCTCCCATCATGTGGGGCACGGTTTCGGCGGCATGAACGGACAGCGCTCCGACAACGACAAGAACCGCCGTTAATGCCAGCACTTTAAAAAGGGACGATTCATATATGCTTCTCATAATTTCACCGCCGGTATGCAGATCTATATATTATTGTAGTCATTCGGAACAAATACTACAAGAGCCGCTATCGATTGCAAGTTGTATTATCTTTTATTCGAGGACAGATTATCGACGACGTCGTATCGCCCGTTTTATTTTTTTTCAGGCCCGGCGGAAGCAGATCCCTTCAGGGGCGATGGCCCGGGGGGCGTCAAGTTCAGATCAATGCCTGACGCGGAAGGGACCGGCACTTTGCCTTCAATCTGTTTGATCGCCGCGTTAAGTATCATGGCCGTCTGGTAATCTCTCTGAACCTGGGCGATATCTAAAGCATATTTATAATCCCGGACCGCAGCCGTATTGTCTTTTGCTTCCTGGTTCAACTGCCCTCTTATTATATAAGCTCTCATGCTGCCGGGATCTTTTTTCAAAAGAGCTTCCACTTCTTCCCTGACCTTATCTTTTTTGCCGGCCGCATAATAAATGTCGCAAAGTTCTTCCAGTACCTGCACGTTGTCGGGCTTCAACTGCCTGAACTCAAGAAGCAGTTTAATAGATTCGTCGTAATTTTTCTTCACGGCATAAACGCGGGCAAGATTAGACCTGGCATAATAATATTCGGGATTCAGCTTAACGGCCTTCAGAAGATATTTTTCCGCATTGTCGAAATTTTTGATTTTTATATATTCCACACCCAGGTTGGCATTGGCCAGGGGATCTTCCGGATTTTGCTCAACCTGGTTTTTATAAAAGGCCATGTCCGAAGATTCTTGAGATTCCGACTGTTCCTTGCCCTGCGGCGGCTTTGTTCCCTGGACATTCCCCCCTACAATAAAAAGAACGGAAGTCGCTACAAAAGCAGCCACCAGAACCCACGTGCCCCAGTAAACAAAAGCCTTCCTCCTGCGCTCCCTTTTTCTGAGATGAGGGGTACTGATACTCTTTGAGGTTTTACTTTTTATTTTCGATCCCAGATCCGGATAAGACGGTTCTTTTGTCGCCATGTTACCTCCTGAAAAGTCCACGCTTTATTCTTTTCGATACGGCCTTTTCCTGCCTTGTATTGATAGGAGTTCCGGCATGCGGGATAGAATATTCAATTTGAAATGCACGAGATATTTATCGAAGCCGACGGGATAAGGCACCCCGTACTGACAGGCGAGGGTCTTCTGGCAAAAACCGGCGAGATGCTGGCTATGCTGGGCCTCCTGTCTCCGGTCATGGTTGTTACCAATTCAACGGTAGGCCCTTTATATGCAAGAGCCGTCATCGACGCCGTCCGTTCCGCCGGGTTCGAATGCTCGAAAATAGAAATCCCCGACGGGGAAAAATTTAAATCCATAAAGACGGCGGAACTGTTGTACGACAGGTTCCTGGAAGAAGGCCTGAATCGTTCCGGGACGGTGGTCGCCCTGGGCGGCGGTGTAGTTACGGATATTGCAGGCTTCTGCGCGGCAACCTATATGAGAGGCGTCCCCCTTGTCCTGATGCCTACCACGCTTCTCTCGCAGGTCGATGCCGCCATAGGCGGGAAGACGGCGGTCAACCACCCGGATGCAAAAAATATTATCGGCTGTTTTTATTTCTCGGAACTCGTCATTTGCGACCACGGCACCCTCGGCACTCTTTCGCCCGAAGAACGGCGCTGCGGCTTGTCTGAAATTATCAAGGCCGCATGTATATCCTCGCCCGATCTCCTTTCCATGCTGGAAAATTCAAACCTGGAAGATGCCGGCGGCCCGGAAAATATGGATCAAATAATACTGCAGGCGGTCAGCATAAAAGCCGATTTCGTAAGGAGAGACCCTTATGAAAAAACCGGCGTCAGGGCGCTTCTCAATTTCGGCCACACCATAGGGCACGCGCTGGAAAAGGCCTTCGATTACGACGGTCTCAAGCATGGCGAGGCCGTGGCGCTCGGGATGCTGGCGGCGGCAAAAATTTCAGTCTCCTCCAACCATCTCGCCCCCGAATTCCCGGCACGTCTTGAAAAACTCCTGAAGCGGTCAGGGCTGCCGACGGAGATCCCCGATGTCAATATGGACGATGTGATTTCCGCCATGTCCCATGACAAGAAAAAATCCGGGAAACTCAAATTCGTTTACCTCAGCGGGCCGGGGCAGGCTCTTCTTTCCGACGCCCCCCCGGCTGATGTAATAATAAAAGCACTTGAAGAAATGAGGTCGAAGCAATAAATGCTCAAGACAAACGTTGAAAGACTCGTTAAGATTTCGGTAATGGGGACCATATCTCACCCGCGACAGGCTGTAGATCCTTACAAAATAAGCGTGGAAGGGAAACCGGTCGTTCTGCCGGGAACCGGCGGGATCACTTATAACGTCAAGGTCGGAGACCTGATCGCAAAGTGGCGCGCAGACCATATCGAGCCGGGAGTCAGCATGAAAAATACGGACGACCCGGACCCCGGCACCAGGACAAGCGCCAACGACGCCCTGATCGCTTACTCCTGCATAGGGAACAAGGCCGTCGTAGTTTCCGGGCATGCCCAGGGCGGGGAAGGCGTCGTTACAGGAAAGCACGGCGGGGTCGATCATGTAATAGCGTATTTCAAGGAAGAAATACTTTACAAACTGATACCTGGTGATAAGATACTCATCCAGGCATTCGGCCTGGGGCTTGAAATAGAGGGACTCCCCAACGTCAAGGTAATGAATATAGACCCCGGCCTGCTGCAGAAGATGGACCTGAGAATCAGCGACGGCATACTTGAGGTGCCCGTATCGCATCACGTCCCGGCCCGCATAATGGGCTCGGGACTGGGCCGGAACAACAGCTACAAGGGCGACTACGATATCCAGCTTTTCGACGAAAAAACGGCAAATCAGTACCGGCTTAAAGATTTGCGTTTCGGCGACATAGTTGCGGTCATAGACGCCGACAATACTTACGGCAGGTCATACCGGGAAGGCGCCGTCTCGGTGGGCGTTGTAGTTCACGGAGCCTGCTACACCGCGGGTCACGGCCCCGGCTTTGCGACACTCTTCACATCAAGGGAAGGAAAAATAAGACCCCGGATCTCATCCGGGGCCAACCTGGCGGACATATTGGACCTCAAGTAAGATATTTTCGAAGCCCGTCAGCTTTCTATAATTTCCACATTCGCGCGCGGGAGGATTATTTTTCTCCCGTCCTGTAGCTCGACTTCCACGATGCGGACTTTCGCCTCTGTTTCCAGAGGGGTGAGCTCCACCGGGAGACTCGTAACTTTTACAAGAAGCCCGAAATAAGGTTCCCGGATTATTCTTAATGTGCTTCCTACGACCATGCCTTTATACGATTCAATTTCCTTGTGCTCAACCCATTCCTTGTCACGGATGGGGATGATTATCTCGGGGCGCATAACGCCCGCCCTGATCTGTGTCGCGCCGTTCATCGACGCCATGTTCCCCCGGCGCAAATTTAAAAGATCGAATGTTTTCCGGGCCATAGCCATCTTGCCGAACCCTTCGGTAATAATCAGGGTTATGCCCTTTTCCTCGCTGCCGGTAATGGCCACGCCGAGATCGTATCCCAGGAAGTTTTTAAGATCCTGATCGCCTATGCCGCCGACGATTATTCCTTTTACGCCGAGCCTGACGGCTTCTTCAAGGGTCTCCATCGTTACAAGAGACCCCCCTACAAGGATCTTGCCTTCGTGCTCTTTCTTGAGAAGTTCCTTTTTCAATTCTTCGGCAGGGTCGTTAACAACCATTTCAAGGACGCCGTTGGTTTCGCCCCCTATTCCGAAAATACCCTGGATGAAAGTTGCGAAAGTTTTAACGGTAACCCCTTCATGGGGGATGATGTTTTCAACGATGCCGTCAACATACGCCGTTATCTCGATAGGTACGGGAGGTTCCCTTACGATAACCTGCCCGGTAACGTTGGAGATAAGCTCGATCTTCCCGTCCGCCGGGGAGATTATTCTGCTGGTGAAGAGTCCGAACAGTCCCTTGCTCTCGCCTATCACTTCTCCTTCTTTTACCTGGTCGCCTTCCTTTTTAATCATTATGTTGGGAAGCTCGGAAGGCTCCACGCCGAGCTGGCCCGCGGCTCCTATCGGCTTGACATCGCCGGGAAGGAAAGTCCTGGCCACCACTGTATCATGGCTGACCTTATCGCCGGGCTTCACCATCACTTCGCCCGCCAGCGGAAGACGTCTCTCTGCATGTATTATGGTTTCCTCGGTAACTTTAAGGCCGGGTGCGTATGCTACAGCCATTTTCTTCCTCCTTGAATCATCACTTACTTTTTGGGATATGCATTAAGGGCATCGGCCCACAGATGGAGCTTTTCGATCCTTTTTTCCTTATCTTTAGGCAGTGTAAAGGGCTGGCGGCCGCGGCCATCCAGGACAATGCCCACCACCCCGCCGTAAAGGGTAGTCTCGATTTTTTTGCCTTTCCCCTCGCCCAGGTCGAACCCCTTTGCAGGATTGAGTTCGGCATTGGCCGTAAGCCCTGCTTCAAGCGGTATCACCTGCAGTTCGCCGTATTTAAGATCCACTTCTATCTCCCTGCCACCGGGCAAAGAAATCTTGCCGGTTAAAATCTGCCTCCCGTCCTTGCCGGGACCCACCGGCGCGACGCAGGTTCCCAGATAAATCAGGCAGTCCTTGACAAATACCTGGGTCGCGGCTTCCGGGTGGACCTGGGCCAGCACACCGAGCTGAGGCATCATAAAAATCGAATCCACGGTAAGCTGTGTTATCCCTTCCGGCAGGAAGGCGTCCATGAGCATCCATGCGCTCTGTGAGCGGCGGGGCGCATGTGAAAGAACGCCGCCGGAGCCGATGAGCATGTTGAGCCCCATCAAATCCACAAGCGTATCGCCGGACGCCGTCTGGTCAAAAGCGTCGGCTATAGTACGCTCCCTGTGGACACCTTTAAGGCCGGTGGCAAGCGCTTTATGCTGCAGGAAAGAAAGCGAGAGCGCCTCCCGCGCCAGCGCCTGCTCGATCATTAGCTCTTCAAGAGTCTGGGGTATGGAAGTCGGGCGGATCATTTTGTTCTTGATCCTGTTCCTGAGGTCTTTCTCATCTATATCGAACGGTACCCAGCGCATGATATTGTCCATGCCCGAATCTGCAAACACATTGGAAATGCTATAGCTCATACCGTAGTTGGCGCTGACCGTCCTGTTGAAAATGCCCTGGAACACGCTGAAAACATCGGTGGTCGCGCCGCCGATATCGACGCCCACCACCTGGATCCCCCGCTCCTTTGCGATCCTTTCCATGATGTAGCCGACCGCTGCAGGCGTGGGCATGATGTCCACGTCAGTCCATAACATCAGGGTTTTATAGCCGGGCGCATGAGACATGACATGCTCCAGGAACTGGTCCTGTATCTCAAGCCTTGCAGGCATGAGGTTTTCTTCTTCGAGAGACGGGCGCAGGTTGTCGGTAATGACAAGCGCGGTTTTTTCATCGAGGCGTTTTTTGACTTCATCGCGGGCCTTGATATTGCCGGCGAAAATAACCGGCAGTTCGTACCCGGTGCCGAGACGGGGCTTGGGGTCGGCGGCTGTGATGATCTCGGCAAGCTCGACCACCTGCCTGATATTGCCTGAATCCGTGCCGCCGGAAAGGAGGATCATGTCGGGGCGAAGTTTCCTTATGCGTTCGGTTTTCTGATGGGCAAGGCGGCCGTCATTGCTTGCTATGACATCCATAACTATTGCGCCCGCTCCCAGGGCAGCCCTCTCGGCGCTTTCCGCGGTCATCTGCTTCACGACCCCGGCCACCATCATCTGGAGGCCGCCGCCCGCGGAACTTGTCGATATGTAAATATCCACGCCGTCGCCGTTTGCCCGCTGAGGCTTGATGATATCCTCACCCTCGAGGAGTGGCCTCCCGGCCAGTTCCTGAACCTCGCTGACCGCATTTATAACGCCGCGGGTAACATCCTCGACAGGCGCTTCCACTGTAGTCGGGGCTTCTCCGCGAACCATCAGCCTGAACTCGTCCCCGATTTTCTCGATAAGGATCGCCTTGGTCGTAGTGCTGCCGCAATCAGTTGCCAGGATGCTCTGAATCTTCTCCTTGTCCACTGACATCTTGTTTCTCCTTCATTTTTATTGCTTGGCGCTCCTCGATCATCGTAAGGAGCAACTCAATATTTTCCCTGTATTCCAGGAGGCGGATAACCCTGGGATAATCTTTTATATCGACCAGCATGTTGACCATCGGGCTGAAAAAAACCGCTACCTGCTGCCCGATAAAAGAAAAAGGCTTGAACGATTCCAACAAAAACATGGCGGGCACGCCCAGTCCTCTTTTCACCACCATATCAGCCAGTTTCCCGAGAAATTCCCTGTCTTCCGGGGAAGGTTCTTCCGGCTCGGGCATAGCCCACGCCGATCCCCATCCGGTTTTTTTCTTTTTGTTTTTTCCGGAATCTTCAGGCATCAGGAGTTTCCTCCCCGGGAACCCCGGCCAACCTCCCCCGGATCAGATCGGCCGCTTCCCGAACCTGATCTTTATCCATAAGAATAAAAACTCCTCTAATAAAATCAAGCGGCACGGCCCTGGGATACGGGGATAAAAATATCCCGTTTTGTGCCGTTTTCAGATACCTGAACCTGTTATATTTATATTCGCGGGTCCCCCATAAACTCCTGACTTTAAAGCTTCGATCGTAAAAAGCATAAACAGTCGGAAAGAAGAAATTGCTGAGCGAAAGAAAGAGCAATATCCCCCCCCCCTATTCCCCAGTAAGAACTGC
>JAMCWD010000058.1 GCA_023475345.1 Chloroflexota bacterium | reverse complement strand
GGGAATAACGGAAATAGCTCCGGAACGGCTGGCGGCATATTATGGCGATAAGCCGCTGGTGGTGATAGACGGTAAAAAATACAAGAGGCTGCCGAGGAAGGTGGAGGATGAAATAATCAGGCTGCTGTGGAAGGAACCTGAAGGGGTCAAAGCAAATGTGTAAACGATGTATCGGACAGTTTTGTAAACTATGTTACCGGGTTGTACCCCCTTCAAAGGGGACTTAGATATTTCTTAAAGGAGTATTAAATATTGCTAGAAAGTTTTTATTATCAGTAGTGTCCAATAAAAAATCCGGCATGATGTCGGTGGGCATTTGCCGGGCTTAAGTTTATAAAGAGTCAAATTCTCACGTGCTATGGCGGCTCAACAGCCGAGGTTTTCTCATGGCATATGTTTGGAACATGATAAACAAAATAGATCCTGAAACAAGTTCAGGATGACAATTCTTCTTCTGAACTTCAGCCTCAACGAACCAGCGTACCGAAACAATTCCCCCTTGAATGAAGGGGGTGGCCCGCAGGGCCGGGGGATGTCGAGCAGGCACAAGTTATCGCAATAAACAGCACAGATATGCTTATGTCAATCTCCGTAAGACGCAATTATTTTTTTTATTGGACAGTAGCGTGTTATTATGTTGTATAAACATTATTAGGATGATATATGGATATTAGTTAGATGTTCAACTTACGTCACAACTGGTTTTTTTCATGTTTTGATATACTAAACTTGTTCGTCTTCAGCACCCGAAATTTGATGTTACGCCTCTTTATTTATACGGTCGGTAATTTATGATATACTGAATTGAAAATGAGTAAAATACTTTCATCTGTAACTTTAATATTTATTCTTGTAGTCCTTGTTTTAACCGGCACGGCTTATGCCGGGCCTGAAATTAAAAGCGTCATTATGGAAACCATATCCTTCCCCGGTGAAACCGCCGTGCATTTCCCGCTTGAGGAAATCTACAACGGGATTGAAAGGCGGGCCGCTCTTGCCGATCTCAAAATAACCATCAGGGGAAAAGACATGACCCATTTCATAATAGACCTCCCGGAAAGCCGTGAAGGCTGGCCCCTGGTACATTATCTGATAGATAAAGGAGCCTTTGAAATACAACGCCAGGACGACGGCAAATACCACACCGTTATCGACAACTCCGACATAAAAGAAGTTACTATAAAAAAGCATGCCGACAAAGGGAGCGAAAAATATATCCTCCGCCTTTCGTTTACTGCGGAAGGAGAAAAGAAGTACGCAAAAGCGGTATCCGATAATATCGGGAAGCAGCTTTTTTTCAAGATAGATAAAAAGCTTGTCCTGTCGCCGATGATTGAAGAGGCATATCCCGGAGGGGAAATAACGGGGGCGGTCTTCAACGATGAGATTTCGGCAAAAAGGGCAAAAGCCATAATTACAGGCAAGCCCTACCCATGCCTCCTCCAGGTGACGGAAGTTGAATATTACAGGCAATGAGCCGTGCGCCCGGGCCATTTTGTGCGGCAGGTATCTGCGCACAAAATCCCTCCCAGGTATGATTTTATATAGCCAATAAAATTTAGATTGACAAAAAGAAATCGTGATGATAAAATTATTTTCACTAACCGATCGGTCAATAAAATCGGGTAGAAATTTTTATTTATAAGGAAGAATAGCGGCGCGGGATTTTTATCCGGATACCGCCTGAATTATAAAAATGAACAGACTACAATATAACAAAAAACATCCTGCAAATTTTCTTTTCATTCTTTTAATACTGTTTCTCGTGGTTACCGGTTGTAATCGTGCAGAGAAAAAAGCCGATACCGAGAGTTTGATACCGGTCGAGGTTATCAGCGCAGAGCAGACTAACCTGACGGAAAATATAGATCTGACGGCGTCCATAGTGCCTTATGCCAAGGTGGAGATAGTGGCGAAGGTTGCTGGCCGGGTGCTGAAAATTCATGTGCGCGACGGCGAGAAGGTGCAGGCGGGCCAGCTCCTGGTAGAGCTTGAGCATAACGACGCGGTTGACCAGGTAAACCAGGCTGAAGCAGCCGTAAAAACGGCGAAAGCCGCGCTGAACCTCCTGCTGGCAGGAGCGCGCGACCAGGAAAGAGTCCAGGCGCAGGCCGCTCTCCAGAGCGCCGAGGCCGATATGTCCGAGGCGAAACGCAATGCCGAGCGGATGAATAAACTTTTCAGCCAGGGCGCGGTTTCCAGGGCGGACCTCGACGCCGCAGAGCTTGCGCTCACGGTCAAAACCAATCTTTATAAAACAAGCAATGAACAATTGAGCATAATTAAGGAAGGCGCAAGACCCCAGGAAATCGATATGGCAAGGGCCAGGCTGGCACAGGCGGAAGCATCCCTGGGCCTGACTCAAACCATGCTGAAGGAAACATATCTAAAGGCGTCGATTGACGGGGAGATAAGCTCGCGAAACGTTGATACCGGCGATTTCGTAACCCCCGGCCTCCCCCTGATGTCCGTGAACAGCATAAACCCCTGCTGGGCCGAGGCTTATGCTTCTCCCGATATATTCGCCCGCATCAGGCTGAACATGAAAGCCGTAGTTACGGTTGATGCTCTCCCCGGGAGCACTTTCGTCGGGAAAGTTCAAGAGATGGACCCTTATACCGGCGAGGAGACAAGAAATTATAAAATCCGCGTACTGCTTGATAACCCGCAGGGCACTTTAACGCCCGGGATGTTCGCAAAAGTCAGTATATCGGCAGCGGAGTACAAGAACGCGATAGTCGTGCCCATCGATGCAATTATAGAAAGAAACGGCGACAGCTTTGCTTTTGTAATAAACGGCGGCGTCGCGGAAGAAAGAAAAATACAGCCGGGCATGAACACTGACGGCAAAATACAGGTTAAATCCGGCATAAAACCCGGCGATAAAATAGTTACAACAGGAGCTTCCACCCTTTTCAACGGGGCAAAAGTAAGGGTAATAACAAGGGCTTCCGAAAAATGAACATACCTCAATTTTCAGTCCGCCGCCCAATTGCGGTAACAGTTATATCTCTTATAGTTATCCTTATGGGTCTGATATCACTTTCGCGCCTGAACATCGACCTTTTCCCTAAAATTGATTTCCCCATGATAACTGTAGCGACTATTTACCCGGGGGCAGGGCCGGAAGAAATAGAAAATACTTTAACCAAGCCCCTCGAAGAAGCTTTCGGGACACTGGAAGACCTGGAACAGATATCATCGGTCTCACGAGAAGGCGTATCCCAGATCTCCATCGAGTTCAAATACGGGATAAACCTTGACAATGCCGCGGCGAAGGTGCGTGAAAAGATAGACACCGTGCGCCCGACGTTCCCTGCCGAAGTTGAGAGCCCGTCTATGTCCCGCGTGGACCCGGCGATGTCCCCTATCCTTACGTTCGCACTTTCGGGACCGCAGGATCTCAGGACTTTGAGAACCCTGGCGGATGATGTAGTTAAGAAAAGGCTCCAGCAAATAGGAGGCGTGGCCGCAATAAAAGTGGAAGGCGGACAGGAACGGGAGATCCAGGTCCAGGTAGATCCTTCCCGCCTGAACGCATACAACATCACCCTCGAGGATCTCCTGCTCCAACTGGGGGCGGAGAACCAGAATATCCCCGGAGGCCGGCTCGAATCGGGAAATAAAGAACTCCTCATCCGCACAATGGGAGAATACAACACCCTCCAGGATATAGAGAACACGGTCATCGGGCATCCCGAGGGAGGATTCCCGATAACGGTAAAAGATGTAGCGACGGTCTCGGATACGCATAAAGATGTCCGGTCTTATACAAGGTCCGGCGGGAACCCTGCGATTCTCATAAGCATTCAGAAGAATGCAGATGCGAACACAATCCGGGTTGCAGATGAAGTGAAGAAAGCCGCAGAAGCGCTCTCTGCCGAACTTCCCCAGGGCACCACGCTTTCCATCGCATGGGATGACAGCAAATACATCAAGCGCTCCATCGACAAAGTCGAAGAAGACGCCGTGCTGGGCGCCATCCTGGCTGTCATCTCGATCTTCCTTTTCCTCGGTAATATAAGAAGCACCCTGGTCATCGGACTTTCAATCCCCATGTCCATAATCTTCACGTTCGTATTGATGTATTTCAACGACATGACCATCAACATGATAACATTAATGGGTTTGATGCTGGGGATAGGGCGCATAGTCGATGACTCAATCGTTGTGCTGGAAAATATTTACCGCTTCAACGAGAAAGGAATCAAGCCCGACCAGGCCGCTGTGGAAGGCGCAAACGAGGTTTTCGCGCCCGTTATAGCATCTACGCTGACGACCATATCCGTATTCGGCCCCCTGATATTCATACAGGGACTTATGAGAGAATTCTTCAAGCCGATGGGCCTCACAGTTACTTTTGCGCTGCTTGCTTCGGCGGGGGTCTCGCTTACTCTCGTTCCCATGCTTTCAGCAAAGTTCTTATCGCGCAAAAAGATCGATGTCAAAGAATCAAACGGCAAAATATCCGAAGCCCAGAAGAAGATAATGGGTTGGCTCGTTACATACTACAGGCGCGCCCTCCGGTGGAGCCTCCACCACAGGCCCGCTATTATAGGCATATCGGCATTATCGTTTGTGCTGGGGTTGATAATGATCGGTATTGTCGGGTTCGAATTCATGCCCAAGCAGGATCAGAGCCAGATGACGATATCGATAGAAACCCCCGTGGGGACATCCCTTCCGCAAACCGACCGCGTAGTCCGGCAGGTGGAAGAGCTTGTCGGCAAAATACCTGAATTGAAAGATTACTCGTCCGCGGTCGGACTGGCCCAGCAGGGCAGCAGGCTTTCCTCGATGCAGACATCGGGTACGACGCTCGGCGAAGTCAACATCAACCTTGTTCCGAAGGCGGAGCGGAAAAGATCCATTTTTCAGGTAGTTGACGATGTAAGGGAGAAGGTAAAAAACATACCGGGCGCCAGGATTACGGCATCGGTGGCCCAGAGCGGTCCGGGCGGCAGCGCGCTTGAAGTCGTTATAAAAGGCAACGACCTGGATACACTCGATAATCTTACCGATGAACTGGTAAATAAAATCCGGAACATAAAGGGTTTGAAAGATATCGATACGTCCAGCAGGAAAGGTAACCCGGAGATCCAGGTGAACGTCAACAGGCAAAAAGCCTCCACCTACAGCAAAAATTTAGCCGGTATAGCAAGCACCGTAAGAGCCGCTTTCCTGGGAACTTCCCCCACCAAATTCAGAGCCACAAAGATCATAGGCGACAAGGAAGTCGATCTTACGGTCATATTCAAGAAGCCTTACAGGGAGAAGTTGGAACAACTGAGGAACCTTCTCCTTCCTTCCGATAAGCCTGCGAAAAAATACCCGCTGGCGGAAATTGCCGACGTATCGGTGGGATCGGGACCCACGCAGATTACCCGCGAAGACCAGGTGCGCAATGTAACGGTGAGCGCGGATATCCAGGGCCGCAAATTCAGCGATGTTATAAAAGACGTCGAGAAAGAAATGGCAAAGATACAGCTTCCCCCCGGTTATTCGATGCGTTTTGCGGGCAGCCAGAAGCAAATGATGGAGGCATTCGGCCAACTGGGCACTGTACTGGTGCTTGCCATTATACTTGTTTTTCTTCTGATGAGTTTCCAGTTCGAATCGTTTCACCAGTCTTTAACGATCATGGTCGCAATACCGCTTGAGATTTTTGGGGTCAGCCTGGGCCTTCTGTTATCGGGCAAGCCGTTCAGCATATTCGCTTTCATGGGTCTGATAATGCTGTCAGGTATTGTTTTGTCGAACGCGATATTGCTGGTTAATTATATCAACATTCTGCAGGGCCGCGGTATGAGCCGCGAAGATGCGATACTCGAAGCAGGGCCTGTCCGGCTCCGCCCCATCCTGATGACGGCTTTCGTTACAGTGCTGGCCCTTGTCCCGATGGCCATAAGCCAGAAAGAAGGCTCGGAAATGTTCAACTCCCTCGGCATTTCCGTCATAGGCGGCCTTATAACATCGACAGTGCTTACTCTCGTCGTGGTGCCGGTAGTATATACCCTCCTCGACGATCTTATAAAAAAGTTCAATAAAAATAAAGGCGAACAGACAGACATTAACGTACCGGGAGAATATTAAAAATTACCTGGCAGGCAGCAGAACAGCACGGGCTATCATCTTCCATTTTCCACCGACATTCAGCCACACGCATTGCCGGACTACATCCTTAGCAGTATGTTTTTTGCCGCCGAATACCTCTTCGACCGAAGCGCGATAAGAAACCGTTAAAACCGGGCCCTGGCGGGTTACTTTGAAACCTGTAAGTTTATAATTTCCGATACTTATTTTCTTGTACAACGCAAGTTCACGGACTCTGTCCGTCGCACCGTTCACGCGGACCGATTGAAACCCGTCGGCAAATGTGCTTGCGACAGCGTCCCAATTTTTAGCCTTTACATCGGCCCAGAACAACCTGACAAGCATTTCTCCCAGCCGGGCATCGGTCATTTCAGGCTCGGCGGAAAATGCGGCCTGTCCCGAAACCATGAGCAAAAAACAAATCAGCACAAAAAGCCTCAGTTCCCTCATCGCCGCCTCCTTCGATTTGCTCATCCGTCATCCTTTTATTAATTTCTAAGGTGAGTTCATTAATCCTTGAACACAACCGGCAAAATTTCACCGCCGCGCTTGATTCAAAATACAGGCTTAAAAAGATCCGGACAAAAGAAAAAGGCCGCAAAATATATGCGGCCTGATTTTTTTACTAATCTTACCGTTATGCTCCTGCTGTCTCGCCTGCGCCCTTAACAAAAAGATAATCCATATCGATATACTCTTTCGCGGCTGATATGACCTCTTCATCGGTAATGTCGGGATGAGCGATAATCCCAGCGGCAAAAAGAGCGGAGCGATCGAGGAAGCGTCCCTTTTTATCTTCTTCGTTTGCGAAGCCATCCACCTCTTTCTTCATGTCGCGGAGGATTTTCTTTTCTTCATCACTACACTTGGCAAGCACCTGCCCCAGCCTTTCTCCTGCCTCTATGAGTTTTGTCTCCTGAATATTCTCTGCCATTTCTATTTCCTCCTTAAGGATAAAATCTTTTTTGAACCGACTTATTTTTATTCGTTAAAATTCTATGAAATCCTCTTCCGCATCATGCGGCAAATTTCCGCAAATGTGATCTTGACTGTCGTTAACAGGCGGCTCATCGGGATAAATAACTTTATAAAGATAAAGCCCTTCGGGAGGTGCAGGAGGCGCCCCGCATGAAGGATCTCTTTTCTCAAGCAGTTCCGGGATGATGTCCTGTGGGAATTTGCCGCTCCCTATCCTGATGAGAGTGCCGACCATCAACCTGACCATGCCCGAAAGAAAACTTTTCCCTTCGATTTCGAAAGTAAATTTTTCCATACCGTCCATCTCGTCGGGCAGGCTGAACCCGCCCTTTGAAATCTCAAGTCCCAGAATATTCCTTACGGGGTTTCTGTCGGCGCTTTTAGAGTTTCTGAAACTTGAAAAATCATGTTCTCCCAGGAAATCGCGCGCGGCCTTTTGCATGGGCTCTATCGCAAGCGGCCGGTTGATATGCGTAACAACGTTCCTGCCGAGTACCAGCTTGGACGGCGAAGTAACAAGATGGTAACGGTAAATCCTGGAAGCCGCCCAGAACCTGGCATGAAACTTGGGATGCGCGTTTTCCACCGCCCTCACCGCAACGGCTGGATCAAGCACCGCGTTCAACGCCCGGAATAAAACCTCACACGGCATGAGGTTCGTGGTCCTGAAGCTGACCACCTGGCCCAGCGCGTGGACGCCGGTATCGGTCCTCCCGGCACAGATGACGGTTATATCCTGGTTCAGCACCCTGGAAAGCGCACGCTCAAGCTCGCCCTGAATAGTGGGCAGATCTTTCTGGCGCTGAAACCCGTGAAACGTTGTTCCGTCATACGCGACGGTCATTTTGATACGACGCGGTACCATATCTCGCCTCCCGTCATCGTACCCAGAATAAGAATGATAAAGACGGAAACTATGAAGTCTGTCCTCGTAAATACAAGCTCTCTCAGGCGGGTCCTCCCCTCGCCTCCCCTGTAGCAGCGGGCTTCCATCGCAACGGCCAGGTCTTCCGCGACCCTGAAAGCCTGGACAAACAGCGGTATCAAAAGCGGCAATAAAAGCCTGACCCTCTTCACGACATTGCCCTGGTCGAACTCGGCCCCGCGTGATGTCTGGGCCTTGATTATTTTGTCGGTCTCCTCAAGCAGTGTAGGTATAAAGCGGAGGGCGATGGTCATCATCATCGCAACTTCGTGCGCAGGGAAACCCACTCGCTTTAAAGGCTTCAGGAGGGCTTCGACCGCATCCGTAAGCTGGAGGTATGATGTAGTCAGCGTAAGAAGCGATGTCCCCAGCACCAGTAATACCAGCCTGGAAGCCATAAGCAAAGCCATTCTCACGCCTTCGGTAGTTATGCTTATGAACTTCCATGAAAATAAAACCTGGCCGCCTTTTGTCAGGAAAAGGTTAAAAACAACGGCGAGCAAAATAAATATAAGGATCATCCGGAAACCGCGCCAGATAAAGCGCAGCGGGATCCTGGAAAGAACGGCGACAAGCATGAGGAGGCCCAGCAATATAACGAATTCATACCAGCGGGAGAAAACAAAAACAAGTATCATCAGCGCCGCAAGCGTCAGCACCTTCAGGCGGGGGTCCAGGCGGTGGATGACCGATCCTGTATCCACGTAAACGCCTATGTTTATGCTCTTTACAAATTCCATATCAACCGATCCTGCCCGGCTTTATCAGCCCGGCTATATTCTCACATGCCTCGTCAAGCGACATGAGGTCAGGCCTGACAGGGATCCCCTTCTCCCTGAGTCCCCACGCCAGCCTTACGAAAACCGGCTCTTCAAGCCCCATTTCCCTGAGCTTGCCGTCCTTTGCAAGCACCTCTCTCGGAGACGCATCCGCTGCTATTCTGCCGCCTTTAAGCACGATAATCCTGTCGCTCATGCCGGCGAGTTGTTCCATGGAATGCGAAACGATAACCATCGTTATGCCTGAATTCCTGAATTCCTCCATCTTCTCACGGAGACGCTTCCTGCCCTCGGGGTCAACGCCCGCAAGAGGCTCATCCATTACCAGCACACGGGGCTGCATGGCAAGGACGCCTGCAATGGCAACCCAGCGCATCTCCCCGCCGGAAAGAGAAAACGGGTGCCTTAAAGCAAATACATCGTAAGAAAGCCCCATCATCTCCATCGCCGACCTTACCCTGCCTTCGATCTCATCACTCAAAAGCCCCAGGTTACGCGGCCCGAAAGCTATGTCTTCTTTTACGGTTTCCTCAAATAACTGGTTCTCTGGAAATTGAAAAATCAGGCCGACATTCGAGCGGATCTTTTTCAGGTCGGCTTTCTTTCCGGTCGTTGAAACGCCGAGCACCTCCACCCTGCCCGCAGTAGGTTTTAAAAGCGCATTGAAATGCTGAACCAGCGTCGTTTTGCCGCTACCGGTACTGCCGCAGATCCCCAGGATCTCCCCCCTCGTAACCTTTGAATTTATGCCGAAAAGAGCTTTCTTCTGAAACGGCGTCCCCTGTAAATAAGTGTATTCGAGATCATTTGTCTCAATCACGACATCTCCCGAAAGAGGGCTCGACACTTCAGCCGGGGGCGGCAGTTCGCCCGTTGGAGGCATGATCCCGGCAATCACATCGACAGCCTGTTCCACCGTTAACGGGTTGGACGGAAGCCTTATTCCACGTTTTTCCAGCCTGTTTGCAAGAAGAGACATCGCCGGGGCGGACAGCCTCAGCTTTTCCAGTTCCTCGACCCTGCCGAAAATTTCGGATACGGTACCGTCCATCGCAACAACGCCGTCGGACATAACGATAACCCTGTCGAACAGGGCGGCTTCTTCCATATCGTGGGTGATACAGATCACCGTTATGCCGTCTTCCCTGTTCAGCCGCCCGACGGTATCCATGACCTCTCTGCGCCCGACGGGATCAAGCATTGTAGTGGGTTCATCCAGAACAATACAACGGGGTCTCATGGCAAGGATGCTTGCCACGGCAAGGCGCTGCTTCTGGCCTCCCGAGAGCGCCTGTGGCACAGCTTTCAGCATGTTCTCCATATCGACTGCCGCAAGAGATTCGTGTATGCGCTGTTTTATCTCGTTTCGGGGAATGCCGAGATTTTCCGGCCCGAACGCCACTTCTTCCTCGACCAGCGTTCCGACAAGTTGGCTTTCGGGGTTCTGGAATACCATCCCTACAAGCCTTCGAATCTCCCATATCTTATCGAGATCGCGTGTATCCATGCCGTTAATCAGGACGTGCCCGGAATCGGGCAGCAGAAGGCCGTTCAAATGGCGCACGAGCGTCGATTTCCCGCTCCCGTTGTGTCCGAGGAGTGCCACCATTTCGCCCTGGTCAATATGAAGATTGACGCCCCGGAGGGCATGAATTTCCTCCGGCCTGCCGAGGAAAAAATAGTGGTGTAAGTCGCGGACGTCGATCATGTTATTCTCACGGTATTTATTTTTCCAAAAAAAATCTGGCTTTCGCCAGATTAAAAGATATTAACCGCAGGAAAATATGTACCTTATTCTACGAATTCTATAATCGATAACGGCGCGTTATCTCCCTTGCGGAAACCTTTTTTTATGATCCTTGTATATCCGCCCTTGCGATCCTCGAACCTGGGAGCCAGCTCTTCGAAAAGCTCCCTTGCGGCATCGCGGTTGGTGATATAGCGGAATACCTGGCGTTTGCCCGAGAGGTCTTTCTTCTTCGCCCATGTAACCAGCTTTTCAACGAACTGGGAAACTTCCTTTGCCCTCGTGTTCGTTGTTTCGATGCGCTTGTGAACTATCAATGAAGTGGCCAGGTTTCTCAGCATCGAAAGCCGGTGTGCTGTATCTCTTCCTAATGTTGTCGTTTTAACTTTATGTCTCATTATTTATCTCCCCCTAGCTGTTCCTCTGCAGTACAGCGAAGAAGACATCATGA
>JAMCWD010000020.1 GCA_023475345.1 Chloroflexota bacterium | reverse complement strand
TTGGTTTTTCCAGCAAAATCCCAACAAGTATTTTCGAGCCACCGACTCGTTACGAATCAAGTCCTCATAAGCTTCGATCTCCATGACACCACCTTATCATGGGATCAAATTCTAGGCAATTACCTTATTATAATTGATCGAATGTTCTCAAATCAACCAAATGAAACTTTTTACGCGTATGATAAAGATGGAAACTCTTTAATCGAATACATTATAAAATCAAGCGTTTTTAATAGTGCAATCTCAAATGACGGAAAATTTGCCGCCTGTAGCACTTATCGTGTTGAAGGCATTGATATGCATTCAAATATGTTGCTCTTTTTTGACCTGCAAAATAGCAAATTTCTGTGGTCTATCTCTCTAGATTTATGCATGCCTCAAGAGATTCTTTTCGACGAAACGCATGATTCAATTGATTTGGTTTACTCTTATGGCATTATTTGCAAATACAGTTTTGAAGGAGGTTTACTTGAAGTACTTTCGGTTGAAAATACTGATGTTAGAGAAGATGAAAAAAAAGCTTCTGGACTTACTTGTCTTGCTAAATCAGGGAGATATCATGATAAGGAAGAGATAATACGCCTCTATACAAATGCATTGAATCAAGATAAAAATCCAGAGCATAAAGCCTATATCCATCGAAATTTGGGAGAGTTTTACGAGTTTTTACAAGAAAAGAAAATGGCAATAAAACACTATCAAGACGCAATTGCATTATATCCTAAAATAGGATTGAAAAAACATTTGCAGAAATTACTAAAAGAACACGGTGATGTTTGAATTTTTTTTCAAGGAGGAGAAAAAATGGCACCAGCAGATTATATCCAATTAGGGATAGGTTTAATACTCATGGTGACGTTTGTTGCGGTATTGAAACAATTAAAAACAGTATGGAAACAATTAGAAATTCAAAATAGTTTGCTAGCAACTCAGGCTTTAAAGGATCAATGGGAGATGTATTGGAAGACATATGAATTTATTTCTGATGCTGAAATAAAAGAATTCGAGGACTTCGTAGGTGACTACATTTCAGAAGATTTATTTAAAAACAAATATGCAGGCAATTCGCAAGCAATTCGCCGATATATATATTATACAAAGATATATGAGTATTTAGCGTTTTTCGCATGCCAGAAGATCTGGGTAATCAAAGGGTTGACCTATGCTAATGAGTCCCATGGAAACATTGGAAGCCCGGTTGTCAAAGAAGAAAAGATGTCTAGAACACTTGATGCTGGATGGACAGCAAAATGGTTGGCTGATCTTATTAATGTTCAAGAATTCAAGGATGTTCATGATTATTTAAGTCCGTATTATCCTGACGTTATTCGCATAATCAATCCACAGCTCGAACTTAAAAAAGAAAGTGAATGATAGTTAATTTAGATTTCGAAGAAGCATCTATCTTACTAGAATTATGTTAACATTTAAAACAAAGAACAGAAATAAAATTATTTATACAAAATGAATATATTAATTGCAGGATTTGGGAATATTGGACGAGCGATTGATTCACTATTAAGAAACTCAAAATCAACAAAAGTTTCCTCAATATACCTTTGCGATAATAAATTCCATGGAATAACAGTTCAGGAATGGATAAAAAAATATTATAATAAAATAAATTTAGTTATCAACTTGACTGGCGAACCAACTGATAAAATTTTATCTTTATGTCAGGAATATAATCTGGATTACATAGATACATGTATAGAATTATCAGATAATGATTCAAGAACGCTTGCAACGGCTTTTCAAGAAATACGTTCAACTAAAAGTAATGTCAAAGCATTAATTGGGTTTGGAATGAATCCAGGAATTATTGAATATATATATTCAATGAGCATGCCAAAAACTCGACATATTGCAGTTGAGTTTGAATATGATACTGCTACTTTAAAAGGTGACCAAGTGTTTAACACTTGGTCACCTACTTCTTATTATTTAGAATCTATTATAGAGCCACCTTTTTTTTATAGTAAAAAACATCAAATTTATTATTTGCCAAGTCCTGGAGCTAAGATCGAGGCACTATTAAACATTGACGGAATTAAAAGAATTTTTCATTTAATTCCCCATGAGGAATTAATTTCTATCGGCGATTCAAACCGATATTGTGAACTTTGTGCCTTTTTCTATCAACCTCCATTAAGCATACAGGAATTTATAAAAGATAATTTATATAATATTAATTTTCAAAAAGTAAAAAATATATTACCCCCTACAAGTGAAATTTTTGGTGAGGATACTGTTGGCATAATAATAGACAGTGGGAATAAACATCTTTCATATCATTTTAATAAGGCATCTCATTCTGAATGCATTAGAACATTTAAGGATCGAGATAATAAAGGAGTAAATGCGACTAGTTGGCAAGTTGCTTGTGGTATATTTGTTGCCTTGGAATTAATCTCTTTTGTTGATCCCGGAATATATACGATGAGTAACTTGGCAACGAAGTTTTCTTCACAAATCGAAAAAATACTTTCTGAGTTAAATTTTTATATAGATTATCGAGAGTTTGACAGCCAAAAAATTGGTTGGGAAAATATAAATAACATCATCCAATTATAGCAAAAATTGCACATAATATGTTATCAGTTCATCCCTTCAATCTGAAAAAATCCCTATAAACGCCGATCACAAATTCAGCCACTTCTTGTTTGCAATCGACCATTCTATTGTTTTTCTCAGGCTGTCTTCGAAGGTCTTCGGGATTTCCCAGCCCATCTCTTTCAGCTTTTCCCCGCTCAGGGCATAGCGCAGGTCATGTCCCGGCCTGCTTTCGTGGAAATTAACCATTTCATGCTTGAGAGGCTTCCCCACGATACCGGCGATAAACTGTGCCAGGGTGAGGTTATCGACTTCTTTTTCCCCGACGACGTTATAGCGGTAGGAATACTGGGGGTACCCGCATTCGTCCATATAATAAGGTTTCCCGCATTTGACTTTTTCGAAAAGGAACATTATCGCAGAAGCTACATTGCGGGCATGGATGTAAAACCTGCTCCCGGCTTTCGTCCTGTCGGGGTTGGAATGTATTGTAACGGTTTCCCCCGTCAGGATTTTCCTGATTGTCCCAGGTATGAATTTTTCGGGATGCTGGCGCTCGCCGAAGACGTTCATCGTATTGGTAACCATTACGGGGATCCCGTAGCAGTTGGCGTAAGCCTGGGCAAGCTGTTCGGCGCCCGCCTTGGTCGCGGAGTAAGGGTTTGTCGCGTTCATGCGGTCTGTTTCTTTATAATCTATGCCTTCCGGGGCTGGGCCGTAAACTTCGTCGGTGGAAAATTGTACGAACGCTTTCAGGTTCTTCTGAGTCTTGGCGAATTCCAGCATATACATCGTTCCGACCACATTGCTCATAACAAAAGGCTCCGGGTCGGTTATCGAGTTGTCAACATGGGTTTCCGCTCCCATGTGAACGATATAATCCACCTGTCCTATTTCCTTTGCCATCCCGCTTATTATAGGCTTCGTGAAATCGGTCGTTAACATCGTTACGCGCCTGTCGTCGTAAACATCGATATCTTTCAGCCTGTCAAACCCCATCGAGGCATAATTCAATTTATCGATTGCCACTATCTCCCAATCGGTATTTTTAAGTATGTGTTCGCAGAAATGGCTCCCGATGAACCCGGCAGCCCCGGTTACTATAATTCTCATTCGGCCTCCTCGAAATTTGGTACAACGGATCTCAAAACCCTTCTCCCCGGATTTTCTCCGGCCCGGTATAATCTCCTTTCAGCGCGCCTGCATGTTGAAACGGGTCTATGAAACGCTTCGGCTACCTGAAATTTGAGATTACCGCCCTGTCGAAATAAATTTTAAACGCTTCCCAGCAGATCCTTAAAGCGCCCGGTTTCCCCGGCGCACTGCGTGGGTTGAGGCAGAAATTTGTTACCGGCTCCAGCACTCTTTTCCACCTGAAACTTTCCCGCACTCTCCCGATATTTTCAATACAGGCGTCCCTGAAAGCTTTATCGTCCGCCATTTTCAATATGGCGGACATGAGAGCTTCGACATCGCCCGCCGGTACTGTTATACCCAGGTTTTCATTTTCCACCAGGTTCGCGAGTTGATCCCCCCTGCTGCATATTATGGGGAGTTTCGCCCACAAATAATCCATGAGGCGGGTCCGGGCGGAGTACCGCGTTTCCAGGATATCCTTATGGACGCTTAGACCCGCGCCGGATTCAAGGTAATAACCGGCCCTGTCGTCGTATGGGACCCACTCTTTGAAAAAGATGTTTTTATCAAGCAGGCCCAGCTCGCGTGACAATTCGACGGCTTTCTCCAGGTTCAGGGCAGGCCCGCCTTCGGCTTCAGGCGCGCGGCATCCCATGAAAAGCAGCTTTATGCGGGGGTTCTCTTTCACGGCTTCGGATACGGCCCTTATAAGCGTGAAAGGATCGAACCAGTCCCAGACGCCGCCCGCCCACAGGAGCAGGAAATCGGTTTCTTCGATCCCCGCTATCACGCCTTTTGCCGCCGCCGATTTTTTTACCGGCTCTCCCTCGGGGAAGCCGAACTGCATGATATCTATAAAGCCTTCGAGGTTTGTGTCTCTCTCATAGATTTCTTTTTTCAGGCGGCCCAGGGCAAGCAGCATGCCGATAACTACATCGCGCTGTTTCTCGCCGGAGCATAAAATACAATCGGCACAACAGAGGTTTACGATAAAATTTTTAAGCGCATAATCGGGGTTTTTTCTCAAGAATTCCGAAGAGCCTTTTATCAAAAGCTCCAGGTTTTCGAAGAAAACAAGGTTGTACATATCCAGGACGATGATCTTGTTTGTTGTAAAGGGGAGGTAAAAAAGAGGATGGAGGTGTGAGATTATAATATCAGCCCACCGGGCGTATTTCAATGCGCCGGCAAAATCCGCCCGCACGATTTTGAATCCGGCAGGCTCGATATCGGGCTTGTTGGGGGTTCCGAGCACTACTTCATGGGATTCGGACAGGACTTTGGCCGTCTCCCAGTTGCGAAGGGCGGGGCCTGCCATCTTTTCCGAAACAGGTTTTGTAGAGTAAAGAAAAATCTTAGCCATTAAGATATAAATTTCTCCGGGGCGCGGATCGTATCCTTTTCTTTTTTGCCTTATCGTGTTTTTTCTTTGCCTCTTTTTGCAGGTCTGTCCAATTCATCTGGTATGCAAAGCGGAATAAATTCGGCCGCTCCGGTGTCCCCTTCGTCCTTGTCCCGGCTCTGTCTAATTTAATGCGGGAGTTTTACTTACGCGACAACCCCCGCGCCCCCTTTTAGCTAAGGGGGACTTGTTTCGGTACTTCGGTTCGTTGCGGCTGAAGTTCAAGGGGGATTTGGTTTAGTACCATGCAGATTTGGAGTTAAAGATCACGCCCCTGCACAACCAGATGCGGGGTGGGTCAGAAAGCGCAAAACTTCCATACATGAACGTATTGCTGCAAAGAAAAAATCTATCCGGGTTTTTCGGGAGCCTGCTCAATACCACCACCAGTGGGATTCATCGTAAACTCCCCTCATGGAGTAAACGAATTCGAACGATATCATCGACTGGATAAATAATATGTTCGACTTCAGGACGGCATCCAGTTTTTCCACCCGGTCAAGCAGTTCTTTTTCAATATCCTCCTCGCCATCGATGGCCGACTGGAGGTCGTCGCGGAAGTTCAGCAGTTTGACGGCCTGCGATTCATTGAGCGCCAAAACGTCGCCCAGCATTTTCTCACAGGCATTGAGAATGAGGCCGCTCTCTTCTTCCCTCGAGTAAAACATGGGATAATTTTCGCCCGTACCCCGCTTTCTCCCTGCAAATAATTTATTCATCGGGCAAAAAAATTTCACCGCAATTTGCCGGGGGAGGCATGTTTAACAGGGGAAACAGGCGCAGGTCTCGTATTTAACGGCATGAAGATAGATACCCATGCGCACACGTCCCAATTCTCGCCGTGCAGCCTGCTGCCTGCCCCGGATCTTATCATTCAGACTTACGAGGCCGGGCTTGACGGGCTGGTCATCACCGAACACAACTGCCAGTGGAAAGGCAGCCAGCTCGATGAGATCAAATCGGCGCTTCGTCTCCCGGAAAAATTCCTGCTGGCGGCGGGGCAGGAGATCGATTCCGATGCGGGGCATATCCTGGTTTACGGTTGTGATTGCGATTTCGGGGTCAACAGGCACTGGAAGGATATCTTGAAGATAGTCGAAGAATCGGGCGGGGCGGCGGTACTGGCCCATCCTTTCCGCTGGAAGTGTAATGTGCCGGGGGACGGTTACGACGAATTCCTCAGAAGTTTTTCGGCGATAGAAGTAAGGAGCGCAAACCTGCCGTATGCCGCCCAGGCTGAAGGCATCGATACGGCAAGAAGGCTGAAGATCCCCGCAGCGGGCGGGAGCGACGCCCATGCGCACGATATGGCGGCCACATATTTCACATTTTTCCCCGACGACGTGAGGAATATCAACGATCTGACCGCGGCGATCAAAGCAGGCAGGA
This sequence comes from Chloroflexota bacterium, assembly GCA_023475345.1. Classification (GTDB taxonomy): domain Bacteria; phylum Vulcanimicrobiota; class JAMCWD01; order JAMCWD01; family JAMCWD01; genus JAMCWD01. The sequence continues at coordinate 4,650 of JAMCWD010000020.1, read as the reverse complement.
TAAGGCCCGGCAGGCTCAGGCACGGCGGAAATAATGTTAAAAAAAGGGGGCATTTATGATCCAGGTAGCAATTCTTACGAGGAGACTTAAAGAAGGTAAAACTTATGAAGATTTTCGTAAGGCCTGGTTCCATACAACAGGCTTCGGATTAGCCGGCGGCAATAAAATGTACACGATGATTAATGCCTTCGACCCGAGGGAAATTATCGTCATTGGGATTACCGAAGTTACTCTTAAACAGTTTTCAGACACTCTTAACATCGATGTCGATTTCAGGCTTGAACATTCGCTGGACGATATAATCGAACCGGAGATCGGCCGTAAATTCGGACTTCTCGTTTCCGAAGACGATTTTTCCGCCGCCGGCGATATTGCTTATAAACCGCCCTGCGTTTCCGGGAAAGAAACAAATATCGAAGAATTTTATCACGACCTGAAGGAAGCCGCAGAAATGATTGCCCGGGCATCTGAAAAACGCGATAAAGCAAAAAAAGCAGAAATATAATTCCGCATCTTAAGGCAAAAAATACGATCTTTTTCTCCCGCTCCCTCCGGGAGAGGTTTGGTTAGGATTTGCGGTCATATGTCCCTCATTAAGGGACTGGATTCCTGCCTTCGAGGTTGTCTAAAAAGTCTTTGCAAAATTTCATTCCCCTCTTGGGAGGGGATTAAGGGGTGGGTTTCGTAACGCAAAACTATGTATATAATATACCCACCCCGCCCTTCGGGCACCCCTCCAGGGAGGGGAATAACTTCATCTCCGACTTTTTAGACAGCCTCCTCCGCAGGAATGACCGTTATACCCCTGGGCAGCCTTTTTCAGGTGCTCAATTAAATACAGTCTTGAAAAAAGTTAACAAATCGATAACATCTTACATATTGATCCGGGGCTGATCCTGTTATATTATTTATGGTAGGTTAAGGAGGTAATCCCGCTGGCCCTGACGTGGATTATTATTTGTTTTCTTGCATTTCAGGGGGGTGTGGGACTGTCGCCTGAAAATATTGCCGTGAATCGAGGGGAGATTTTGATGGAAGCTGACAAAATCGGGATCAATATTCAAAAGACATTCCCGGTCAAGGCCCAGGAAAAGCCTGCCGTAAAATGCGGCGACGGGGCTACCGACGAACTTACCGCCCCGATAGGCGAGAAGGTTGACCTGAGCAGGGCCGCCGTAAAGCGGGCAAAGACAAAATTTGAAATCAGGAGAAAAACGGCTTCAGCTTCAGCCGATACCGCAAAGCCTTCCGAAACCGCCATAGCATCAAAGCCCCTTCCCTCATCCAGATCTATAACCATGAGCGAACCCCCCAAAACCATTACGATGATCGACGGCGAAGGCCGCCGGGACGCGGTAAGATCCGACTACCGCTTCATCGGAGACGGCTACGACTCGTCCCGCGATATCGTCGGCATGGCGTTTAAAGAAGGCAGGGAAAGCGAACCTTACAACTTCAAGATCCAGCTTTCCCACCTGAAAGAAGAAGCTTCCGCAGGCCACCTGGACGCATACCTTTTAATCGGCTGGGGAAAAGACGGCACGACCTCGCTTCCCGATAACCTCAAGGGCAAAAGCATACATCCCTGGAAACTGGCTGTCGGCGCTTATGATCAGGGATACAACAGGCTCATCGATGATAAAAATACAACGGTAGAGAACGGTATAAAAAGTTTAAAATTCGACGCATTGACCGATTCCGTGGAATTCGAAGTCGATAAGGACGCCCTGCGCGTAAAAGGGTGGAAAGACGGCGACCCGCTTTACCTGATGCCTTTCACGGCAAAAGATTATTCGGGCGAGATAACCGACGACCTGTCAGCGCCCGCCGACAAGCCCTGGAAAACCGACGGGACGGTCAGCGGCCTGATGAGAACCGATGTCGTAAGCCCGCTCCAGAAACAGCGGGACGACGACTGGAGAGACGACATCATATATTTCGTCATGACCGACAGGTTCAATAACGGGGACAAAACCAACGATTTCGGCGCCGACCCTTCCAACCTCAACAAGTATCACGGGGGTGACATCAAGGGCCTTACCGAAAAGCTCGACTACATCAAGGATCTCGGCGCGACGGCAATCTGGCTCACCCCGGTCATGGACAACCAGACCGAATTCCTCACCACCGAGGGATACCACGGCTACTGGCCCACCGATTTTTATAAGGTTGACGAGCACCTCGGAGAAATTAAAGATTTCAAAAACTTCGTAGATAAGGCACATGAAAAGGGCATGAAAGTCATCCTTGACATGCCTTTGAACCATGTGGCGTGGGAGCATCCCTGGGTGAAAGACCCGTCAAAACAGGACTGGCTCCATCATGACGGCGACATCAAAGACTGGAACAACCCGTGGCAGGTGGAGCACGGCTCCCTTTTCGGCCTGCCCGACCTGGCCCAGGAAAACCCCGAAGTCTCCAAACACCTTATCGATATGTCCAAGTGGTGGATCCAGAATACCGGAGTTGACGGCCTCCGCCTGGATGCCGTGAAGCACATCCCACACGCTTTCTGGCATCAATACACCACCGAAATAAAAGAATTCGCCGGGCCCGATTTCCTCATTGTCGGCGAGGATATGCACGGCGACACATACCATGTCCAATCTTACCAGAAGGACGGGATGCAGTCCCTTTTCGATTTCCCGCTTTATTTCAGCGCCGCCGATACCTTTGCCCGCGACGGGAGCATGAGATCCCTTGCCCGCAAAATGGAAGAAACGAACCGGTTGTATGACAACCCGTCTTTGATGGCGTCCCTTATCGATAACCACGATATGTCACGGTTCCTGACACAGGCCGGGCCGAACGGGAAGGAAAAACTCAAGCTGGCTCTTGCTTTCATGATGACCATAAACCGGATCCCGTCGGTGTATTACGGGACTGAAGTGGGGATGGAAGGCGAGCACGACATTTCAAAGCCGCCTGAAAACAGGAAAGATATGGAATGGAATAAGGACCCGGAGCTTCTCTCTTATTTCAAAAATTTAACTTCCATCCGCTCCGAGCATCCTGCATTGTCGAAAGGCGAGTTCCTCGAGATGTGGCAGGATGACCAGTTGTATGCGTATTCCCGCAAGTCTCCGGAAGAAGAAGCCATAGTCGTGCTGAATAACAGCTACGATACGGCATCGCGCGAGATCCCTCTGCGGGCCGAGTCCGGCCTGAAAGACGGCACTGTAATGAAGGATCTGCTGACCGGCGAAAAAGTAACAATCGCCGGCGGGAAGATCAAAGTTGAAATGGGCAGTAAACAGCCGAGAGTGTTTGTTCCTGCGGGGGAATAAGGCGCTTGTAAAGTAGCAATTCAAAGGCAGGTCGTGGCAATTCAAGATCCAAGATCTGTCCCCGTGCCACCTTCATAAAATGCCGGGTTTATTCAATGCTAATTATTCAATAACTAGAGGTGATTGCCCTTGAGGTTTAATTTTATACAAAATTTCCGAAATCTTTATCTATTCTTAAAAAGAATATCGGTCATCGTCTTATTTCTGATGTTTATTTTAATAAATATATCTCATGCGGAAAACACAACTAAGAAACCGGGGTATGAAATCCTTTTAAAGAAAGCCTTGTTCAGAGTTGCTCCAAAATGGAAAAAATTCGAAAAATACATGAAAGTTATCAAAATAGATGAGAAGCATGTTTTCATAAAAAATCATTCGTTATATGAAATCATGGTATTACCACCCTCATTTCCAGTACATTGTACGGTTTTATTTGCCGCAATGGGGAACGATAAAAAGGCACACATTTTATATTTCAATAACAACAATGCGGCAGAATTCAATACCATGGTACGGGATGAATCCATATCTATAAGAAATGAAGAAGATGCGGAGAAATATTTTTTACGTATGTTTCCGCTAACTACTTATGGTCATGAAGAATTGATAAATAACATCGAAGAGATGGACCAATTCGATCTGGATTTTGTTAAGTTTGCATCGAAAGATGAAAATAGAAAAGCCGGAGAAGAGAGCGAATATGATATTTTTAAAAGGGAAATAAAGCCGGTTAAAGTTACAAAGGATGGGATGAACTACATAATAGATTATTACACTTACATAATTCTTCTCATAAGAGTCAAACATCGAAAAACGATAATCAATGAAAGAGGGGAAGTTACATCCAATAAAGAGGAAAGTATTCATACCGGTATGCGATATAATCCATAAAAAAGCAGATATTAGATGTCGAATTTTTGTTGTAGGGATCATGAATTTGATAGCGAGCCTTTATGATATAAAATGAATTACCATACATCTTCAGATCACCGGCTTGGGGCCGGGTCTTTGATCTTGAACTTGCGTTATCAAGATCAGGAATTTTATTTCAAATCGGCGCTATTCGATAAAAATTTCACAGTAATGGCAGTCCGCCGCCGCCGCGCTTGAGTTCGCTAAGATTCGTCAAGAATTGAAGTTCAGGATAACATAGAATCAATAAGGCGGATTTTCATGGGACGCCTGTTGTATAGATAATACGGCTGTTGTTTTTATGGATTCCTGCCTCCGCAGGAATGGGTACAACCCGGTAACATAGTTTACAAAACTGTCCGATACATCGTTTACACATTTGCTTTGACCCCTTCAGGTTCCTTCCACAGCAGCCTGATTATTTCATCCTCCACCTTCCTCGGCAGCCTCT
>JAMCWD010000040.1 GCA_023475345.1 Chloroflexota bacterium | reverse complement strand
GCCGTTTTACGGCCTTTTTCGGGCAGGGCTTTCTGCTTCTTTGCCGGGCCATGCCCGTTCCTTTCGGGATATTCTATACGCATGTGATATATCCCGGTCAATACGCGGATGAAAGCGTTGGTTATCGCGGATACGTCCCTCATGGAAAGCTCCGATTCCTCAAGCTGCCCGTCCGCGACTATATCTCTAATGATATTACGGACGGCCGTCTGTATTTTATTGGGGTCATTGGTATTCAATGAGCGGACCGCCGCTTCGCATGCATCTGCAAGCATTATTATAGCGGCTTCCTTGCTTACCGGCCTGGGATGATGATAACGGAATTCTTCATCGGTAACTTCGCCGTTAAGCTCTCTTGCCCTCTGGTAAAAAAACTGGGCGATGGAATCGCCGTGATGCTGTTCCATGATATCTATGACAGGTTCCGGAATACGGTGTTTTCTCGCAAGTTCCACGCCGTCTTTAACATGAGAAGTGATGACCAGTGTAGATAAAGACGGTGAGATCTTATCATGCGGGTTTTCTTCCCCGTATTGATTTTCAACGAAGAAATAAGGACGCCTTGTTTTGCCCAGGTCGTGGTAATAAGCGCCGACCCTTGCAAGCAAAGGATCTGCGCCGACTTCCCTGGCCCCCGCCTCTGCGAGGTTGCCCACGATGATGCTGTGATGATAAGTTCCCGGCGCCTCGGTCATGAGCTGGTGAAGCAGCGGCTCCGACGGGTTCGAAAGCTCGAGCAGCTTGAAAGGCGTTGTTATGCCGAAAATATTTTCGAGAAGGGGCAGCGCCCCTATTGCAACTATCCCCGAAAGCAGCCCGTTTAAGCCGCCGAAATATTCCGCCTGTACAACCTCCAGAGGGTCGGAACCCACTGCAAGCTGGTATCCGAGGACTGAAAAAATATTTGCTCCTATTATGACAAGCGCAGCGGCTACGAGGTCCCACCTTTTCTGGATCCCCGTGCCTATGAGAACCGCCGCTATGCCAGTAAGCAATGAAATGACGGCGGATTCGACGCCGCCGTTGAATATGCCCACATAAACGCTCATTACGGCAGTAATCAAAATAGCTATGCGCACTTCGACCAGTACGGCAAGCAGCATCGATGCCACCGCAACGGGAGCGAGAAGCGGCGATATATCACCCAGCCACCTGCATGCAAACATTACAGGGACGGTAACCAGGGCCATCAGGAAAAGATAATTGTCCTGTAAATACTTTTTCTTCTCTACCTGGTATATGTATATGATTATCAATAATAATGTGAACATAACCAGCAGGATATAACCGATCAATTCCTGCCAGTTTAACTTCGAACTGTAAAGGCCGAGGGCCGCCAGAGTATCGAGCTGCTCCGGAGTAACAATATCTCCCTTCCGTATTATTACCTGCCCTTTGCTTATATAAGTTCGGATCGGCTCCACCGCGGCCATTGCTTCCCTTTGTTTTTCAGCCGTCGCCTCCAGGTCAACTTTCAGGTTGGGAATCACAAGGCTGCCCCCGATTTCCTGAAGAGCATCCAGGACAGCACCGGGAAGAGAATAGCCTTTTAAAAGGTTGTACAGCCCGGCTTTTGCCGCCTTCCGGTTTTCCGGGGTTATGCCTCTTCTCGAAACTTCCCACAGAGATCTACGTACAGTTTCCTCAAGCCTGTTAAGCACTAGGGGGTCCAGCTTCGAAAGCTGTCCCACGGTTGAAGGCGAAAGTCTGAAAGGGAGCTTTTTTTGAAGAGCGGCTATTTCTTCCTTGTTTTTTTCCCTCCGGGCTATATTTATCTTGTTCATAATGGTGAATATTTCCTGGAGGTTCTTTTTAGCCGATTCGAAAAGCGCGGTATCCAAGCTGTAAACTGTCTCCACAGTTTTGGCCGCGTTCATCCTGGCCTCATCGGTGGCCTTCCGGTTTACAAATTCCGCCGATTGGGGCGCTTCGATATCGACAGGACACGCTTCACCCAGCCCTAGGGATCTTGCAGGGAAGTTGTGGAAGCCGAGCATAAAAACCATCGAGCCCAAAACGAATATTGCAAGCAGCGCCCGCCTGATCACCGGTTGTGATATAACTTCCCACAGCCGGGCAAGCAGGCTCTTAATTTTACTCAGCATTAATTATAAGCTCCATTAATATAAAAAGCCCTCCTTAAGGGCTTCTTATATATTCCCCAAATGCCTCAGTGTTCCTCCTCGAAATGCTCTACCGTGAAAACATATAATTCTGTTTTTTTATCTTTCCAGGCATCGGGCGCAAGACCCGCCTTGCCGGCGCACAGATGCTCCATAAACGTATTTTTGTCGGGGATCTGCTCCCAGACCTGGGGCAGGAAAAGCCCCTGGTGCCAGCCCTGCTTGACTACCACCCCGTTCTTGAACGGGATGATGTCGTCGGGATTCGTTATCCTTTTCAATGGCGACAGCAATGAAATTTCTATCTTTATATCCTTAAGCTCACCGGGACTGACAGGCCTGAACCTGGGATCCTTCGTCGAAGCATTTACCGCCATGTCCTGGATAGCCTCTCCTACGGGCTTTATCGCTTCGATATACCCGATACAACCGCGCAGATCCTTATTCTTGCCCTTGTGAAGAGTTACGAAAAGGCCCCTTCTTTCTTCCAGTACGGGCATGTTCAATTTTTTGAAATCGATTTTCGGGACATTGCCTTCCTTGATAAACTCATCCAGGGTCTGTCGGGCTATTGACAGCATTGCTTTTTTTTCTTGACCGGTTAACGTATCGGCATCTTTGCCTGCGGCGGTTATACGCTCTTCCTCGTCATTCTTTTTTTCCGATGTCTTTTTCATCCCGGAAAATGCAACCGCGCCGTAGCCGACTATCCTGGAGCGCGTATCGCCTACCACATCGCCTGACGTGGTATATCCGAGTATCGTCCCGTGTGCTCCCAGTTCCTTTGCAAGAAACATGGCGGTCAATACCGGGCCTGCGCCGCAAAGCTCCCCTTTCCCTGACTGAAGCCTCGCCGCCAGCCCTTCGACATCCAGGTTTTTCATCAATTCAAGGGTGCCTTTATCCATAGATACAGCTTCTTTATAAAGGTGGTCATGGGACATATCGGAGCTTGCCACCACCACGGTTTCGCCGGGGACGAACTGTTCCGCCAGGGCTTTAGCCGCGATCTTGCAATCTTCAAGGTTGGGCCATGAAAAGACTATCGGCACGATCTTCGCGTCCGGCAGGACGACCTGGATGAAGGGCACCATCACTTCCAGGGAATGTTCGTTTTCATGAGCTTGGGGCAGATCCATGAAACGGGGGGAAGCCTTAAGCAGTTTTGCAGCAGCCTCCTCATCGACTTTTGCGGCCCCCAGGGGCGTCCCGTATGCTCCCCCGGTATAAACCGATATGCCGTCGAACCCGGCCCGGTGGTTTATTCCCAGGATATATACCGTTTTTATCTGCTTGCCCTCGAACAGTTTGAAATCATAAGCCGCAAGCGGGCCGCTGAACGGGTATCCCGCATGCGGTGACACCACGGCAACTATCGGTTCGTCAACTTCGGGCGGCTTTGCATCTTTCAAATATTTCTCAACCATCATTCTCAATTCCACCTGGTTCGCCGGGAAAAATCCTCCGGCGGCATAACTTCTCTTCACGTTAGTGCTCCTTTCCGGGGTTTTCTCTGGACTCACAGAGGCTGTCGCAGCAGGTTTAGCATTACAACCGAAAGCAACGAGTATCAGTAAAATTGCCGCGAAGAAAAGGCTGTAAATGATTTTCATCGACCCCACTCCTCTACGGGGGTTTTGTCAGTGCCAGACCCCCGGGATAGCTTCTCCGCAGAACCTGCATTTTCCTTGGAGAACATTATTTTGGACAAGCGCCATGCCGTACCTCTTGATTAGCAGTTTGCCGCATTTCGGGCAGTACGTGTTTTCCCCCGACTGACCGGGAAGGTTGCCCAGGTAAACGAATTTCAACCCCTCGGCAAGCGCGATTTCCCTGCAGCGTATCAGTGTAGATGCAGGGGTAGGGGGCAGGTTTCTTACTTTATACTGCGGATAGAACCTTGTGAAGTGGAGAGGCACCCCCGCTCCGAGATTTTTCTTTATGAACCCGGCCATCTTTTTTATGTCTTTTTCCGAGTCATTCTTCGAGGGGATCACAAGGTTGACAATCTCCAGCCATGTGCCCGAATCCTTTATAGTAACGAGAGTATCCAGGACAGGCTTCAATGTGCCCGCACACATCGTGTTGTAGAAGTTTTCGGTTATGCCCTTCAGGTCTATCTTAACGGCGTCCAGGTGCTTGCAAAGTTCTTTCAGAGGCTCTTTATTGATATAACCCGCGCTTATCATGACGGTCGAAAGACCTGCAGGTCTTGCTTTCAAAGCGATATCCCTGATGTATTCGTAAAAAACAATCGGCTCGTTATATGTCCCTGCAATAGACCTTGCTCCCGATTTCCCGGCAAGGGCCACAGCGTCTTCAGGGAACAGGTCCTGTGTCGATAAAGCCTCAGGCCTGGACTGGGACAGCTCCCAGTTCTGGCAGAATTTACAACGCATATTGCAGCCGGCCGTACCTACGGAAAATACCTGTGTCCCCGGCAGGAAATGAAATAGCGGCTTTTTCTCTACAGGGTCGAGGTGAACCGCTCCCGCCGCGCCGTAAACAAGGCTGTAGTATTTCCCCCGCCTGTTTTCCCTGACCCCGCATACACCGCGGTTTCCTTCCCGCGTAACGCAGTGTCTCGGGCAGAGGTTACAAACTATATTCCCGCCCTTGAGCCTGTCATAATATAAAGCTTCGTGAATGTTTTTCGGGTTTATGCCTTTAAGGCCGGAACCTAAAAATCCCAGAATTCCGGGAGCGGCGACGAGGCCCGATACTACGCCTGAAGATTTTATTAGAAATTCGCGCCTGCTTAATTTCAAATCCGATTCCAAATTAACCACTTCCAGGGAGGTATATCAATATACCGCCATGAACAATTATATCATAATTTAAATCCCTGAAACAAATTGCCATGAGTGATTCAAACTGCAAAAATAATATTGATCCTGCAAAAAACAGCGTCCCTTTGAAAAGGCTTCTTTTCTGCTTTTTCATTCAGGGATTCTTTTCAATCGTAATACAATCGATCTTATTCCGGGAGTTCATCGTAGTTTATTTCGGAAACGAGCTTGTAGTGGGCCTTTTGATGGGGTCTTGGCTCCTGACTATCGCCCTGGGGTCATGGTTGTATCCTCGAATTTTCAAACATGGCGCATCCGGAGGGGGTCCATCTGAAGGGGGCCGGGACAAAATAACATGGGTTCGGATTTTGCTGGTCATACTTGCGGCGCTTCCATTCATCCAGGTATTTTTGATCCGTATTGCAAGGTCTCTTTTAAACGTCCCACTGGGGCTTATGGCGCCTTTTTCTTCGGGCATATTATATGCGTTTATCGTTATCGCGCCTGTGGGTATTCTCCTGGGGATGCTGTTCCCCCTGGGAGCGGGCATCCTGGAGAAAACCGGCTCTAAAGGCGCAGCGTGGTTATATTCGGCGGAATCATTCGGCTTCATGGCCGGGGGAGTCATTTTCAGCTTTGTGCTTGCAGGCAGGATACCTCCGTTCCCCGTTATCGCCGTAATCCTGGGGTTAATGTGGCTGTCCGCCGCACTCCTTCGGAAGCCGGGGCTGATTTATAACGCCGGGTTCGGGCTTCTTTTCATAGCGGTTCTTCTCTTCTCCCCTTCGCTGGAAAATAAAACCGAGCTTATGCGCTGGAAAGGCCTTGCGGGCGATCTCCCCCTGGTAAATTCGCTCGACACCCGCTATCAATATCTCGCCCTGACAGGCGCCGAAGGACAGTGGAGCCTTTACTCCAACGGCCAGTACGATTTCTCTTTCCCCGATCCATACCGTAACGAGACGACAACCTCCCTGGTCATGACCCAGCATCCCGACCCGCGCGAAATCCTCATCGTCGGGGATGCTCCGCCTGACCTCGCGGGAGAATTCCTGAAATGGCCGGTATCCGGCGTCGATTGGGTTTTTCTGGATAACGGGCTTTTAAAAGTCATGGCCCCTGCCATCGGCAGAGAAGAAAAGGAAATTCTTGAAAGCAGGCTCCTGAAAATACGCCACTACGACGGCCGGGCATGGGTATCCCGTTGTAACAATAAATATGATCTTATCTGGATGAACGTGCCTTCGCCTTCGACGGCCCTTTTGAACCGCTACTACACCGTCGAATTTTACATGGATGCCGGGAGGGCGCTCAAGAAAGACGGCGTCATAGCGATGTTTCTTCCGTCCCCGGAAGACTACATGGCGGGCGAGATGGGTGAGCTGACCCGGAGTCTTTATAATACCGTAAGGAAGGTTTTTCCTTATACCGCGGTATCGCCCGGCGAGGGAACGTATGTTTTCGCTTCATGTTCAAAAGGCGTCATCAGCGAAAATCCGGTGACGCTTATGAAAAGGTATAAGGAAAAAAGGATAAGCCGGGCAAATTTTTCTCCCGTCATGTTCCCCCAGCTTTACCTGCCCGAAAGGATAGCTTATTTTGACAGAATGGCGGAAAAGCCTTCGGCGATAAATACCGACAGCCGCCCCGTATCTTATTTTCTGGAGCTTGTCCTCTGGCTTAGGCTGACAGGCGAAAGCTCCGCAGGCCTGCTGTCGGCGGTTCACAAGACCTCCCGCTTTTTCATAATGGCGGCACTGGTACTTTTTTTCGGAGCGCTCTTTTTCCTGTGGTCGATGAGAGAAAGAAGGAGGGATCATTCAGGTGCCGTTTCGCCGTTCCTGCTGCCTGCAGCGGCATCCGCCGCAATGGCGGGGATGGGCCTCGAGCTTATGCTCATATTTTCATACCAGAATATTTTCGGCTACCTTTATCAGATGATAGGCCTGCTGTTTGCATGTTTCATGCTGGGGATGTCGGCCGGAAGCCTTTCCGTGAGCAGGCTGAGCGCCGGTAAAGGAAAGTTAGTTCTCCGCCTTGTTTTGATAATCATCGCCGTACTGTCCGCTTTAATGCCCGCCGTCCTGAGGCTGGCGGCAGGCGGCGGCTCCGGGATAATATTTTTCATTATAGTTTTTGCCTGCGGGTTACTCGTAGGGACAGTTTTGCCGCTGACAATCAGGGAAGGACTCCCCGGCGGGATACTGCCGGACAGGCAGGCGGGCAGGGTCAACATGGCCGACCACCTGGGAGGTGCCGCCGGCGCTTATATTTTCGGAGTTTTCCTCGTGCCGCTCCTGGGACTGGAGGGCAGTTGTATCATACTTGCGTTCCTTGTCTTGATCCCCCTTGCCGGCCTGGCGGCACACGGCGTTGGAAAAAGTAAAATGTCCTGAACAGGGAAATGAGTTACAACGTTCCGGTATTTGCTCATCTCCCCGGCCTGGCGCTGTCATCGGTTTTAACCGCAGAGAGCGCAGAGGGTTCCCGCAGAGGACGCGGAGATTTGCAGGGGGTTATTCTTTTGCCTTAATTTTCATTTTCGGTAAAAGAACAAAATGATATTTATATAGAGCCTGAGAAAATCTTTTCATACATGCGAAAACAAAACCCGCCGGATATGATGATCCAACGTGTTTTATCTTAGTAGATGCAATTTCGATGCATATTGCTTAAGTTGATTGTATCTTGTTTTATCTACGCCATTGATGAACGAAAGCCATCCATTTATATGTTTTTCCAACTCTTCAACTTCATTGAGAGGCAAATTTTCTGAATTTGCTAACTTATATAAAGCGGCTCGAAGTTTCTTTTTCTTTTTTTTTCCTATGCCAACACAATTTTCATAAATAATTAAACCTGTAACTTTTCTTTGTCGTCTAGGTCCTGCAAAACGAGTTTTTGACTCATTAAGCGTGAATCCTTCTTCGCAAATTATTGCTGTTACAAACTTCTTTATTCTAAGCAAACTTTTGTAGCTTAATGCAGAAAAAGTAATATCATCTGCATATCTGGTATAAGTTACATTGTGTTTACCGACATAACCTGATATTCTTTTGTCTAAATGATTACAAATAATATTTGAAATGGCTGGAGAAGTTACTCCTCCTTGAGGAAGTATTCCCTTACATGTACAAAAGCGAGCAAAAATAGTCGAAATTAAACTATTATAGCCGAGTTTTGTGAAAATACTATGTACCCTTGGATATGAAATTGAGGGGAAAAAGTCCTCAATATCTAAGCATAAAAAGTACTTGTTCCCTTTATGACGCTCTGCATTGTAAAGAATATTTCTGCCTTCACGGAAACCAGTCGCAGCATTCGATATAGGAATTTTATATAAAATATTTCTTAATATCCAAGATTGAACAGCCTTCATCTCTTTTGAAGGGCAGAAGATAATTCGCGATCCTCCATTTTTTTTGGGTATAGGAAAAATATTATAAAACCCTTGATTAAACTTTGATAATTTATATAACAAATCTTTGGAAAGGCGTAATAAATCAGCAAGCTCATCAATATTTGTTATGATTGGGAGTCCAAGAATTTTTAAGCGATCTTCATCAGTTTTAGTATTCATGATTAAAGTTTAAATAGGAGGGGGCAAAATTCTATCTCACTCTCTCTTCCTGGCAGTTAATGTAACAGTTTCATGGTGAAACTGTTAACATTAACTGATAAATAATCAAGGCGATTTCATCTGGAATAGCGATAACACCATTCACAAGCAAGCCGAAGCTTGCCGTTCTGAGATTTAATGCCCCCTCCTTCTCCTATAAGAAGTATTACCTCTTAAAGTAAGATTTAACCTTATGACTCTAAGTTTGTCAAGTGATTTTTCAATAATTCTTCTCTCTGGGGTTGTTTCTAAAGATTTTTTAAACCGATTTAATCCTTTTTTGGTTAATTCGTATGTTCCGTCTATTAAAGATATTTCTTTCTGAGTAATTAATATGTTTAATGCAGAAGTAAGTATTATATCAACATCCCCTACTTGTTGTTGAAATACAATCTTAAGTTCTTCCATGTTTACCGGTTCCATAACATAAATGGCTACCAAAAGAAAGAGCTGAGCAACTATGGGATTTCTAACGGAAGAATCTACCTTGGCCTCGTTAGATACTTCTCGTATTGTCTTCCGAATTTTTTCTACTAGTCCATGAATATCAGGTTTCCGAGGATTGTAAAATATTATTTTGCTATTCGTTTCATTTTTAAGATGTCTTACAGGACCAAGCATAATGAAACTTTTGTCTTTTTTATGTTTCTCATCAACTACCACTATTAATCTATTGTTTAGTTTTTTATGGTTAGCAAAAGCGCCCAACTCAGCAATAGCACCAGGACTCTCTAAAACAATTAAAACAGCATGAACACTATCCGCAAGCAAATTTTCAAGGCTTAGGAGGTCATACATAGTACCTTTGCTTAAAAGCTCTTCAAATAAATTTTCTGGATAATATATATCAATCCATCCTCTATACCGGCGCATCATTGTCAATCCCTTACGAATATCTTCCCTTATACTTTTTTTGCTTTCTCTACCAGCCCCAACCAAAAAAATTTTAAGGCTCTCTTCTTCTTTTAACTTTGGAAATATTTCTTCATTTATGGTTTTTGAAATCTCATCTAACATGATTGAAAGTTCTCCCTTTTTTCATCAAGAGGGTTGCCTTTGGGCCATAACTTCAATTCTTAAATTTCCCTCCCCCTTTTCACTCATAACAATTCTCCCCCAATTCACCTAACCCTGCCAAAAACAAAACCCGCCGGATCATCGGAGACGATAATCCGGCGGGAAAATCCCGGCAGCCTGGAGGAAATTTATGAGATCGTTGTAGAATAAAAAAGCAACAAATGGGTATGACAAAAAATAAGATATAACAAAAATAATAAAATCTCAAATGATTAAAATCTCGTAATAGGAGAGGAGAAGCAAGTGGAAGCCATTGAAACAAAAGGGCTTAGAAAGTTGTACCGGTCCACCTCCAGGCGGCTGGGCAAGATGATCGTGGCCCTCCATGATTTAAACCTGGTAGTTGAAAAAGGCCATGTTTTCGGGTTTATAGGCCCTAACGGGGCCGGGAAAACCACCGCTATCAAAATACTTGTCGGCCTGATATCCCCGACCCAGGGTGAGGCTTACGTCATGGGCCATCCCGCGGGGAGCGTCGAATCCCGCAAAAACTTCGGCTACCTTTCCGAGGTATCGTTGTATTACAACTTCATGACGGCAAACGAGCTTCTCCACCTTTACGGGAGGCTTTTCGGGATGTCCAAAGCGGACAGGTTGAAGAGGGTCCCGGAGGTACTGGAGATGGTCGGTCTTTCGGACTGGGGAGGGTCCCGCCTTTCGGAGTATTCAAAGGGGATGCAGCAACGGTTCGGGATAGCCCAGTCGCTCATAAGCAACCCCCCGCTTTTGATCCTGGACGAGCCGACATCGGGGCTTGACCCGATGGGGCAGAAAGAAGTCAAAGACATAGTCGTCCGTCTCAGGGAAAGGGGCTACACCATATTTTTCAGCTCCCACAAGCTGACCGAGGTCGAGCATATCTGCGACACGATAGGGATAATCAACAGGGGCGAGATGATCAGGATGGATACGTTGAGTAAGCTGCTTGCATCCGCAGGCGGGGAAACAATCGTGGCCGGGGTGGAAATGCCCGAGGAGCTTGCAAACAGGCTGACGTCAGGCGGCGCGGACATTATCGGTGAAGGCGGCAGGATTTACCGCGTCTCGATTCCCGTCGAAAAAGCCGTTACGGAGCTTGAAAGCATACAGGATGCAGGCGGGAAAATCATTTCGATGGATACGAGGAAACCCGACCTCGAAGAGGTATTCGTAAAGCTTATAAAACAGCACGAAGGGGGGCGGACAAATGGGTAAGATCCTTGTCGTTGCAAAAATAACCTGGGAGGAAAATGTCCGCCGGAAGATATTCTACCTGCTTTTTTTCATGGCCCTTATCCTGGTCGGCGGCTCTCGCTTCGTCAACATCTTCGGCCTCGGCGCACAGAGCAAGCTTATACGGGAATTTTCTTTGACCGGCATCGGGCTGTTCGGCCTGATTTTTACTTTCGCGCTCTTTTTATTTTCGCTCCCAGGCGAGATTGAAAGGAAGACAATTTACCCGATCCTGGCAAAACCCATAACCAGGGCACAATATCTCTGGGGGAAATACCTGGGCGACATGGCGTTGATATTCGTTTATATGGCGGCCCTTGTAGGGATATTGTATCTTATCCTGGCTACGGATAAGTCCGATTCGAACATGCTTATAAATTCGATATTCCCGGCGGTATGGCTGATGTTTGTCGAATGTGCAGTCGTCGGCGCCATACTCCTTTTCTTCAGCATATTCCTCTCTTACCCGCTGAACCTTTCGGTTACCCTTCTCATATATATCATAGGGAATATCTCGGCTACTTACCAGAAGATGATACTGTCAGCAGGCCAGAACCCTGTTGCCGGGTGGCTTACGGATATTTTAAAGCCCATGCTGCCCCAGTTCGATCTTTTTCATATCAAAAACGCCGTCATCCAGAATTATATTATCGACCCCCACTATGTCCCGCTGACGACCCTTTACGGGATCCTTTACATAGTCATCATAATGATCCTATCAGCCCTTGCTTTCAGGAGGAAAGAATTATGATGAAAGGTATAATCAAAATTATAATTTTCATCCTGTTATGCATGGCCTTCCTGTCATGGCGGCTCCCGGCATATTGTCAGGAAGCGCATCCCGAAGAGGCCGCCGGTGCCGGGGCAGGCGCCCATGTCCATTCGCACGAAGAGCATGGAGACATGCCTGCGACAGGGGACAAGAACCTTGACGAGGCTTTGAAAAACGCAGGGGAAGAAGAGCACAAACATACGCAGGAAATGGAATTTTTCCACCAGGAATATTTTAACGAGCCGTGGCGCATCACCGGTACCGTTCTGCCGTCGATAGAGAAGAGATGCCTGATCCTTGCAGGGGTGGCGGTCGTCCTTTTCCTGATCTCGGTTGCTCCCGGGTTTCTCCGTAAAAGGAGGAATAGAGCATGAAGAAAAAATCGGGAGATTTTTATATCCTGAAATCGATAATCGCCGTTGTTGTTTTGTTTATTATCATAATAAACCTCAATCCCGTCCTCGATAAGGAAAAGATGAAATTCTATCCCGAAGAGGCCGTAAGCACCCCCACCCAGATGTTCCTTGCGATGCTGGGCGAGTTGAGATATACGCTGGCTGCGGTCTTATGGATGAAAGTTGACCATTACCATCATGAAGTTGAAGCCCACGAGCCAGGGACGACAAGCCCGTCGGTGCTCCAGATGACAAGGATGGTAACCCTGCTTGATCCTCATTTCGAGCAGGCTTATTCCGTTGCGGCTTATAACCTGGCGGTAAAGCTCCGGAAGAAAGACGATGCTCTCCAATACCTGGAAGAAGGCATCAGGAATAATCCTAAAACAGCGCTTTTATACTGGGACAAAGGTTTCATATACTTCCATTACAGGGAGTTTGCAAAAGCCATCCCCCCGATGGAAATAGCTCTACGGAAAATCACAGGAGAGATAGACAGGGCCAATACCGCAAGGATTATCGCACATTGCTACATCAAGCTTGGAAATGAAAAAATGTCCGAATTTTATTTAAAGAAAGTCCTGGAAATCCATCCCGGCGATTACTGGGCGTCGATGAAAATAAAAGAGCTTGAAAACGGGACCCTTTTCCCGGCAAAAAGCCCGAAAACGGCGCCGAAAAAAAATGCCGGAAGATAACCCGGCCCGGCGGAAATATAAGGACACAACTAAAAAAAACTTTGTAAAATAAGGATTTTAACGGGTTTTACGCCGTCCGGCACAGGGCTGTGTCCTTAGAAAATTTAACAATTTTTTAACAATGAGAGGGATGGATAAGACCGTTTATTGTCGTATAATTCAATAAGTAAATAAGCCCTGATTTGAAGGGAGATATTTTTATGGACATAAAGCGCATTGCAGGCACACAGGTACCCGAAACTTATGAAAAGCCCGTATTGAATAAAGAGAAAAAAGACGTATCCTCCGAACCGAAAGACAGCGTCCGGCTGAGCGGCAGGGAGATAAAAGATACGGCCATTCCGAAACCGGCCGCTTCCCCGGCAGGCTCGAAAGAAACCGGCAAAAAGAAGTGGACGATACTCATCTATTCGGCTGCCGACAATAACCTGATGAGCGCGATGAGAAGCGATCTTGACGAAGTCGAAGCTGTAGGCAGCGACAATAACACCAACCTCGTGGCCCAGTTCGACGGCGGGCGCAGCGAAGGCGTGAAGCGTTATTTCCTGGACAAAAGCCCCAAGGACGGTAAGATAACGTCTCCCGCGCTTGAGTCGCTGGGATCCCAGAATATGGCCGACCCCAAAGTCCTGACGGACTTCATAAAATGGGGGATAAAGCAATACCCGTCCGAGCACGTGATGCTGATAATTTCCGATCACGGCGGCGGATGGAGCGGCGCAATCTCCGACGACAGCCACGGCGGTTGGATGAATACCCCCCAGATAGCAGAAGCGTTGAAAAAAGCCGAAGCCGCAACAGGCAAGAAAATAGACGTACTGGGCTTCGATGCATGCCTGATGGCTTCCACCGAAGTCGCCCACGAACTCAAAGACAATGCAACATACCTGGTCGCGTCCCAGGAAACCGAAGGGGCCGACGGCTGGCCTTATACGAAGATCATGAGCGCAAAGCTTTTCCGCAATATCCAGAAAACCCTCAAAAGCAAGCTGACCCTTTCGCCTGAAAAACTTGCGCAGAAAGTCGTCGATACGGCCCAGTCGGTACAGGGGACGCTTCCCACCATGTCGGCAATCGATATGACGAAGGTGGACGCCCTGTCGAAAACGCTGGATAAGATGGCCGTGAGGCTTATGGAAACCGATACACCGGCTTCCGTCATCAAGGATGTTTTCAAAAAAGCCGAAAGCTTCGATTCGATGAAAGACGTGTACGACATCGCGGACAAGATCGAAAATAACACAAAAGTTTCCGATGAGGAACTGAAGAAGATAGCGGCACAGGTCAAAAAAGATATCGAAGCGGCGGTCATAGCCGAACAGCATTCGTCAAGCTATCCCAACGCTCACGGCCTTCATATCGAGGCGCCGTCTTGGAACCTGTCGCCTTCGAGCCAGTATAAAGAACTTGCATTTGCAAAAGATACGAAATGGGACGAAGCATTGTCCCAACTCGATAAGAAGTACCTAGCGTAAACCCCACCCCAATCCCCCACCCCAAAAGCCCTTCCCCCCCGGAAGGGCTTTTACTTTGTCAGGGAAAAATGCACAAATGAATCAGCAATCAATAAGATAATGAGCAAATAAGCCCCAAAAAGTGATATTTTACACCCTAAAATAGAATTTTGAAAGCAAATATGCTTGAGGCAGTATCCTAGAGGCCGCCCTCATCGTCAAGCTTAACGACCCAGTAATCATCGCTTCCGTGATTGCCCGAAACATCACCGTCATTTGAATAAGTTCTACCGGCTACGACATATCCGCCTTCCGTTGCCTGTAGTATTGAATAAGACCTGTCATCATCCGTTCCGCCCAGGCATTTCTGCCACACGATGTTTCCAGTATTATCAAGTTTAACGACCCAGTAATCCGTATCTCCGTGATGGCCCGAAACATCACCGTCATTCGACCTGGTTTCACCGGTTATGACATATCCGCGGTCCGAGGTCTGTTGTATTGAATAAGCGTTATCATCATTTGAGCCTCCCAGGCATTTTTGCCACACGATGCTTCCCTCATCGTCAAGCTTAACAACCCAGTAATCCCAAGTTCCGTGATTGCCCGAAACATCACCGTCATTCGAATCGGTAAAACCAGTTATGATATATCCGCCGTCAGCGGTCTGTTGTATTGACCTTGCTTCTTCATAACCTGAGCCTCCCAGGCATTTCTGCCACTCGATATTGCCGGCATTGCCAAGCTTAACGATCCAGTAATCCCAAGTTCCGTGATTGCCTGAAACATCACCGTCATTTGAATAAGTTCCACCGGCTACGATATGTCCGCCGTCCGAGGTCTGTTGTATTGAATAAGCGAGTTCATCACTTGAGCCTCCCAGGCATTTCTGCCACTCGATATTGCCGGCATTGCCAAGCTTAACGATCCAGTAATCCCAATGTCCGTGCAAGCCCGAAACATCGCCATCATCCGACCAGGTTCCACCGGCAACGACATATCCGCCGTCAGCGGTCTGTTGTATCGACCATGCTTCTTCATAACCCGATCCGCCCAGGCATTTCTGCCACTCGATATTGCCGGTATTGTCAAGTTTAACAACCCAGTAGTCACCGTTTCCATGATTACCCGAAACATCCCCGTCATTTGAAAAAGCTTTACCGGCAATGATATATCCGCCGTCCGAGGTCTGTTGCACTGAATATGCATATTCAGCACCTGAGCCGCCCAGGCATTTAGCCCATGTCTGGAGAGAGGGAATGTCGGAGCCTGTGCTGGAGAAATTTATCCCCCAGCAGCCTGATATAAAAAGAAGCGCTACCGTTATTAATAAAAATATAGGAACGAATCCGATCTTGTTGAATTGCCGCATAATCAGAACCCCCTTTTGTTTATCTCTGTAATTTAATCATCATTCGGGAAATATCCTCTTTGAAGTAGGTCGGCCCCTTTTTTCCATGGCGCGAAGGAGACTTCAGGGCGGAGGGCTTTTCTCCATCCTGCCGCATAGAGCCTGATTTTGTTAAAGAAAAACAATTCATCTCTTGCCGAAAGACGGCCTGAAATAAATTTTTCCGGCAGGGTTGACTGTTATATCTTCTGTCGTGATAAGATAATAGCAGTAAATGCAAGGAGGCGTAATATGGATAAAATCGAAGCATTAGGAGCTGGCGGTTCTGGAATGCCGGATGTTGCGGCAATGAAAGAACAGATGGAAGCAGCCCAGAAGACTCAGATGCAGCAGGCTCAGCAGCAGGTTCAGGCGCAGGCCCAGCAGGCCCAGGCAGCAGCCCAGCAGCAGGACAAGGCACAAATTTCCAAGGAAGCCATGGGAGAATAATTCAGCTCTCATACTGAGATGCCCGCCTGAAAATTACCTGACATAAACCTTTCAAAAGGCGGGTTTTGAGTTGAAGAAACAAAAAAGGCAGGAAATACCTGCCTTTTTTAGTTTCTTACTACAACAAACTCTGCCCCCTGTGTGAACTGTCCCATACAATTACTGCAATTAAATAAAAGTTACGGAATCGGGGGCCGGAATCTCGATTTCAGGCCCGTCATCGGGCTTGAAAAGCAAAGCCCCTTTTGACGTTATATCGTTCGCCTCACCTTTCGATTCTCTGCCTTCATACCTTACCGAAACCCGCTTCCCAAGGGTTATGCACGATTCCCTGGCATCGGCAAGGAACGCACCGAAGCCCTGTGTTTTCAGCTTCCCGAAATTTTCGATCAAATGCGTGCGAAGGGGGATTATCAGGTTCCTGGGAGGGATTTTCTTACCAGTCTCGATAAGGACGGAAGTTGCGGTTTCCCGTATATCGCGGGGAAAATCTTCCTTTTTAACATCGATATTGAGGCCTATGCCTACGGCCATTGCCAGGAGCGTGTTCCCGGCAACTATCGTCTCGATCAAAATGCCGCCTGTTTTTTTGCCGGAGCAGTAAAGGTCGTTGGGAAGGTGTACCCCGACTTCCAGGTTTACCGATTCCCACAAGGCCTCGGCTGCCGACAGCGCGGCGACTATAGCCGCACCATAATATTTCGATACATCGGTTTCCGGCCGGAACAGCATGGAAAAATACAACCCGCCCTCGGGCGAAAACCAGCTTTTTCCCATGCGGCCCCTTCCGCCTGTCTGCTTTAGCGCAACGGAAATCGTCTCTTCAGGCGCCCCCTGTGCGGCCCTGCGCATGATATCCGAATTCGTCGAATCCGTTTCGGCCATGTAAAATATCTGGGCCATCTTCATCCCCCCAATCTGCAGATCATTTAAATGATACATGGGCCTCAACCCTGCAAGACCCCTGCATGATTCCGAAAACCCTTGAAACCCCTGTTGTATTATTCGGGATGTTCTATTTTGAAAATTTCTTCAACTCGCCGTGCGTGCCGCCCGGCTTCGAATTCGGCTTTGAGGAAGGCTTCGGCAATTGCTATTCCGATTGTCGGCGTGGTTATCCGGCCGCCCATGCAGAGGATATTTGCGTCATTGTGCCGCCGGGCAAACGAAGCGGTAACAGGGTCGGAACATGCCGCGGCCCGGATCCTCTTCACCTTGTTTGCCGCGATGGACATCCCTATCCCTGTCCCGCAAAACAGCATCCCAAATTTAAATTTTCCCGATGCAACTTTTTCCGCCACCGATTTTGCAAAAACCGGGTAATCCACGCTCTCCTCCGATGAATGCGCCCCGACATCGGTAACGTCATAGCCCATCTCTTCCAGAAACTTCAGAACGGCAAGCTTCAATTCGTATCCTGCATGATCGGACCCCAGCACTATCAAAATGTTTTTGTTCATTTTTTCGCCCCCCATCTCTTAATTATTTCTTCCAGAGATCCCATAATCCAGTTTCTAGTCTCTAGTTGTTTCCTCATCTTCCAGGAGAATCGTTTCTTCGTCGGCAGGATTTTTCGTCTCTTCCTTTTTCGCAGGATGAGGGATGTCGGTAGGCGTTACCGTCCGGTTTGCTACCCTGCTCAGCCTGTCCGCCAGCGCCTCGCCGAACTTTGACGAGTCAACGCCCTCGATTATCATGAGATCGAAATCTTCCCTGTACATCTCCCTCAGTGTAGTGAAGATGCTTGTCGCGGCCTCATTCTGCCCGAGACCCGGCCGTAATATTTCCACTTTCCCCAGGTCTTTAAACTGCCCGGCATTTTCTTCGCTTACAAGGAACATCAGCCTTTTATCTTTGTTTTCATTTACCACCCTGCCGATTAAAGGGACCATTTCGGAAGGCTCGGCCCTCATCAGCCATATTTCTCCGCTGTGGGGGCGCGCAACCCTCCTGCTTTCCTTCCAGAAATCCGATGAGAGCTGAGGTTCGATGCCCAGGATCCTGCCTATTTCTTTCCTGCTTATAAAACCTGGACGGAGGATGCGGGCGACATCGGTGGTGAGATCTATAATCGTGGATTCGATGCCTGCAGGCGGCTCGGAAGTTTCGATGATCATATCTATCCTGCCGCCCAGTTCTTCCCATACCTGCCTGGCGGTAACCGCGCTGAAAGACCCCGACAGGTTTGCGCTTGTCGCGGCGACAGGCACGCCTGCCTTTTCTATAATAGCCGCTCCCACCTGGTGGCGGATGACCCTGATGCCGACTTTCCTCGTCCCGCCAGTTACTATGTCAGGGACTTCATCCGAGCTTTCAAGCACGAGCATCAAAGGCCCCGGCAAAAATTGGGTCATAAGCCTTATGGCCGAATCCGGCAGCCTCTTTACGAACCGATCGACTTCATGAACCGAGTGCAGGTGTATTGCTACAGGTATCCCTTCGGGTCTCCCCTTGACTTCGAATAAACGCCTGACCGCCGAAGGCATCAGGGCGTTGGCGCCAAGGCCGTAAACCGTCTCAGTAGGGAAGGCGACAAGGCCCCCTTCCCTTATCACCCTGGCCGCTTCCTCGATTTTATCCATATCTCTGGCGGGACTGTCCACAAAATATATCTTCGTGTCAACTTCCCGTGCTTTCGTACCGGTGGTACCGGAATTTCCGGAGATGTCGTCCAAAGACTTTTCACCGCCTTCCGCTTTCGTATCCGCAGATGACCTGTCGGGGAACCCGGCATCAGGAGCCTGACCCGTATTATTCTGCATTAATCCTTCCCCCATAAGGTCTTTATCAGCCCACCCGGACATATTCTTCTTCCTTCTCCTGCGCTGTACGCAGGCCGTTAAGCCGGTCAAGCTCTTTCTTGATATAATCAACAATGTAATCTGCGGCTTTATCCGCAGGCACCATTTCCGGCTTTTCGCCGCCCCTTATTTTTATCTCGACCCCGCCCTGTTCTATAGCCCTTTCTCCTACCATCGCCCTGATGGGGAACCCCAGCAGGTCCGCATCCTTGAACTTAACGCCGGGCCGGAGATCTCTATCGTCAAGCACCGTTTCGATGCCCCGCTCTAATAAATCCCGGTACAACTTTTCCGCTCCCGATGCCTGATCTTCATTGCTTGAAACCACGGGCATGACTACTACATGGTAAGGGGCAAGGCTCATCGGCCATATTATGCCGTCCTTATCATGCCCTTTCTCGATGGCGGCGGATATAATCCTGGTTACACCGATCCCGTAGCAGCCCATGATGATAGGATGATCTTCCCCCTTTTCGTCCAGATAAGTTGCTTTCATGGAATCCGAATATTTCGTACCGAGCTTAAAAATGTGTCCCAGCTCGATCCCTCGCTCGGCTGTCATCTTTTCGTGACAACGGGGGCAGCAATCTCCCTCGACGGCCTGGCGGAGTTCGGCCAGTTCATCGACTTCGAAATCTCGCCCGAAAGAAACATTGATTATGTGCGTATCGGCTTTGTTGGCGCCGACTGCGGCATTCCTCAACTCCTGGATCTCGTAATCTGCAATTATCTTTATCCCTTTGAGACCTACCGGCCCGGAAAATCCCAGCGGGCCTCCCGTTGCCTTCTCAATCTCCCGGGGGGTTGCAAGCTCCACTTCTTTTGCGCCCAGCGCCTTTCGAAGCTTGGTTTCATTGAGATCCCTGTCGCCCCTGACCAGAGCGGCGACGAGTTCGCCGTCAACACGGTATATGAGGCACTTAATGAAATCGGACGGCTTTCTTTTTAAAAATTTCACAAGGTCGTCGATGGTGCTGACGCCGGGCGTGTCTATCTCGACTATGGGATCGCCGTGAGGCGGCAGGTCATCGGGCTTTTGATAATGGAAGCGGGCCATCTCCGAATTGGCGGAGTAGCCACATTTCCCGCACAGGAACATCGTGTCTTCCCCGGATTCGGAGGGGAGCATGAATTCGTGGCACTCGTCCCCGCCCATCGTGCCGGAATCGGCTTCGACAACTTTGAAATCCAGCCCGGCTCTAAGGAAAACGTTGGAGTAGGCGCGGTACATGGCTTTATAAGTAACATCCAGGTCTTCCCACGAAATATGGAAGCTGTACATGTCTTTCATTATGAACTCGCGGGCCCGGTTTATGCCGCCGCGGGGACGCGGCTCGTCCCTGAACTTGGTCTGGATCTGGTAAAGTATAAGGGGAAGCTCCCTGTATGATCTCACCGAGCGGCGGACTATGTCGGTGATTATCTCCTCGTGTGTCATGCCCAGGCCGAAATCTCTCTTGTGCCTGTCCTTGAGGCGGAACATGTTCTCGCCCATCACTTCCCAGCGGCCACTTTCCACCCATAATTCCGCAGGTGTAATCGCGGGCATCAAAAGCTCCTGGCCCCCCGCGGCATCCATCTCCTCCCTCACTATCTGCTCGGCTTTCCTTATAGCCCTCCATGCAAGGGGGAGATAATCGTAAATGCCGGATGCCACTTTCATCAGCATCCCGCTTCGTATCATCAAAATATGGCTCGGGATCTCGGCTTCCTGCGGGACTTCCTTCAACGTATGCAGGAACATGCGGCTCATTCGCATGAATCTTTCCTCCTTTTATCTACAAGCTTGTTTACTTCATCAATTAATGCAGGCAGGAGATCATCAACCTCCAGCCGCTTTTCGATCTTTCCTTCCCGGAAGAGAATTCCCTTCCCGGCCCCGCCCGCTATGCCTATATCCGCGCCTTTCGCCTCGCCCGGCCCGTTTACCGGGCAGCCCATGACTGCTACCTTTACCGGGACAGTTATATCCTTCAGAGCTTCTTCGACCCGCGATGCAAGCTCGATAACCGGGTACTGGCACCTCCCACAGGTCGGGCACGATATCAAAGTCAGGTTCGCGAGTCTCAGATCCATCGATTCCAGGAGAAGCCGGGCGGCTTTGATCTCTTCTTCGGGCGGCTCGCTCAAAGATATTCGGACGGTGTCTCCAAGCCCTTCTCCTAAAAGGAGCGCGATGCCTGCAGAGGATCTTACCAGGCCTCTTACCCCCGGCCCCGCCTCGGTTATGCCGATGTGGAAAGGATAATCGACCCTGCCGGAAAGCAGGCGGTACGATTGGACAGTCAGCGGGATGTCGAACGCCTTGAGCGATACGACTATTTCGCTGAAATCTTCTTTTTCCAGGAGGTGGATCTGCTCGAGGACGCTTTCAACCATGTCTTCGGGGGTTATCCCGCCGTATTTATCTATAATTTTTTGGGAGAGAGATCCCGCGTTTGCGCCCACCCTTATGGGGACTTTTCTCTTCAATGCGGCCCGCGCAACTTCGCGGACTTTATCTTCGCCTTTTAAATTGCCGGGATTGAGCCTGAGCTTGTCAACGCCTGCTTCCAGAGCCTCCAATGCAAGGTGGTGATCGAAGTGTATATCCGCGCATACCGGGACGGCTACTTTTTCTCTGACCCTGCCCAGAAGCCTTGCGGCTTCAATATCCGGAACCGCAAGCCTGATTAACTGGCACCCCTCTTTTTCCATGACGGCGGCCTGTTCCAGTATGGCGCCAAGATCGTGAGAATCGGTCTTTATCATCCCCTGAACGGAAACAGGGGAGTCCCCGCCGATAATAAGATTACCCGCCTTTACAGGGCGGGTCTTGCGGCGGGGGAAAAATTTCGAAGATGCCTCCATAGTCCCTCCGGGCGCCGTCACGGCTCCCAGGTAAAGCCAAAATCTTTCTTACTTGAAGTAGTTGGTGCCCTGGATGATCCTCACCAAATCCTGCTTGGTGATCAATATGACAAGGAAAAGCAGGCAGTAAAAACCTATGGTATGGACAAGGTTTTCCTTCTGAGGATCTATTTTCTTCCCTATCACCGCGCCGATAACCATGATAAAAATTCTCATCCCGTCCAGCGCCGGTATCGGGAGAAGGTTCAATATCCCCAGCGATACGCTGATCAACGCA
Organism: Chloroflexota bacterium; assembly: GCA_023475345.1. Classification (GTDB taxonomy): domain Bacteria; phylum Vulcanimicrobiota; class JAMCWD01; order JAMCWD01; family JAMCWD01; genus JAMCWD01. The sequence continues at coordinate 94,129 of JAMCWD010000040.1, read as the reverse complement.
CAGATATATATAAGGGGAGCAACGCCCTTTTCAACGACCTGGAAAATAAAATGGCCTATACCAAGCGGCCCCATCATATTCTCGGCCACCATGCTCGCGGGAACCTGTTTGGAAAATATCGCGATCAGTATTTTGAACGGCGCATAAGTCCATAAAGCGGTCTGCTCTATCGTCCAGTAAACCGCGCCCATGATCCCGACTTTTTTGAATTGTAAATCTATCAGGTGGGTCGGCTCTATGCCTATAAGGCCTATGGTTTTCCCGTTTTCTTTATCGACAAAAGATTCCGGCACGATGTTGAACGTGAGGTTTTCGTTTCCACGCTTTACCACGACTGCGATGGAACGCCCGGGATTCTGGTGAATCATTTCCACCATGTTTTCCCAGCCGGCAGCCGCGGTTCCGTTTACGGAAGTTATAATATCGCCCTTTTTCAGCCCCGCCTGGGCCGCGGGCTTATCTTTCAAAACATTCGATATTACAGGCGATTGGACAGGCGCCATCGTCATGACCCCGAAGAAAATCCCAACAATCAAAAACAATATAATGGCGGCGACATAGTTCATCAACGCGCCCGCAGCGATTATAACCACTCTTTCCCATAAGGTCTTGTTCTGGAAATTGGCGGGGTCGTTCGGATCCTCGTTTTCGCCCTCTTCCCCTTTTATGGAAACGAACCCGCCCAGGGGAAAGAGCCTCAGGTTGTACTTGATGCCGTTCTTTTCTTTTGAAAATAAGATGGGGCCGAAGCCCATTGAGAATTCGCCTACACCGACGCCATACTTCAGAGCGGCCAGGAAATGCCCCAGCTCATGAACGAAAATTATGAAGCCGATGCAGAGTACCGCTGCCAGCACCCCGATAATGATATTGAAAATGTTCAACTGTTTTCACCCCGTTTTTTGGCTTAAATACCAGCGTTTATAATAACATATAATGATATTTGATAGCAAGAAGAGTTTAAATATAATTTTTACTTTAAAGGTAAATTTCAAAGCAGGAAGAAATTTTTCATGAGTATCTCAACAGAATATTAATCCTTACCTGCCAAATATTAGGCAATTTGAATGTAATAAAAAAACATAATAATCACTAACATATAAGATAAAACTCTATCAAAACGTGACTTATAATCCGTTGATTTAAAGTCAACAATCATCTTATAATTTCACTTAGTATATCAAGTTAATAAGTGAGTAATTTTTATTTGAGTATAACACACAAAATAGGCTTAAGAATAAAAGAATTGCGTAAAGCAGAAAACATCACGCAAGAAGGGCTTGCCTTAAAAGCTAATATAGACAGAACATATATTAATAGCGTTGAAAATGGCAGACGTAATATATCTATTATTAACTTAGAAAAGATATGTGTGGCTTTGAACGTAGAATTCAAAGATTTTTTCAACTCCGACTGTTTTATTGAATACAGGAAGCGTAGAAGATGACAAAGTCACCTTATGATGGTGTCCCTGTCAATAAGTGGAAAGAAGTAACACAAAAGTTAATAGCTAATCATCCTTTATCAGTCGATTTCTTGGTGAAAACGATTCTCAATTCTTGGCAAAATATATTAAATGCACAAATTGACTCTTACTATATAGGCAGAGATATTATACCTAAACCACAGATAATGGCATTCTTTTTACATGAATTAATACCTCTAAAGATTCAAAACAAATTTCCAGACAAATGGAGAGTTGAAAAAGACGCCTCTGACAAAGATATAGTTTGCATTTTTGATCCAAAATTTTCTATCGAAATAAAAGCTTCTAGTTCAAGCAAAAATATTTATGGAAACAGAAGCTATTCACAAGCAACGAGTTCAAGTAAAAAATCTAAATCAGGTTATTACTTAGCTATCAATTTTGAAAAGTTTAACGAACTAAATTTAGGACATCTACCAAAAATAACTTTGATACGTTTCGGATGGCTGGACCACGAGGACTGGCAGGGGCAAAAAGCTTCTTCTGGACAACAAGCAAGGCTTTCTCCAGAAGTTGAGCAAAATAAACTCTTGGTAATTTATAGCAGAGACAATTGAGCGTTTTTAGCTTTCTCTCGTTCTATAAAGTTTTTTATTCTTAATTTAGCAATTGCACAATAATCCTGTCTTATTTCAAATCCAATAAATTTCCTGTTATTTGCAATTGCGGACTCAAAAGTTGAACCTGAACCTAAAAATGGGTCTAAAATTAAATCTTCTTTATTACTTCCAGCTAAAATAACCCTGTCTAATAAGTCTCTTGGAGTCTGTGCCGGATGATTAACCCTTTCACTGGAACTTCTATTTTGCCCTGAGGTAACTTTTGCTATTTGCCACACATCCGATGGATTTTTGCCAATAGTGTTGCATCTTAATTTACCCTTTTTTTTCTGAGCAGGGTATTTTACATCTTTATCTCTTATATCATCTAAATTAAAAATATAATTATCTTGATCCTTTAAAAACCATAATATTTTCTCATTTCTTGGAGATAGGAATTGTTTAGCCGCTACACCTGCACCGTAATTCCACACTATTTCTTGTTGTAAGAAAAAATCACTTATGTTCCAAAGAAAATAAGTTATGGGCACAAATTTACCTTTATTAGAAATTTGTAAATAGCCAACATTTAACCAAAAAGAGCCATGTTGCTTGGTTATTCTATATACTTCATCTATCCATCTTTTACACCAATTAATATATTTTTTCAAAGGCATAACTATTTCATATTCTTTTCCAATATTATATGGAGGGCTTGTAAAGGTTTGATTTATTAATTCATTCGGTAGTGATTGCATAGCTATTAAACAATCAATATTATATATAAGCCCAAATTCGTTTTCATAATAAGGCTCGCCCAGATAATTTTTGATTCTGTTCAAAATACCTGCATCTTTATCTAAAGTTGTAATCCTTAGATCTTTTGCCGACAAAGCCATCTTTGACCTCATAAACGTTACTTATAATCCATATTCAATATAAACAACTTTAAATTAGTTGTCAACAATTAATTTAAAGTGAAAAATTTCAAAATAATCGCTTCGTGAGATGAAAGAAATTTATCAAAAGTCTTTTAGAAGCGCAAAAAATCGACCCGATTTACCCTGGCCAGGTAAATTCCTGCCCGAATTTTTTCGCCTGATCCCTTGCCCATGCGTCGGCTTCGAGTATATCCGAAAGCGCAGGGTCCATCTTCACTGTATGCGAATTGAGGACTTTTTCTATCAGCTTCGGGATATCGCCGAACCTCAATTTGCCTGACAGGAACAGATCCACAGCAATTTCGTCCGCCGCCGAAAGCGCTGCAGGCGCATCGCCGCCTGCTTCCTGGGCACGGTATGCAAGCGCAAGGCACGGGAACTTCTCGATATCAGGCTCCATGAATTCAAGCCTCCCCGCCTTCACGAGATCCAGCGGCGCCCAGTTATGCGGAAGGCGTTCAGGGTATCCCAGGGCATATTGAATCGGGAGCCGCATATCGGGAGATGCAAGCTGGGCAAGGACCGAGCCGTCAACCATCTCGACAAGGGAATGAACTATCGACTGGGGGTGCACCACCACCTGAATTTTTGAAAGGGGGACTCCGAAAAGACGGTATGCCTCGATGACCTCGAAGCCTTTGTTCATCAGGGTTGCGGAATCCACCGTAACTTTCGGGCCCATTTTCCACGTGGGATGTGCAAGAGTCCGCTCCACCGTAACCCCGGCAAGCTCTTCCTTGCTCAAATTCCTGAAAGGGCCGCCCGACGAAGTAAGGATGATCCTGCTCAAGCCTTCCGGCGCCTGTCCCTGGAGGCACTGAAAAATCGCGGAATGCTCGCTGTCAACCGGGATTATGGGGACTCCTTTTTCTTTCGCCTTATCCATAACGATGCCGCCGCCTGCGACAAGGGTCTCCTTGTTTGCAAGGGCGACGGGCTTGCCCGCATCGATTGCCTTCAAAGTCGGGAGAAGTCCCGACACGCCGACAAGAGCCGTCAGCACCATGTCGGCATCCGGCAGGCATGCAAGCTCGCATACCGCGGAATAGCCCCCGCCTGTCTCGCAGGGAAAATCACCCAGGGCGGCGCGAAGTTCCTCCGCCCGTTCAGGGTCGCCGATTGCGGCATATTGGGGCCTGAATTTTCTTATTTGCTCCGCAAGCCCTTCGACATCGGTCCCGGCGGCAAGTGCAATTACCCGGAACCTGTCCGGAAATCTTTCGATTATCTCGAGCGCCTGTTTCCCGATGGAGCCTGTGGAGCCGAGAATAACCAGCCTGCGGGGAAAACCCGGCAATCCTTTCATCCTGCCTTCCTCAATAATAAAAATTGATCATGATGACCTTGATGGAGCCGTATTTTCAGAAAAAAGATTTTTTTCATCCTTTAAATAATCAGCCGACAAAAAATTTCCAGAAATAATAAGCCACCGGGGCGGCGAAGAAAAGCGAATCGAACCTGTCCAGTATCCCGCCGTGAGAGGCCAGGAACCTGCCCGAATCCTTGACCCCGGCGTCCCTTTTCAATACGGACTCCCAGATGTCTCCAAGCTGGGCAAAAACCGAAACCAGCACCGACAATACAACCGACTGCCAAGGCAGAAGCCCGACAACAGGCCCCAGGAACCATCCCAGCACAAGCGTCAGCGCCATGCCTCCTATGGAGCCGGCCCATGTTTTGTTGGGGCTGATATTCGGACACAACTTGTGCTTTCCGAAGAATTTCCCGAAGAAAAACGCGCTTACATCGGTACCGGTGTACAGGAGCATTACAAATATCAAGACTGCCGCTCCCATGTCCATATTATAAGCTCCGAACTGGATTTTTCCGGGGATCTGACGTATGAACAACACGTGTGCCAGGAGCCACCCGGTGTACAGGACGCCGAGAACGGTGCCGGATGCGTCCAGGAACGAGGAAACATGAAAATCTTTCCTGACGATAAATACAAACAGTATGAAAAGTATGGAGACGAAAAGGATGACCGACAGGTATTTCTCGCCGAAGAAAGAGCTTCCGGTTATAATAGCGGCCACGCACAACAGGCCCGGCACGAGTGAGACCCTGACATTTTTCCTGAGCGCCATACGGTAAAATTCGTAGAATCCCATCAGGCCGATGAATAAAACTTCAGCCGAGAGAGGGAAATTTCCCAGCAGGATAAGCGCGAAGGAGACTACATAAAGTATCAGGGCTACACTAATTCTCGCTGCCATCAATGGCTTATTCTCCACCGAAACGGCGTTTTCGTCCCTGGTAATCAAGTATCGCCGCGAGGAAATCTTTCCTTGTAAATTCCGGCCACAATATATCAGTGAACCAGAATTCGGCATAAGCGAGCTGCCACAACAGGAAGTTGCTCAACCTCAACTCTCCGCTTGTTCTTATCAGGAGGTCGGGATCGGGCAGATCCCTTGTAAACAGGTATTTGCCGAAAAGCTCCTCGTCGATATCTTCCTTCCTGATCTTTTCTTCCTTGATATCTTTTGCAATCTCCCTGGACGCCCGGACTATCTCGTCCCTGGAGCCGTAATTCACGGCAAGGTTCAGGTTTATCTTATCACAACAGGCCGTATATTCCTGGGTCTTGCGGAATTCCTCCACGAGCCTGGACGGGAGGCCGGTAAGGTCACCGATAACATTGAAGCATACGCCGCTTTCTTTCATTTTTCGCCGTTCGGCTATGGAATAATGTTTGAAAAGGGAAAGGAGGAGGTTTACTTCCTTGGGGGTCCTTCTCCAGTTTTCCGCGCTGAAGGCATAAGCGCTGAGGTGTTTTATACCCAGGTCGGCAGAGACCTCGACGAGCATCCTTAAAGTTTTCACCCCGGACTTGTGGCCCATCGCAACAGGCAGCGACCTGGATTTCGCCCACCGGCGGTTCCCGTCCATTATAACTGCAACATGAACAGGGACCCGGCCCAAATCGATCTTCCCGAAAAGCTCTTCTTCGGTCAAATCACAGTAATCCCGGGGATTTCCGCCGTCCGTTTTATTTTTATTTTCCCCTCCGACAAGCATTTCAGTAATTAACCCTTCCCCCCAGATCCCTGGTGATTATAAACTGTTGTCACGCCTTTGATATAAGATGCCCGCCCCCGGTCAGATCTCCATAATTTCTACTTCTTTGGAGGAAACGGCCTTATCGATTTCTTCGATGTGGCTGTCGGTTATCTTCTGAATTTTTTCCTGGCCTCTTTTCTGTTCGTCTTCGGAAATCTCGGAAGATTTTTCCATTTTTTTCAGGTCTTCAAGCGAATCGCGCCTGATATTTCTCATGGAGACTTTTGCTTCTTCCCCCTTTTTGCGGACCATCTTGACCAGGTCTTTGCGGCGCTCCTCGGTGAGTTGGGGGATGGCAAGCCTTATGACCTTGCCGTCATTCATGGGGTTGATGCCTAGCTCGGACTTCTGAATGGCCTTTTCGATTTCACCTGACACCCCCCTGTCCCAAGGCTGGATAAGGAGCGTGCGGGGATCGGGCACCGATACGGTCGCAAGCTGCTTTATCGGCATCGACTGCCCGTAAACGTCAACCGTTATGCGGTCCAGCAGGGCCGGGGTCGCGCGGCCTGTGCGTATTACGGAAAAATCCTTGTGCAATACTTCGATGGTTTTTTTCATCCTGTTTTCAATGTCCTGGAAAAAAGAGTTGTCCATAAATTTTACCCCCTGATAATGCTTCCTATTTTTTCGCCTGTCAGGACTTTTTTCATATTCCCTTTTTCAAACATGCTGAATACTATAACAGGCAGTTTGTATTCCATGCATAAAGATATGGCCGTAAGATCCATAATTCCAAGCTGTTTTTCCAAAACCTCTTTATAAGTGAGTTCCGGAAAAAATTTCGCATCGGGGAATTTTTCGGGATCCTTGTCGTAAACGCCTTTGACCCTGGTTGTTTTGAGAAGCGCATCGGCGCGCGTTTCAATCGCACGGAGCGCGGCGGCGGTATCGGTGCTGAAAAGCGGGAGGCCCGTACCCCCGGAAAAAATACAGACCTTTCCTTCTTCCAGGGAGTGGACGGCATGGTCCCTTTCATAGGGCTCAAGCCATGCTTCTCCTTTCAAAGAAGAAAAAAGCCTGCACGGTACGCCCTGCTTTTCAAGCTCTTCCTGAAAGGCAAGGCCGTTTATAATCGTGGCCAGCATGCCCATCCTGTCCGCACGGACCCTGTCTCCGCCGGCGGAACGCCCCCTTATCAGGTTGCCCCCGCCAAGCACTATGCCCAACTGGATACCGGCGGCAAGCGCGTCCTTTATCTCACCGGCAAAACCGCCGACCCTTTCAGGGTCAAGCGGGCCTGCCGGGCCGCTCAATACCTCGCCGCTGAGCTTGAGTATCACACGGCGGTACATGCTGCCTCCTTGTGAAGGATTGATGCCTACTGCTCTTTAATGTCGAAACGGGCGAACCTGCGGACGACTATATTCTCCCTGAGCTTCCCGACCACTTCGCTCACGACATCCTTAACTTTCTTGTCCTCGTCACGGATATAAGACTGGTCCAGAAGACAGTTTTCGGCAAAATATTTTTCCATCCGGCCTTCGGTGATCTTTTCCACCACATTGTCCGGCTTCTTTTCTTCCTTTGCCATCCTGCGGAAAAGATCTTCATGCTCTTTCCTTATCTCTTCGGGGATGGTTTCCCTGGAAACATAAGTGGGATTCATTGCCGCAACCTGGAGAGCAAGCTCTTTCGCCAGGCTGACGAACTCCTCGTTCCTTGCCACGAAGTCGGTTTCGCAGTTAATTTCTATGAGAACCCCGACCTTTCCGCCGGCATGGATATAAGATTCGACAATGCCCTCTTTCGCAGTGCGGTCTTTTTTCTTCTCGGCGATTTCCTTGCCTTTCTGACGCAAAAAATCACAGGCCTTCTCTATATCGCATTCGAACTTCGCAAGCGCGTCACGGCATTCTATGACGCCTGCGCCGGTTTTCTCCCTCAGGTCTTTAATCAATGTTGCAGGTACGCTCATTTCTTCCTCCTCTAAAGCCGGAATAAATTGATATGATGAAATCCGGCGGATCATAATAAAAAGATAAGCCGGGAGAGCCTTTCCGGCCCTCCCGATCTTGAAACTACACCAGTTCGTTCGCCTTGACCGACTCGCCCCTGTCCATATTTTCCGCTTCGGAACTCGAACCGGCTTCAGCCTTTTCGAAGAATTCTTCCGAAATATTTACATCTACTTTAGGCTCCGGGGCGAACGTAGTATCCTGGAGATCGACTTCTTCAGCCACTTCCATCTCCATGACGAACGCCGCAGTCGGCTCATCCTTGCCTGAAGAACGGGCTTCTTCGTCTTCCTTCATCAGGGCTTCAAGCTCCGATTTCCCTTCCATAACCACTTCGGCAAGCTTGCCTGTAAAGAGGTTTACCGCCCTTATGGCATCGTCGTTCCCCGGTATAGGGTAATCGATCTCGTCGGGGTCGCAGTTGGTATCCACGATGGCGACTATGGGGATCTTGAGCTTCCGGGCTTCCGCCACGGCGATATGCTCTTTCTTGGGATCGACTATGAAAATCGCTCCGGGCAGGGTGCTCATGTCCTTTATCCCGCCGAGGAAACGCTCCAGCTTTGTCCGCTGGTCCATGAGCTTCTTGGCTTCTTTTTTGCTCAGACGCTCCATCATCCCGTCTTCGACCATTTTATCGAGCTCTTTCAGCCTGTTTATACGGCTCTGGATGGTCTTGAAGTTGGTTAAAGTCCCGCCAAGCCAGCGCTGGTTCACGAAATACATCCCACAACGCTCGGCTTCTGTCTTTATGGCGTCCTGGGCCTGTTTCTTCGTACCGACGAAAAGCACGTCGCTGCCTTCACGTACCAGGTCACGGATGAATTCAAACGCCTCCTTGATCTTCACCAGGGTCTTCTGGAGGTCGATGATGTAAATTCCGTTCCGTTCGGTGAAGATGTACTTGGCCATCTTGGGATTCCAGCGCCTTGTCTGGTGCCCGAAATGAACCCCCGCTTCCAGGAGTTGTTTCATTGTAATACTGGCCACATCTTTCACCTCCTTTCACATTTTTTAGGTTTCACCTCCGCCTCTTCTCTCGCCCCGACCCCGTAAGGGGCACCCGGGGAAGAATCCGAAAGCGTGCGTGATCAACCCGCGTCTTAAAGGCGCGGGCCGTTCGCATATTATACCTCAAGGGCATATTGTTGTAAAGGTTTTATATGGGGGGATTTGGAGGGATAATTTTGTGTGAAGGTTCACGATTTAAGGCTTACCTGCGAAGCAGAATATTTTTTTATGTTATGAAAAATGATTGTTGACATAATAAAATCTTATGCTTATTATTAATAAGTAGAGGGAATAAATGGAGATAAATTTCAAGAAAAGATTTCTTAAGGAAATAGAAATTGCCAAAGACATTTTTGGTATAAATAATGAGCTAGTACCAAGAAAAGGCATTAACGAAAAAGATGTTTTAAAATATCTTTCATTAATACAAGAAGAAATTTGGCCTCCAAGATTAACGAAGAATTTATGGCCCAAACCCCAATATAATGAACTCAGAGGATTTTATTGGGGAAGTTATAATGTTAATAATTTGGCCAATGTGATCTGCAGGCAAAGCCTGTTTTTTGAGAAAATACTATTGTTAGATCCTTTAGCTCTCCATGCTGATGCGAAAGGTCCAGAGGGGCCTTATCGGAATCCAAAAGGTTGGATTCCGCAAATTGTCAGAGATTCAATTTATATTTGTTCATTAAAGGATTGGGTTGAAAAAGATATAATTTCAGTATTCCCTGCTCAAAGTTCTTTAAATCCTAAGGCTTATTTCTCATATGGAAATAGAATGCTAAGCGAATATGGAGAAAAACTCGATGATTTAATCATGAAAAACGAGAAAGATTTCTTATTAAAGATTATGACTAATTCCGCATTAGCACTTAACAAAAAAACTTTTATTAACACTTTCAATAATGTACCCGATTGGTCAGATGAATTCTTGGATGATTTTTATGAAGATGTAAAACGTCAAAATCCAATTCGCTATATTTACAAGGAAATCATGGATGATGATTCAGTGACAGATGATTATTCTGAATATGTTCTTTTTGACAATAAAATATGTAATTTAGTGGAAGCACGAGATATTGGTTCTGCTACTGGATCAATTATATTCTCAGATGACAACATTTCCTCTTCATATTTACGATACTCTGATACAGAATACCTTGAAAAATCATTTATAAAGGAACTTCAGAACATCTGTTATGGAATACAGAATTTGGAGTTCCTGTTTCTTAATGGCATCTCTCTAAACGATGTTCTAAGAATCCGTGAAAAAGGTTATTTGACTGGATTTAGAAATTTGTTACGAGATCTCTGGCGCTCAATTCCAGAAGTTCGCTCTTTAGAGGATTTATATTCTAAGATCAAGGAGTTCAATGACAAATTAGTATCAGAGTATCGTAAATATGAAGAAGATATGGATTCGATAACTAAGGAGACAATTCGAAATATAGCATCAAACACTCTAGGAAATAAAATTAATCAAATAGCTGGAGCTAGTTTAGCTGGGGCTAGTTTATTTATATCTGGACGATTTAACTGGGAATTTTTTTTCTTGGGGATAGCTGTCTTATTAGCTCAGGCGTTTAAACCAATCTCAAACAGTTTGTCTAAAAAAGAAAATTTGCAAAAAAACCCTCTTTACGTACTATATCAACTCGAAAAGTCTAAAAAATTATGATTATAAGACCGTGAACTTTTGAGGCAGGTCGTTAATCGAATTGTTCCTGCAACTCTACAATGGATTCCTGCCTTCGCAGGAATGACATTCCGTCAACTTTTTCTTAATTGTACAGTGTGAAACTTAAACCGCTTAATCCGAAAACGAAATCCCTTTTGAACTTCAGCCTCGAACAAAACGGAACAGCAAAACCGTCATGCCAGCGAAGGCTGGCATCCAGTGTAATAGCAAGCCTTTGAACTTAGCCTGAACGAAATGAAGTAGAAAAACCAATTCCCCCTTGTCAAAGGGGGTGGCCCACAGGCCGGGGGATGTCGAGTTGGCTCCTGTTTCGATTTGCTCTGCAGGTTCCTACATGCTGCTCCAAAAGTGGATACCCGCCTTCGCGGGTATGTCGAGACTCACTTTTTTCTGTAATTCAAGGGGGATGTCGAACAGGCAAACTTCCAAACTTCAGCCTGCAATTAGGTTGATACAGGTGCCTTCACATAGAAATTTTGAAAAAGCCCTCAACCTCGGCGCTTAGTTTTTGAATCCGGCTCCATCGCTTCATGCCATTTACAACGAGCAAGACCTGAGTTTGCCCTCATTTATACAGATCAAATCCAAATGAATAAACGCCGTCCATCTGCTTGACCCTCTCGCTTCCGTGCCCCTCCTCGATCAGCATGAATATGTCTTCGAGGGCTTCCTTTATTTTTGCATCTTTCTTTATGTCGGCAGTTTCGGCAATCAGGAAATTTTTGCGGAGCATATACCGGCAGGGGGCATGAAAAATGAATTGTATCATCGGGTCAACAGCGAGGATATAAAGCATTTCCATATCGGCGACAACATCGGTCCCGCCGTAATCATTCCACATTTCCATGTCGCGGATATAAATCACATCTGCATCTGTATTCTTTACGGCATCGAGCAGGCCGGCAAAATCGGCGAATTCATTTGAAGGCAGGACTTTAACCGAGGGAAGCCTGTTGTATTTGATCTCAGCGGCTAAAATTTTCTTTTCCTGCCTTGCCCCGGATATGGTCTGGAGAACCGTTTCGCAGAAACGCTGGTGGTACTTGCCCCCAAAGTCAAGGAGCGGCTCAAGTTCCTCTCCCCTTTTTTCAATGGATTTCATGGCGGCTTTACAATTAATGCCTGCTTCCTGTTCTATTTTCCCCAGAAGTTCTTCAGCCTTTGTATTTAGCTCTTCCTCGGTCAATACAGATTTCTTTCCGAATATTCCAGATAAAAATCCCATCGAAGTGATCCCCCTTATAATAATTTGTTCTGATCACATAATCCTCGACATAGAATCTTGATTTTTGAATCCGGCTCCCTCCCTTTAAACTCCCTATATGCTTTTATACTCCGTAGAATTCTTCATTCTGCATGTCCGCTTTTATCCTCAGATTCTTCATCAAGAAAATAGCCTGTGATTTCACTTGTAAATACCAGGGCTATATTGCCCACCGAAGGTGTTTTCTCCAGTTCGCCCTCCGGTATGAAAACATCCACCGTCATACCATATGTTTCTACCGTTAAACAATAAAATTTCTCCCCCGTCAGGGAATTTTCTATCAATTTATGATTTTTGACAATCCCTGCAAAAAATGCATCCGGCACGGGTTTTTCTCTTTTTTCATCCCGCTGGTTCATCGTTCCTGTCGGAAAAAAAGATTGAGGACTGATAGGCATTTTAATTTTCTTACTCTCTTCATCGAAATTTTTCTCATCTGCATACAGCATTACTTTATCGGCAGGAACCGATATCGATACTTCCCTGATATCAGGAATCTTTTCCGATTTGTGAAGCAGAAACCCGGGACATTCGAAAACAAAAGGACAATCACCATCATATTCAGGGTCATCTTCCTTTGCTCCGGCCCATGCATAAAAATAACCTTCATATTTACAGACATCGTTGGGAATTATGCTTTCAAGTTTTACTTTGTTTCTGTTGCTCCCAATGAAATAAGCCGCTATACAACCTATTTTATTTTCGGGAGTCATGACTGCCCAGAAATCGATTTTATCGGAAATGTTCATCCGGTAATAAGCACAGCCTGCTTCTGTAGGAATTTCATATTTCTTCCCTTTTTTCGATACATCCATCGCAAGATTGGTAATATCTACAAAATTGTAATTCTTGAAACCGTACTTTGTAAAAACAGTTGCCTTTGTTCCCAATGAAAGTATTTTATATGCTCTATATAAGAATCTTAGTGACAAAAATATTACGATTAAGACGACAATTGAAATTCCGATAATAAACACATATTTCATATTTACTCCCCCCGCTTGATTATAAAAATTAACTAATACATTCAAATATGTTATATTATTATCCTGCTGTTTAAGGATATTTCAGTACCGTTCAATAAAAACAAATTCTTCATTTGTGGGGTCACGGCTTTGATCTTGAATTGCTCCTCCCTCCTCACTACAAGTCCAAGAATCAAGGCCTGACTCCGGTTTACCCCCCCTAAAAAAATTCAGCAATAATCCGTCCTTAGCTGTCGGGCGATTCTTCTTCGGGCTGCTCGGCGTAACGCCGATGAGTTTCCGGATCATCTTCGGCAAAAGCGCCGAACCGGGGAGTGCCGGGCGGCACCTGAAAGGAGTCCGTGCGGGCTTCTTCGGCCAGGCGCTGCTCCTCCTGCCTTAACTGCTCAATCATTGAATTTTTGTCTGAATCGTTCACCCTTTTGCGCTCCTTTTAAAACAGGGTCGAGCGCCGGAATCAAGGACTTATTGCCTTTAATCCCCGGCTCTCGGAACCCGTCGCCCGGTTCTATCAGCCGCCGAAAGCATCATGATATTTATAGGAAATAGCCTGGGCAATTTTGTGGAAAAAGCCGGTAGGTCTCTGGTTCCATGCTTTGATGAGTTCGGCCCGCTCCTCATAGGTATAAATCTTGTCCTCGAATTTAACGGTGGCAAGCTCCTTGGGAACACGGATGCTGTCGGGAGACGCCGCAACTACAACTTCTTCTTCAGAATAATAACCTTTGATGAAGTGATTGTCGTCCACATATTTGTCCATCAAAGTGCGGGAAAAGGGGATATCCGTTTCATAGACCACGCTGGGCTTCGGGCCGGAGGAAGCAAAATCCTTCGCCACTTCATGATCCAGCGACCAGGAGGAAAGCTCCTTATTGGGGATGTTCATATATTTGCCGGAGTCGTCGCTCCAGGCTTTTACCACCGCATCAACGGCATATTCGCCCTTGACCCCCCGGTAAACATGAAAGCTGTCCGGGGGCTTGATGTCCAGTTTCTCCGCCAGGCGGTTCCAGCGTTCCCGGCGGGTGGCCAGCATGTCAAAAACGGTCTTTTCAGTATCGGTTTGAGGTTTTTTCCCTTCCAGCAGCACACGGGTATAAGCGTCCTTGATGACATCCAGGTTTTTATAGCCTTTTCCGCCCTCAGCCCATTGATGGATCAAAGTTTCGCTTCGGTTCATCAGTTCCGGATCGGCGAAAATATCCTTATAGAATTCATCACGTTTGGCGATATATCCGGAATCATCACGAGAACGCCCGGATTTCGAATTCTTCAATTCTTTTTTAATATCTGAGAAAGGCTTTTCTTTAGCTTTAATGACTTCAAAAGTAAGGGGGGATTTGCTTTTCGGGCTGTCACTTTTAGATTCCGAAATCTCGGTGATAAAAGTAGGAACTGTTTGTACTTCCGCTTGTTTCGCTTTAAGCGGGACAGGGGCGGTTTCTTTCTTCGGGGGCTGGGTGGCTTTCGAAGTTTCAGGTGATTTGCCGGGCTGTTTGGAAAGGTGAACGCTGTCTCCTGCGGCAGGAGGTGAAGCCGGTTCGGCAAATTTTCCGGGAGCGGTTTCCTTGCCGTGAGCCGGGATTATCAAGCTATCGCTTTTAATCGGATCAATACGCACAATCTCCTCCATTTATAAAACCGGTGAAATATTCTTAATTATAACAAATTTAAATAATTCTGCAAGAAAAAAATTTAGCGGATAAGTCTGCCTGTATCCATGCCGAAGTTCTGTTTATTGTGGGAGATTGTGCCTGCTCGACATCCCCCGGCCCTGCGGGCCACCCCCTTTATTTAAGGGGGAATTGCTGACTTTTCGGTTCGTTACGGCTAAAGTTCACATCTCTGCAATGGATCTCTGCCTGCGCGGGGATGATATTACTTCAACTTTTTCTAAATTGACAATTTTGCTTTTATATCTTATCCTTTATAAAGCAAAGTCGCTCCCGGAAAATATTATCGCCGGGATTATACAGCCGTATGATTGCGGCCTTTCCGAGGGGGGGAAGAGGGCGCTTGAAGCTTGCTATTGAGACGATCAGGGACATGGGGATCTTTTCCATGCTGCCGGATGAATTGCTGGCGGATTTCGAATCCGGCTTCGAAGAACAAACATATCATGACGGCTCCGAAATCCTGCGCCACGGGGATGTCGGAAAATCTCTATTTTTCATAGCCTCCGGCAGGGTAAAGGTGGAGATGCCGGGGGACTTCGGCCCTGTAACGCTTGCCCACCTGGGACGGGGCGAAACATTCGGAGAGATATCCCTCCTCACCGGCAACCCCATCACTGCGACCGTAAGGGCAGAAGGCGAAGTGATGCTGGTCCAACTGCCCAAGAAAACCCTTCTTGAAATCCTTGAAAGATACCCGCCCCTGTCCCGGCATTTCATCGAGATATTATCACAACGGCTTGCAAGCACCGACATAAGCGTCAGGCACTCCGAGGAGAAGAAAGCAGTCCTTTCCCGTTTCCTCGAAGAAAGCTCCGGCATGGACGAGTTCGATCCCGGTAAAAGCCGTGTAATGGAAGCGGCAGCCGATTTTATAAAGAAGGCGTCTGCCCATAAATGCTGCCTGATAACGGGCGAGCGGGGTCTCGGCAAGGCGGCCCTTGCCAGGACGGTTCACAGGAATTCCCCTCATTCTCAAAAGCATTTCCTTGTTTTCACCGCATCGGGAGACGACCCGGATAGGATCGGAAACATCCTTTTCGGGGACGGGGATGGAAAAAACCGGTTCGGCTACCTCGACCTTGCGGAAAACGGGACACTTGTCGTAAAGCACCCCGAGAGACTTCCGCTTTCCATCCAGGACGAGCTTGCAAAAAGATTTAAAAACGGTCAAAGTCCGCCCCTGCCGGCATCGCTGATACTGGTCAGCGGCAAAGACCTCGACGAGATGGCGAAAGCAGGCGAATTCTCCGGCGACCTGCTGGAGTTGGTGGAGGTATCGGTCGAAGTCCCGTCCCTGTCAAAAAGAGGACGGGAACTCCCCGACATCATAAACTCGAGCCTAGATAAGCTTTCGAAAAAACACAACGTCCCCAGGCCCGAAATATCGCGGGACGCCCTGAACGTCCTCCTCTCGCACAAATATGTTGACAACCTGCGGGAACTCAACACCGTGCTGGAAAGAGCGCTGATCCTCTGCGATGGGGACGTCATAGAGCCGGAGTGCCTCTTCTTCGGCATGACGCCGGTTTCCAGGAAAGGGCGGCTTAACCTTTTGAGCTTCGACATGTTCCGGGTCTTCTGGGAAAAGCCCGCCGGGATAAACATCCTGCGAAGCCTGACCGTCGTCTTCTTCCTCGGGCTGCTGGCCCTTTTGCTGACGGGCATCGCCATGCCGGGAAGCCCGGCCGGGCGCTTTTCGCTCGGCATGATCTGGGGCGTATGGTGGCCCGCGCTTATTATCGCCGCGTTCCTCCTGGCCCGCTTCTGGTGTGGGATTTGCCCTATTAATACGATGGGCGGCCTGTTCAGGAAAATCGGCGTCCGGCGGAGGAACCCGTCGGACTGGATGAGGAAATTCGATATGTACATCCCGCTCGGGGGCTATCTCGTAATCGTATGGGCCGAAGAACTGACGGGGATGCAGAACAGTATAACGGGAACTTTCATTCTGCTTTTGTCGATCCTTGCCGGGTATTCGATATTCGCCCTGTTGTATTCGCGAAACACATGGTGCAGGTACGTCTGCCCGCTGGGGGGCATGCTGGGGGTATTTGCATCGGGCGGCATCCTGGAAATGCGGGCCAACCCGGAGGTTTGTGCTAAAAATTGCCGTGGGCATGAATGTTTCAAGGGCAGAGCGGGCGTCGCCGGGTGCCCGGTCTTCCATCACGCTATGTTCCTCGAAGACAATTTCACCTGCCAGGTCTGCGGGGCATGTATCCGCTCGTGCGGCAACAATTCCGTCCAGCTTAACCTGAGACCGCCGGGCGAGGAGATCTTCGAATACCGCTCTCCCATGACGGGCGCCGCCGCATTCAGCATAGCGCTGGCTTTAGTCCCGCCTCTTCTGATCCTGCTGGAAAAACTCGGCATCGGTGCTTTCTCTTTCCCGACTCCCGTGCCGGGATTTAATTTCATTCTCGTAACCGTCGCCGTGGTCGCGGCAGGCATAGGGATCTTCAGGCTGATGTCCCGCCTCTCAGGTGATGAGGAAAGCTCACTGACCTTCACGAGGCTGGGCCTTTCCCTGATCCCGTTCGCCCTTGCCTCAAACCTTGCTTTTCACATGCTCCACATCCCAGCCGGGGGATGGTCGGTGAACGTGGACCTCAACCTGCTGGGAGCGGTCGGCAAGACTATTCCCCTCGTCAGCCTCAACTTTGTTTTTATAATCCAGGCGGCCCTGCTTGCCCTGGGTGTACTCGGCACCGTTTATATACTGCTTCGCGACAGGCGGACAGCCGTCATCCCCAGGATCTGCACGTTCCTGGTCATGGCGGCGCTGACGGCCGGGATGTTTTTCCTCCTTACCGCCTTTTAAAAGGTAAAGGCACATCGAAGCCGAATTCTCCCGAAAATCTCAGGAAAGGGTACGGCTTCGATGCAACAAACGAAAGAAAAACTTTTACGCCTCCTGGTAATTTTAATCGCAATACACAGCTTCTGTATCGGCTTCATGCTGCTTTTCATACCCAGGCAGTTATTGACGGCGTTCGGCATACCCTGCCCCGAAATGCTTTTCTTCCCAAACCAGAGCGGGATATTCCACGTGGTCCTCGCAATGGGCTACCTCCTGGCGCTTCCGGGAAAAACTGTCAACCTGAGATGCCTGGCCTTCCTTATCATCGCCAAGACCATCGCCGTAACTTTCCTGGTGATAAGCGGCATCTTCGTGGCAAAAGACATCATCATAATTTTAATCGGCATATTCGACGGCTTGATGGGCCTTGCGGCTTATATCATGATGCGGATAACATATCACAAATCGCTATACCAGGCCGTTTTCGAATAGGACGGCATAGCCGTTTGAATAAAACAGCCGGGTTCCTCCTTGAAAAAATATTAACCGCAGAGAGTTGTGTTACGGACTTATACTCGTGCTGGACAACATTTTTTGCAGTTGATATAATGATTAGAGTTTTACAGTTAAATGAGGGGTGTTGGATTTGAGACGAATGACAGTAGATAAGCTGGGGATAGATTTGCTGACTCACGACCCTGTTGTGATCCTGAAAGATATGGAAGGCAAAAGATACCTTCCGATTTTAATAGGCCCGTTTGAGGCGACGGCCATAGCGCTTGCCCTGGAAGGCACAAAAGTGCCCAGACCCCTATCGCATGACCTCATGAAAGGCATTATAAATTCACTGAACGCCAGGGTTCTCAGGATAATAATCCATGACATAAAAGACAATACTTTTTATGCCAAGGTGATTCTCGAAGACGACGGCAAGACGGTGGAAGTGGATGCAAGGCCCAGCGACAGCATCGCGCTTGCGCTCAGGACAGATGCGCCTATTTTTGTATCCGAAAAAATTATCCTGGAAGAAACGGTTATCGATAAGGACGCTCCCGAAGATACGGAACTCAAGAAATTCCGCCAGTTCGTGGAAAATATGAAGCCGGGCGACTTCGCTAAAGACATCGGAAAATTGACCGGGACCATGCCGGAAGAGCCTATTCTACCCGAATTCACCATGGAAGATTTCGAAGAAGAAAAAGAAGAAGGCGACGATCAGGAGTCCTGAAGCCCCTCCGTCAACTCGATACTTCCGCCGGTCTATTTTTTGACCGGCTTTTTTTGTTGTTGCAGGAAAAAAAACAGTTATAGTAAATTTCAGTTGTATTAAATTTGAACGGCATTATTTTCAGGAGGTTTGAAAATGGAAAATATAGCGGAAATAGGGATAATAGGCGGATCGGGATTTTACTCGTTCCTTGAAAACATGAAAGAAATGAAAGTTGAGACCCCTTATGGGGCGCCAAGCGACCTTGTTGCGACGGGCGAAATCGAAGGCAGGAAAGTGGCGTTTTTACCCAGGCATGGAAAGCTTCACACCTTACCGCCCCACATGATAAATTACAGGGCCAATATATGGGCGCTCAATTCGCTCGGGGTGAAACGGATCATCGCCCCGTGCGCCGTCGGGGCACTCCAGTCCCGTTATAAGATCGGCGACCTGGTTATTTGCGACCAGTTCGTTGATCGTACCCGCGGACGCAAAGACACTTACTACGACGGTCCCCGTGCAGTCCATGTCAGTTCCGCCGATATGTTCTGCAGCCACATGATGCAGTTAACTTACGACAGGGCAAAAGAGATGGACCTCCAAATACACCGGGGAGGAACCGCCGTGATTATCCAGGGGCCCAGGTTTTCAAGCAAGGCCGAAAGCCGCTGGTTTACCAGTATGGGCTGGGACGTGGTCAATATGACCGCTTATCCCGAATGCATCCTGGCCGCGGAGCTTGCCCTCTGCTACATGAATATTTCGCTGATAACCGATTATGATGCAGGCCTCATAGGCGCCGAGGGAGTCCAGCCTGTAAGCGCTGCAGAAGTGATACGCGCTTTCGGGAAAGGCGTCGATAACATGAAAAAACTTATCAAGACAGTTATCCCCCTGATTGGTAAAAAAAGAACCTGTAAGTGTCCCCACTCCCTGGACGAAGCCGTTGTAAGCTGAATCGGAGGCGCCCCCGGCATCAAATCTTTATAGGATCAAAGGTCAAAGCAAATCTTTACAACGGAGACTGTCTAAAAAGTCCGAAAAAAAGAAATTCCCCTCCTCTGGGGTGCCTTGAGCGCAGTCGAAAGGCGGGGTGGGTGTATTATGCGAATATTTATAATATAACTAACCCACCCCTTAATCCCCTCCCAAGAGGGGAATGACATGTGGCGTATGAAGCTATCAAGGAAGTAAATGATATTTTGCAGGGACTTTTTCAGACGGCCTCAACGGTGGATGCTTATTTTGATCCGCCGTCGGCCAGCCTCAGCAGGATGCTTTCTTTTTCTTCATCGTTCAGGATAACCTGAAATACGTAATTGCCGGGTTCCGGAAAATGGATCTGGTTGAACTTGATTTCGATATGTGCCGTCGTTTCGACATTCGGCAGGGTGAAGAAAGTCTCCGGTGAGCTGAGCATTATCAGTGATTTTTTGGGGTTCAACATTTTCACCAGGAACCTGTGGAAGCCGTCCCCCCTGTTCCACGATATAAGGATGCTGAAATGGGGTATCGTAACCGGGAACGAAGGCGGCCTGATTTCCGTAAAAATTCCGTAAGCGGCTATCTTATTCTGGGGAAGCGGTACTATCGAATCGCAAAAAAGAAAGCTTTGAATTTTCGGTTCCATGAGGATTCATTCTATCACGGGAAAATAAATCCTCTGCTTCACCGGCAGGATTTCAGCCGTGAAAGCCCGAACTTTTCAGCAAAAATCGATGGAGTGATGACATGCCCTTTGTAGAAAGCTCGATTGCAATAAAAGAGATACCTGAAAAAGTATATAACCTTGCAAAAAAAATGGAAGATTTCCCGAATTATATGCCTGATGTAAAAGAAGTTTCCTTAATTGAAAAATGCAAAAATTATACGGTAACGAACTGGGTCACGGAAGTTGAGGGAACTGCGATAACCTGGAAGGAAAAAGAGATCTTCGACGATGTAAATTTCATTATCGATTATAAATTGCTCGAGGGAGACCTTGAAAAATTCGAGGGGAAATGGAAATTCGAGCCTTTTGAGGGCGGCACCAGGGTAACTCTGAATGTCGATTATGACTTCGGCGTTCCTGCCATTGAAGAAGTCATGGGCCCGACATTGAAAAAAAAGCTCGAAGAAAATTGTAAAATGATGCTTTCCTCACTGAAGAAAAAAATTGAATCCTGAATCCTGAAAATGGCCTGAATCAGTGAATTTTGGGTATAATTGTTATTGAGAGGCAAGGAATTCCATTGGGCCGGGGGAACTGAGGAACAGATCATGAAGAAAAAGATTTCAGGCTTTACCCTCATTGAAATAATGACTGTTATCGCCGTCATGGCCCTGCTTATCGCGATTATGTTCCCCCATTTCTGGAGAGCTTATTCCAAAAGCAGGTACACCGCATGTATCAGCAACCTGAAAAATATAGCTACCGCATTACAAATATATTCCACTGAAAACAACAGTTTCCCGGAATCTCTGGATGATTTGAAGCCCGATTATTTGAAAATAATACCCGCGTGCCCTGAAGCAGCCACCGATACCTATACCGCAGGATATGAAGTTAACGGCCAGATGACGGTATTCACGATATGTTGTAAAGGGCATTATCATGCCTTGCTGGATTATGGTGAAGACGAGCCTTATTATAGAAGCACAAGCGGGCTGGGACCGAACCATTAGCTTCCCTGCGAAGGGTTGTGCGGGCACCGGTCAGAGGATGCAGAGCTTTAGCGCAGAGGACACAGAGGTTTAGAGGTTCCAAAAAATTAGTGCTGCGGCTTGTTTGTTCCGGCTTTCCGGTTATGGTAAAATCTATTATATGATTTGTAGCAAATCGTTCAGCAATAATCTTCAGGCTTTTTTCCTGGCGTTTTTTTTCATGCTGATATTTTCCGGGTCAGGCCCGGCTTTTGCCGATTCGTTTTATCCGAACTCCGGGGTTGATACCACCGATGAAGTATTTACAGTGCCCTATCGTCATAGCGAGACTTTCATGAACTTCGAATCCGATGAACTGGGGGACGGCACCAAAGCATCAAGCGGCTTGATTGCTTTCAAATACGGCATATTGAAGCGGATGGATTTCGGAGTTCAACTCCCATACAACTTTCAACTGAAAAACAGCGGCGGATACTCCGGCCCGGAAGATGTTCAATTCGGTATCAAGTATTTATGTACCCCGCCTGAAGAAAACCATCTGCTGGCATCAGCGATCTTCGGCGTCAAACCTCAGACGGGAAATGTGGACAAGGCGCTGGGCACCGGCACAACGGATTATTCTTTCCACCTGGCCCTGAGTTATCTTGAAAACAAGTGGAAGCATCACTTGAATTACGGATATAACTTATGGGGCAGACTCCCCGGAGTACCCCGCGCATCGACCCCTTATTACAAATACAAAATGGATTACGATGCTTCGGAGCGTTTGTCTTACAGCCTGGAATTTTACGGGTCAAAAAGCCCGAATCTCGATTATTACGGTTCGCCGTTACAGACGACGATAAAAGTCTCGTATTACCTGAGAGAGAACCTCTGTTTTGATGCCGGTCTGGCATTCGGCTTGAATCAAGACGCCCCTGTCAGGAGATACCTTTTCGGCATATGTTTATCCAATTGATGCCGGGTTGGGATTGGATCGGATTATGCGGGAAGGAAATCGGAACGGGGATTGAAGGAATGATTTAAGTGCTGATACCTATTTTGTTTATGAGTTCAGAAGGTTTTACAACCTCAACCAATGGATAAGGTTTCTTTCCCCTAAGCATATTCACTAACTTTAAATCAAGTGTTAAAAAAAAGTCGCACTTATTGTGTTCGGCGCACCATATGTGAAATGCATCAAGTAGTTGATTTCTATTCAATTTTCCAGGTCCTTGATATGCGCCAGTCATTTTTTGAAGTTTGAGAAAACGGCTATTTTTAATGGAGGACAAGAAACTGAATTGCAGACACTTCGCATCGCCAATAGGCCCATTCAGAACGCGGCTATATTCTATTGGTGCCTCAACATGTTCGATAGGCGTACCGTAGAAGATACCAGTCCTACTATCCATCTTGGGAAGTCCCCAGCATTCGAAAATCGTCTCATCTTGAACTACATATTTAACTTCACCGTGTTTCCCTGCTTCCGCCAATGTCGTTAATAAACTAATCTCATTCTTTAAGTTATTATTGGCAATAGCGTCATTCGGATTGATGTAGGAAAAGGTATATACAATTATTTTTTGATATTTTCCACCCCAATTAATGGTTTTTTCTCTCGGGAGTAGTCTTGGTAATTGCGTAGCGGAAGATTTAAAGACGGTTGTATCGATATAAACCTTTGGTGGAGTCATGAGATTATCAGTCACCTTTTAGGGCCAGCCTTGCTTCTGGAATGCCCCCCTTTTTCCCTCCTAATAATTCTTCCCCAATTCACCTAACCCTGCAGAAAAACAAAACCCCGCCGGGGAAGGCCCCGATTTCAACATCTTCGCTCATCTTCGCCGGAGAATAAAATTTTAAATTTCTTTCAGTCCGATAGGGATTCCGTCTCCCGCAGAGAAAAGGTCTCGCAAAATTGGCGGCACAACGCGCCTGTTCCGGAGGGTTGTATTAAAAACCCTTTACGGGACGGAAAAATATATTCAAGTACAACATGAAGAAGGAGACATGAAGCAAATGATGCAAGAATTGAAGCACGGCGTACTGACAAACTACATCGACGGAAAATATGCGGAGCACCGGGGGGATTTCATCGATGTTTACTCCCCCGTTGACGGCTCCATTATCGCAAAATCTCCCCTCTCGACTTACGACGAACTGGATTCCGCCGTAAAGAAAGCACGGGAGGCTTTCCCCGGATGGGCGGCAGTCCCCATAAAAGAAAGAGTCCAGGTATTTTACAGGTACAAAGCCCTCCTGGAGGAGAACCTCGAAGACCTTGCAAAGACAGCATCGGAAGAATGCGGCAAGACGATTGGCGAATCAATCGCTTCCGTCCAGAAGGCCATAGAGGTTGTTGAATTTGCATGTTCGCTCCCCCAGATTATTGCGGGAGAGATACTCGAAGTAAGCTCCGGGGTGGAATGCAGGATCGATAAATACCCGCTGGGGGTCGTTGCTTCAATAGCCCCGTTCAATTTTCCCGTCATGGTGCCCCACTGGACGATGCCGAACGCCGTCGCCCTGGGAAACTGCATGATACTTAAGCCTTCGGAGCTTGTGCCCGTAAGCTCCATGAAAATAGCCGCTCTTCTGAAACAGGCCGGGCTTCCCGACGGCGTCTTCAATATAATCCACGGCTCAAGAGAAATAGTAGAGGGGATCTGCGACCACCCTGGGATAGAAGCCGTCTCTTTCGTCGGCTCGACAAAAGTAGCAAAGATAGTTTATGTAAGGGCCACCTCGAACTTGAAAAGAGCGCTGTGCTTGGGGGGGGCGAAAAATTATCTCATCGTAACCCCGGATGCAAACCCGGATATGACCGGAAGCAATGTCGCCGCCTCCATGTCGGGCTGTGCCGGACAACGTTGTATGGCCGCCGCAGTCATGATCGCAGTCGGCGATGTGGATCATATTATTAAAAAGCTCGTCGCCGAAGCTGAAAAAATCGTGCCCGGCAAAAACCTCGGAGCGGTAATTACACGGGAAGCAAAAGAAAGGATCGAAAGCTATATAACCGGCGCGGAGAAAGCCGGGGCGAAAATCCTTGTTGACGGAAGAGGCGCAGTCGTACCGGGGAAGGAAAACGGGTACTATGTAGGCGCTACAGTAATAGACCATGTTACTCCCGATATGAAAGCGGCAACCGAGGAGATTTTCGGGCCTGTGATATCCATAATCCGGGCAAAGAATCTGGATGAAGCGATAGCCATAGAGAATGCGTCGAATTACGGCAATGCCGCCTCCGTCTTCACCCAGAGCGGCCTTATCGCCCGCGAGGTATATAAAAGAGCAAGCGCAGGGATGATCGGCGTAAATATAGGGGTGCCTGTCCCCAGGGAGCCTTTCTCGTTCGGCGGATGGAATGAGTCCAAGTTCGGCGTCGGAGATATAACCGGCAAAAGCTCGGTCGAATTCTGGACAAAGCCCAAAAAGACGACCGTTAAATGGAACGCTGAAGCAAAATGCAACTGGATGAGCTGACATAATCTGAAATTTTAATCGCCCTTTTTCGTAAAAGGCCGGTGTAAGGTCTGCGCGCCGGTATTGGTTCGAGCCGCAGAAGGCGTGGAGAGCCGATGAATACTTTCATTATTACGCCTTCCGTGATATAATGTGAAACAGGTTTTACGGGAGGGATCATAATGGCAACATCGCAGGCAGGCATTTTTATAACATTCGAAGGCATCGAGGGCTGCGGCAAGACTACCCAATCCGATATGCTGTACAACTACCTGATCGGCCAGGGCTATCCCGCGATGTTCACCCGGGAGCCGGGCGGGACCCCGGTAGGGGAGGCGGTCAGGAAAATCCTTGCGGATACGAAACACAAGGACATGCTCCCTATTACCGAAACGCTCCTGTTTTCAGCCGCCAGGTACCAGCATGTAAACCAGGTGATACGCCCGTCTCTGGAAGAAGGCATGATCATTATTTCCGACAGGTTCGCCGATGCAACCGTTGCCTACCAGGGGTTCGGCAGGAAAGTCCCGATGGATCTCATCCGCGAATTGAACCAGGTTGCGACATGGGGAGTTTGGCCCAACTTGACTGTCCTCCTGGATATCGACCCCGTGCTTGCATTCGAGAGGCTGAGGGGAAGGCTTGAGCAAACTTCCCAGGACTTGGACAGGATAGAGCAGGAAACGGTGGAATTCTTCCGCAACGTGCGGGAAGGCTATCTCCAGCTTGCCACCGACGACCCCGCCAGGATCAAGACAGTTGAAGCCGCCGGGGACCCGGACGAAGTTCACCAGAGGATACTCGACCTTATCAGGCCACACCTGAGAGCTTACGGCAGACCTCAAAAAATCAACCTGTAATTCCAATTTTTTTTACCGGTGTATTCGATGAATTTATCAGAATTTCCCCCGGCCGGTCGGGAGAGCGTGACGGAAACGGCCCTGATCGGCCATGAAGATATCCGCGAAAGGCTGAAGTCGCTTACAGCATCGAACAGGCTTCCGCCTTCATTGCTTTTCTGGGGGATGCCGGGCATAGGCAAAACTTCATGCGCCGTATGGCTTGCAAAGATGCTCAACTGCGTCGATAATAAGCCGGGAGAAGAACCATGCGGCCGTTGTATTGCTTGCAGAAGGATCGTTTACCCTGTTTATCAGGACGGCGTCCTGAAGCCGATCTCGTTCACCGACGTTTCGGTTATAGAGCCGGAAAAAAAAGAGATCACCATAGAGCAGGTCCGCGCTATCCAGAAAGACGCCACGCTCTCGCCCCTGGAAGGCAGGGTCAAGGTATATATTTTGAGGGACGCCCAGACGATGAACGATTTTTCCGCCAACTGCTTTTTAAAGCTGCTGGAAGAGCCGCCGGTGAAAGTCCTCATAATCCTTGTAGCGTCTGGATTGCGGAATATCCCGCCGACGATCCTTTCGCGCGTAACGAAGTTCAGGTTCCACCCGCTGGGCGATGATGAGATGAGGCGGTATCTTTCAAGGTTTGCAGACATTGCGCCTGACGGGGTTGATCAGTTGGTCAAGCTTTCGCGCGGCCTGCCGCAGAGAGCCGGTATGTTCGCAGAACATCCCGAAATGCTTGAACTCCGGGAAGCATGGGCGGAATTGATAGAAGAGTTCCCTGCAATGTCGGATTTCCGGGCGACGGATCTTGCATCGGCTATTAATAAGGATAATGTGGAATTCATCATAGACGAGCTTACGAGTATTTTCCGGGACATGCTCGTTTCAAGAGAAAACACCGGGACCGGCTGGCTTTTAAACCGGGACATGGAGGTCTTTATCGAAAGCAGGAAGAATATATATTCCCGCTGGCAGATAATAAACGTCCTGGAAACGTTGAAGACAGCACACCGGGATGTCCTGGTGCCTGTCAACCCCAAGATCCTGGCGCTGAGGACGCTTCTAAAAATACGGGAGGAGTTAAAAACCCCTGATAAATTATGAGTGAAAATATGAATAATATCGAAGCAGTAGTCGTTGCGCCCGCCTGCAGAAGAGCAGGCAGGATTGCCTTTTACCTCCCCGGCGAATTGAAATTCGAAGCCGGGGAATACGTTGTTGTTGAAGGGACGAAAGGCCCGGAGCTGGGCGTTGTCGTCAAGCCGTCGGTCCCCATAGGGGAAACGGATTCGCTGAGGACAGTTCAAAGAAAGGCGACGCCGGACGATCTGGACAGGTATTACGAGAACCGCCTGAAAGCATCTCGCGCTTACAGGATAGCGCTTGAAAAGATAAAATCGCACGGCCTCCCGATGAAGCTTGTCAATGTGGAATATACGCTGGACGGCTCCAAGATAATTTTTTATTTCACGGCTGAAGGCAGGGTGGATTTCCGCGCCCTCGTCAGGGACCTGGCATCGGTTTTCAGGAAGAGGATAGAGCTTCACCAGATAGGCGTCAGGGACGAAGCCAAGATGATCGGGGGACTCGGCCCGTGCGGCAGGGAGTTGTGCTGTATCAGCAACCTGAGAGAATTCGCCCCGGTCAGCGTCAAGATGGCCAAGACTCAAAGCCTTACGCTCAACCCCGCCAAGATCTCCGGTAGCTGCGGGCGCCTGATGTGCTGTCTCCAGTACGAATACGACGATTACATAGAAGGGATGAAATCGCTCCCCCGCCTCGGCGCCGAAGTCCGCCTGCCCGGTAACGAAATCGGGAGGGTCGTCGATTTGAATGTCCCCAAACAGACGGTTATCGTCGAATTCCCCGACAGCAACGTCAGGGCCGAACATCACGTGAATGACATTACAATTCTACCGAAGGAGAAGAACCATCAGGGCGGAAAATAGCCCCGGCTATGCCCCGGAACAGCATGACGCCGGGACTTTTATGCCGCTTTGGGCGGTGAGCCTGTTATCATAAAAAATTGTTTGTTTTTATAAAGCAGGTAAAATTCCGAAAAATGGGAATAATATTACGGTAATATCTGATACGTTCAGCCGAGGAGGGTACTGATGGGAGAAGGAGTACAACAGCCGGACGAATTGAAACTGGCGATGGAAGAATTCGGCAGAGCCTTAAATGCTGTAAGCCCTGAAGAAAAGGAATCCCTGAAGGTTTTTCAATCCCAGATTGACGCCGCTGTGAAGGCGGACCCTTCCCTGGACCGCCGGGTCGAATTCTGCCAGGCGATTATTTTCAGCCCCGATAAAATTTCCAGCAAGAGACTTATTCAGGCTACTAAAAATTACCTCGAGCTGGTTGAAAAAAGCAAATCTTAACTCCAATCGGGAGCTTCGGCTTGTTAAGCCGATCTTAACTGCCGCCGGAGGCCCCGGCTTGTTGACAGGCGTCAACAAAGCCTTTTTTGAGAAATTTGTCCCTTGAAAAACGGCGGAATCAGGCTTTTTGCACTTGATCTACGGCGGAGATTATTTTGTCTTATCAAGTATTTCTTTTACGCTGGCATTTAATTGTTCGGGGTCATTTCCAAATTCGTCCCAGATCGCAATATCCATCTTAGATCCGCGCGAGAGGCCAGCGCCATGATAGGTAGGATCAAGGCGGAGGAAGTTGCACAGCTTCATATAAACGCTATTCGGATTTCTAAACTTCTCTGAATCGGGACGAACTTTATGTATTGGCAACTCGTTTAATACTTCGCTTAACCTTATCACATCAGGATGAGAAGATGAAATATGGGCTGGATTAACTTTGAAATAGAGATCAAGCGCTAAAATAAGCTCATCTCTTGTCCAAGGAGGATTTCTTTTGGCCATTTTGTCTCCTCCTTACTTGATTGTCCTTGCCCTCACACAGCCGCGAGTTCGCTGACTTCCTTAACGTCCTCCACCTGCTCGCCCAGGAACAGGCCTGCGAGGGATTTGAAGTTTTCGGGGGATTTGCTGGTATAAAATTCTACGCGGCCTTTTCCGCCGTTCCCGTTATTCATCTTCCTCAGAAGACACAACTTGTGCAGTGTCTGCTTCACCTGCTTCACGGTATAAAGCGACGGATCAAGCACCCTGGTCCCGTTCTTCAACATCTTTTCGATGACCGGGGCAAGGAACGGGTAGTGGGTACAACCGAGTATCAGGGTATCGGCGTTCAATTCTTCGACGGGCGCCAGGTATTCGGCAAGAGCGGATTCCACTTCTTCGCCTTCGAAAATTCCTTTTTCAACGAAAGGAACAAGGCGGGGGCACGGCACCGCAACTGAATTCAGGGGCGCAAGCATTTTCTGGTAGATGCCGCTGTTTACGGTTACGGGGTTGGCGAGTATCCCCACCCGCTTTGATCCCAGGCCGTTCTTTGCGGCCTCGGCGATAGGTTCTATCATGCCGAAAAGCGGGACGGGGTAGCCGTTTTCCAAAAGGCCGGGCAGGACGAGGGCTGACGAGGTATTGCACGCCATGATGATAGCTTTAACGTTTTTGTGCCGCATGAAATCGAGGATCCCGGAGACTATCTTGACGATATGCCCGGGGGACTTGTCGCCGTAAGGCACGTTGGCAAGGTCGGCGAAATAAATATAATTTTCGCGCGGCAGGGCTTCACGCATCCTCTTCAGGACTGTGAGACCGCCTACGCCTGAGTCGAAAATCCCTATTGGCTGCACTGTTGTATTCAATTTTTCACCCGGCTTTATATTTTAAAACTCACCTTTTATTCAAAGCTGGCAGAACTTACTTTCGCATCTGTGAAGTTTTTTCCTTCATCCTCCGGAAATATTTTTTGTAATAAAATCCGCTAAATGGAGGGTTTTAAGGCTGCTCCCTGCTTTTCGAAGACCGGTGTCTATCTGCCGTCGGCAGGCCGGGCACGCGGTTACCACCATGTCCGGGGCCGCATCAAGTATGGATTTTATGCGTTTGTCCCGCAGTTCTGCGGAAAATTCCGGGTTATCGAATGAAAAGATCCCGCCGAACCCGCAGCAGGTATCGTTATCTTCAGGCTCGACGTATTCTGCGCCGGGGACGGATTTAATTATATCTTTTGCTTCGTCGGCAAGTTTCAGACCCTGTCCCAGGTGGCACGGGGTATGGAAAAGAACCTTCCCTTCGATTTTCCCTGTCCCGGGAAGAGGCCTGCCGCAATGCGTGAGGAAGCCGACAAGGTCGTACACGTTTTCCGCGAAGTCCTCGCCTGTTTCCCCCAGGAGATGCGGGTACGCATGTTTCATTATATCGGCGCAGGTGGCGCAGCCGGTAACTATTTTAGTTACTCCCCGGTCTTCGAATGCGGCAATCGTCCGGCGTGCCAGGTCCTTTGCTTCGTCTTTCAGGCCCAGCGACAATAAAGGCGCGCCGCAGCACGACAGATCCTGCGGAACAACCGCCGCATAGCCCATTTCCTCAAGCAGTCTGACGATGTTTCGGGCGGTCTCCGGGTAAAAATAATTGTCCAGGCATCCGACGAAAAAGCCGATTTTTTCGCCCCCGGATTTTTTTTCTTTATAAGACGCCATGAAAGACGGCCAGGAGTAGGATTTGAAAAAGCCGGCCATCAGTGCGGGCTTCGATTCTCCGAAGATCATATCGATGATCCCGCCTGCGGAGATCTTTCCTGCGATGTTTCCGAAAAATGCGGCGGCGCTCATGAGCTTATGCGACGGGAAGAATGTCGAGAAGAGGAGCCTCTGGACGGGCGGCACCCCCATGTAACCCGAAAGGACTGCGCGGGCATCGTAGAAAAGGGATGTCGTGTCCACGCAGTTGGGGCATGCGGCGGCACAACGGCCGCAGCCCAGGCAGAAGAGCATCAGTTGTCGGAATTTTCGGGCCGCATCGAGATCGCCTTCCGCGGCGGCCTGGAGGAGGGCCAGCTTCCCCCTGGGACTTTCGGTTTCAAGCCTTGTTTCACGGTATATCGGGCAGACGGAAAGGCAAGTGCCGCACTTCAGGCACCGGTGGAGATCCTGCTCCAGCCCTGAGTAATCGCCTTTCTTTTCGCCGCTTTTGCTCATCGGCGCTTATGCCTTTATTTCCGGCGGGAACATTTTTCCGGGGTTCAATATTTCACAGGGGTCGAAGATATTTTTGATCCTGCGCATCATGGAAAGCGCCGCCGGGTCAAGGCCCATCGAGATGTAGGGGATTTTCAAAAAGCCGATCCCGTGCTCGCCGGATATGACGCCGCCCCTGCTGCATATATAGCCGCAGATGTCTTTGAGCATCGCTTCGGCGGCTTCCATGTGTTTTTGCTCCATCCCCTGGAGGAGCAGGTTTACATGGAGGTTGCCGTCGCCTGCATGGCCGAATATCGCGACGGGTATGCCGTGCTTTTCCGATATTTCCTTTATTTTTGATACGCCTTCCGGAATGAGCGAAACCGGGAGGACGACATCTTCGTCAAGTTTGAACTGTGCCGCCTGTCCCAGGGCCGGGGCGATGCTCCGGCGGGAATGCCACAGTTTATCACGCTTCTTTTCGTCTTCAGCGGTTTCGACAGAGAATGCGCCTTTATCTCTGAGGATGCCTTCTATTTCAGCGGCGGATTTCTCCGCGCCTTCGGTGTCGCCGTCAGTTTCGATCAAAAGGATCCCCTTTACTTCAGAGGGGATGCCGAGCCCGGTAAATTTTTCCACGACCCGGATAGAGGTTTCATCCATGAATTCAAGCGTCGAAGGCAGGAAGCCTTTTGAAATTATCGCGGCCACCGCTTCCGATGCCGATTTACTTTCGCCGAAGTAAGCAAGTGTCGTCACGGTGGATTTCGGCATGGGGATTAGCTTGACGGTGATCTCGGTGATTATGGCAAGCGTCCCTTCGCTCCCGACGAGAAGCCGGGTAAGGTCGTAGCCGACGACGTTTTTCATGACTTTCGCGCCGGATCTTAATACCGTGCCGTCTGCCAGCACCGCTTCAAGACCCAGGATGTAGTCCCTGGTAACGCCGTATTTCAGGCAGTGGGGGCCTCCGGCGCTTTCGGCGGCATTGCCCCCGATGGTGCATGATTTAAGGCTGGCGGGGTCGGGAGGATAGAAGAGGCCGTGCTTCGATACCGCCCGGTGGAGGTCTTCGGTTACCACCCCGGGCTGGACTACCGCTACAAGGTTCGCAGGCTCTACGCTCAGGATCCTGTTCATGGCGGTCATCGATAGGATTATCCCGCCTTTAAGCGAGATAGAGCCGCCTGTCAGCCCGGTGCCCGCACCGCGTGGAACTACAGGGATCTTTTCCCTGTACGCTATTTTCATGATGCGGCTGACCTGGCCGGTTTCGACAGGACGGAGGATTATATCAGGCTTGAATCGGAATGCGCTCGCATCATAAGCATAGGCCACAAGCTCCTCGGGAGATTCGTGGAAGTTTTTTCCCCCTACGATTTCCTTCAGTTCGTTTTTAATCTCCTCTGTCAGCCTGCCGTATTCAGCCATCGGTTCTCCTTCCGGGGGGCATCCGGTTTTAATACAACTAAAAATTTACCTGGCTTGAAAAGGTAATGCGGCAATATTTCATGCGCCGTCCTATCAGGCCGCATATCATATCAATAGGAGATGAAGTCAAGTATCAGATCCTGTTTTTCAGGTTTCTCCTTCGATATTTTAATTGCGGAAAGGTACATATCTTCGGCTTTCCGGGCATCATCCTGTGAGGCGGCGTGTATCTGTACGATGGTTTCGCCTTTATAGACCATGTCGCCGACGCGCTTCCTGATAATAAGCCCTACCGACGGGTCTATCACGTCATCTTTTTTCTTCCGGCCCGCGCCCAGTAAGGCGGTGGTCTTTCCGATCGTTTCGGCTTCCATCTCGGAAACGAAGCCCTGGACAGGCGAATTGACATCGTGTACTACGGGAGCCCACGGGAGCCTTGAGGAGTCCTCCACCACTTCGGGGTCTCCGCCCTGTGCCTTTATCATCTCTTTGAACTTTTTTGCACCCTTGCCTGAAAGGAGCGCCACTTCAGCTTTCCTGCGGCCCTCTTCGTAATTTTCAGCAACACCGCCCATGACCAGGAGGTGCCCGGCCAGGAAAAGCGACACTTCAGATAACGGGCTTCCCCTGTGCATGCCGTTAAGGATCTCGATTGCTTCCAGCACTTCCAGCGAGTTGCCGATATAGTTGCCGAGAGGCTGGTCCATGTTTGAGATCACCGCGCCGACTTTCCTCCCGGCGAGCTTCCCGATCTCCACCATCGCACGGCCCAGCTCCCGCGCCGATTCGATGTCTTTCATAAATGCGCCGCTCCCCACCTTGACGTCAAGGAGTATCGCATCGGAGCCTGCGGCTATTTTCTTGCTCATTATGGAACCGGCGATAAGCGGTATGCTGTCGATTGTTGCGGTAACGTCTCTGAGCGCGTACATCTTTTTGTCTGCGGGGCAGAGGTCCTGTGTCTGTCCCACGACTGCGACGCCGATATCCTGTACCTGTTTTATGAAATCTTCCAGCGATATGGATGTCGTGAGGCCGGGTATGGATTCCAGCTTATCGAGTGTCCCCCCGGTATGTCCCAGGCCGCGTCCTGAGATCTTGGCGACAGGGACTCCCGCCGCCGCGACAAGGGGCGCAAGTATCAAAGTGGTGGTATCGCCGACGCCTCCGGTCGAATGCTTATCAACTTTAACGCCGGGGATAGCCGAAAGGTCTATTTTGTCTCCCGAGTCCACCATGACCATCGTCAGGTCTGTGGTCTCCCGCGGCGTCATCCCTTTCAAATACACCGCCATAAGGAATTCAGCCATCAGGTGATCCGGGATCTTCCCGTCAACAAAGCCCATAACGACTTTTTCTATCTCTGCTTTTGTCAGTTCCCCGCCCCCGATTTTTTTCTTTATAACCGTATCGTCGATGCCTCCCTTAAGAGGAACCAGGATATTGAGATCCGTATCGCCGAGGGCTTCCTTTTCTTCGGGCGTCATCCCCCGCGCCTCAAGCGCCGTCAGAAATGCTGCAAGCTGGTATGCCGGTATATCGCCGTTCTTGAAGCCTTCGAACATGAAGCCGTATTCTTCTTTTGTCAATATTTTGCCGTCTCTTTTTTTCTTGATGATGTCGAATGCCAGCATTTCTTTCTCCTTTCAGAGGCCCGGTTGAGAAATTAGGTTTTAAAGTTTAATCCTGCGGATACACTCTTTAACCAGCGCCTGGAATTTCGGCCTGGTTTTCTCGGCGACCGCCAGCACTTCTTCGTGGCTTATGCCGCCGCCTTTTTTATGGATGACATCCGTAACGCAGGATATGCCCAGGACTTTCATCTTGCCGTGGCGGGCGACGATGGTTTCGGGAACGGTTGACATGCCCACAGCGTCGGCCCCCATTTTCCTGATCATTTCGATTTCCGCCATTGTTTCGTAGCACGGGCCGCTTATGGCAAGATATACCCCCTCCCGGAGCGGGATCTCAAGCTCCAGGCCGATGTTCACCGCCATATCGGCAAGATCTTTATTATAAGCGTCCGACATGTCGAGGAACCTTACCCCCAGTTCCGGGTCGTTGGGGCCCATCAGGGGATTATCACCCATGAAATTTACGTGGTCCCGGATGACCATTATATCCCCGGGATCGAAGTTGTTATTGATCCCGCCGCATGCATTTGTAACTACAAGGATTTTTGCGCCCAGCGCCCTGAAGACCCTGACCGGAAAGGTGATGTCTTTCATCGAGTAACCTTCGTAATAGTGGATGCGGCCTTTCATTGTAGCCACTTTTTTGCCTTCAAGTTCCCCCAGGATAAACAGGCCCTCATGCCCTTCCACCGTCGATCTGGGGAAATGCGGGATCTCGTGAGACGGTATGGCAACCGGGTTTTTTATCTCTTCTGCAAGGTGGCCCAGGCCGGAACCCAGTATAAGACCCAGTTCCACTTCCCCGTCGTACTTCGTCCTGATGAAATCGACTGCTTCTTTTATCTTCTCGACAAGTTTCATTTCTTTCTCCCTTCGTGATAGCAAGTAGTTATTTTTCTTCGCCTGTCAATATGGGCGCAAAGCTTTCCCCGGCAACGTCCGCTTCTATTCCCAGGAGGTCTCTTATAGTAGCCGCGATATCGGCGAAGCTCCTGCGGACTCCGAGGTCGTGCGGCTCGGCAAGCTTTTTGCCGTAAACGAAAAGCGGGACATATTCCCTGGAATGGTCGGTGGAAGAGGTCATCGTGGGGTCACAGCCGTGGTCGGCGGTGAAGAACAACACGTCGTCGTCTCTGACGGCGGACATGAAATCCGGGATTTTGCCGTCCAGGTATTCCAGCGCGTCTCTGTAGCCTTCGGCGTCGTTCCTGTGTCCGTAAAGCATGTCGAAATCCACGAGGTTTGTGAATATAATCCCCGGCTCGTCGGTATCCCCGATATAGTCGAGCGTTTTCCTTATGCCGTCGGGGTTATCGTGAATCTTCTTGTTCTCGCTTATGCCGTGTCCTGCGAAAATATCTTCTATCTTGCCGACCCCCAGGACCTTCATGCCCGAACCTACAACATAGTCCAGCAGTGTCTTTTTGAGCGGGGCCACGGAAAAATCGTGCCTGCGGTCAGTCCTTTTAAAATTGCCCGGCTCCCCCACGAACGGCCGTGCGATAACCCTGCTGACGTTGTGCTCGCCTATGAGTTGATCCCTTGCTACCTGGCATATCCGATACAACTCTTCAATGGGGATGATGTCTTCATGCGCGGCCACCTGGAATACCGAGTCGGCGCTGGTATAAACGATGGGACTGCCGGTCCTCATGTGCTCTTCGCCAAGTTCCTTGAGGATCTCAGTCCCCGATGCGGCCTTGTTGCCGAGGGTTTTTCTCCCGATGGCGGCCTCGTACTTTTCGATAACTTCAGGCGGGAAGCCGTGAGGATAGGTGGGGAACGGGTTTTCGGTTATCGCCCCTGCGATTTCCCAGTGCCCGATGATAGTGTCTTTGGCGTGAGATTCTTCCGCCATTTTGCCCCAGAACGCCAGGGGACGGGCGGCGGGAGGTATCCCATCTATCGGGATGATATTTCCAATGCCCCATTTCTGGAAATTGGGAAGGTTAAGACCCGCTTTCTTTGCTATGTTGCCTATGGTATTGCTGCCTTCGTCTCCGTATTCTGCGGCATCGGGCAGCGCCCCTACGCCGACGCTGTCCATTACGACAATTATCACTCTTTTAAACACCGCCTGCTCCTTTTTAAAAAAATCCTGTGGTACGGATATTGTTAAATTTGGATTTTCTTCATGGCGGTAGGAATCCCTTCCCGTTTAAAGCGCCCTGAAAATTCACATACAACGAAACTAAATCCCTCTTGAAGTAAAGGGGAAATATATGCTTTTGTCGAATCGTGCAAAAACCTTAAATCAAACAATCAAAAATCTCAATCTATGATCGGTTATATCTTTTCAGGATGAAACTGAATCATTAAGGAGGAGATGAACCGTGAAAATAAGCAAGCTCATTTTACTTATAATATTCATTCTTAGTTTCTTCTGTTTGATTTCATGCAACCAGGCGGAAAAGACAGTTACGGCAATTTTTGGGATAAAATATGGCTTTATTGATAAAACAGGAGAGTTTGTAATCAAGCCCCAGTTTGATTATGCTTGGGACTTTTCTGAAGGCCTGGCAGCAGTAGAAATTGGAACACGGTGGGGCTTTATTGGAGGCAAGTGGGGCTATATCAACAAGACAGGAGAGGTTGTAATCAAGCCTCAGTTTGATCAAGCCCATCCATTTTATGAAGGTCTGGCAGCGGTAGAAATTGGAGGCAAGTGGGGCTATATTGATAAGACAGGAATTTTTGTAATCAAACCCCAGTTTGATGATATTTGGGACTTTTCTGAAGGCCTTGCAGATGTAGAAATTGGAAGCAAGTGGGGCTATACCGATAAAACAGGTAAGATTATAATTGAGCCGCAATATGATTTTGCTTTACGGTTTTCTGAAGGTTTGTCAGCAGTAAATATTGGGAGGAAATGTGGCTATATCGATAACACCGGGAAAATTGTAATTGAACCGCGGTTTAATATTGCTTGGGACTTTTTTGAAGGTCTGGCGCCAGTACAGATTGGAGATAAATACGGCTATATCAATAAAACAGGGATAATTGTAATTGAGCCGCAGTTTGATGAAGCCCATTCCTTTTCTGAAGACCTGGCAGCGGTAAATATTAGGGGGAAATGTGGTTATATTGATAAAACAGGAAAATTTGTAATTAAGCCGCGGTTTGATTTGGCCGAATCATTTTCTGGAGGCATAGCAAAGGTAATGTTTAAAATTGGAGATAAGTGGAGCTATATAGATAAGACAGGAGAGGTTATAATCAAGCCCCAGTTTTATGGTGCCTCCTCCTTTGCTAAAGGCATGGCAGCAGTAGAAATTGGAACACGATGGAACTTTATTAGAGGCAGGTGGGGCTATATAGATAAGACAGGAGAGGTTGTAATCAAACCCCGGTTTGTTGATGCTTCTGACTTTTCTGAAGGCCTTGCAGCGGTAAAGGTTTTCCAAGTAATTGAGGGGTTGAGGAGAGAAGAAAAAAGAGAATAACATGCGGATCTGTAGATCTTCAGTCCCTGTGTTATATATCAGACAAGATCGCCGGTTTTAAAGATTGGTACCGCGGACTTAAGCACAGGGGCTTGCTTTTAAGCGTCGAATCATTCCCGCGGGGGATTCGCCTGTTTAGATTCCATAGTATAATACAAGTGGTCGAAGGGAGGAGCACTTATCACAGTCATTCATCATAGCAACATTCTTAATCCTCCCTTCACCATTTTATTTTAAGCAGTATTTCAGGATAACCGGCCCGGTAGCCCGGGTTTTTTATTTTCAGCCGGAATTTCAGACATTGAAAAGCAAGCACCGCTTGCTTTTTCAGCTTTTCAGGAGATTGTTGTACAGGCGGCCGAAGTCTTCAGGGCTTAGAGTTTCCGGGCGGGCTGAAGGGTCGAAGCCCCATCCGGGGAGGATGCTTCTCAATTCGCCTGTTTTTATTTTCGGCCATGCGTGTCCGGCAGCATTTGCCAGCTTCTTCCTCCGCT
The DNA here is from genome assembly GCA_023475345.1 of Chloroflexota bacterium. Classification (GTDB taxonomy): domain Bacteria; phylum Vulcanimicrobiota; class JAMCWD01; order JAMCWD01; family JAMCWD01; genus JAMCWD01. The sequence goes on along the minus strand of JAMCWD010000040.1, from coordinate 56,503 downwards.
GGGAAAAACAGGCGCGCACGAAATTGAAAAAATTCTCGTCTTCGACTTCGAACGGGGGCTTATCTCTTATGGCAAGCCGGATTAAACATGAATCCACCCTTGGAGGCGGCGTGAAAGCTTCAGCCGGGATATCGAACAGTATCTCAGGCGCCGCCTTATAATATGTATAAACTGAAATTGCGCCGTAGCGCTTGCTGCCCGGAGGTGAGCAAAGCCGCTCCCCGACTTCTTTCTGTACCGTCAGGAAAAGATCGGTGAACAATTCCCGCCCGGCGGATAAAAGCTTCAGAAGGATCTTCGTCGTTATCTGATACGGCAGGTTGGCAACGACCGCCCAGCCGCCCGGGGGCTTGAGGGTTTCGAACAGGTCAAGCCCGAGTATATCCGCATGTATGACATGGAGGTTATCATACGTATTTTCAAGACGGTGCAGCCGTTCCATGAAATCCCTGTCCAGCTCGACCGCAATTACTTCCCCGGCGGCATCACAGAGCATCGTCGTAAGGTTGCCGGGACCTGCTCCTATCTCCAGGACCCTGCTGTTTTCCGATAAACCGGCACAGCCCACGATGCGCTCGAGGCAGTCCCGGTCCTTCAGGATGTGCTGGCCCAGTGATTTTTTTAAAGTGTTTTTTATTTTTTTATTTTGCATTGCTGGAGGATTTTTCAATCTCTCGAATAAAATAAGGTTTCGGCATCCGGGTATGCTTATACCTGCCGGCTATGCATATTGAGAAATGTATATTATGAGAAATAAGGGATTGAAAATGAAAGTCAACTGGAAAAGAATATTAATCGTATTAGTGATCGTGTTTATCTTCGGGATAATAGTTTCCGGGGCGGCGTTCCTGTATCTTGTTTCGAAGCAGCATGAAAAAGGCACCCCGGTAATGGATATCGTCCGCATCATGATCAGCAAGCCCGGCCAGATAGCGTTCAAGGACAAGGATTCACTAAAGATACTGGTCATGGGCCTTGACTATAACTATAACGAGAGGGGCATCCACTATACCAAGGACGCCCGCTCCGATACGATATTCGTAGTAAGGGTGGACAGGGAAGGCAAAGAACTGAACATGCTTTCCATCCCCAGGGATTCGCGTGTCGAGCTTGCCGACGGCTATGGGTATGATAAGGTAAATGCGGCGTATTCGCTGGGCGGGGTGGAGCTTGCGAAAAAAACTATCGGGAATTTCCTGGAGACGGACATAGATCATTACGTGATCATCAGAAGTTATGCCATGAAAGACCTGGTGGACGCCATAGGCGGGGTGGCGGTTGACGTGGAAAAGGACATGGACTATGACGATAACTGGGGGCATCTCCATGTCCATCTTAAAAAAGGAATACAACGGCTTAACGGCGAGCAGGCCGTCGGCTATTGCAGGTTCAGGCATGATCCCGAAGGCGACAGGGGCAGGATCAGGAGACAGCAGCAATTCATAGCGGCGTTAATCAAGGAGTTGAAGAAGCCTTCCAATCTTGTAAATGCCGACAAGATATCGCGCGCTTTCAAAAAAATGTTGGAAACCGACATGTCGGTGCTGGATCTTATGGATCTTGCAAAAGTTTACAAGAACTTCAAGATGGACAGAATTACAAAGGGCGTAATTGACGGCGACGATGAGAATATTGGCGGAGCCAGTTATATAATACCGGATGATAACAAGAAAAAAATGCTGGTCCAGAGGCTCCTGGAAGGCAGGGAAGTTCTTGATCCTGCCGACATAAAGATCCAGGTATTGAACGGGAGCGGCACACAGGGCGCAGCGGCCCAGGCGGCCGAGATATTGAAACAAAAAGGCTATAACGTGGTGGATGTCGGCAATGCCCCTACACAGGATTGTGAATTCACCGAAATAGTCGATTACAACAACCGGCCCAATATGGCGCTGTCAATTATGGATATCATAGGGAAGACCCAGCTTTCGAGAGACGACTCGGGAATTAATGAGACGCTGGATTTCACTATTATAATAGGCAAGGACTGGCACGGGCCTCCGAGCGAGTCGAGCCTGCCCGCCCCGGAAGTTACCTCCGCCCAAAAAACGAATGAAGAAACCCCGGCGGAAAAGCCCCTGGTTGAAGAAACTACGGAAGTTCAGACAGACGAGCCGGCCCCCGGTGCAGAAGAAACTCCTGCAGCACCTGCCGCTTCGGATGAAAAAACAGACACGCCTCCCGATGAAAATATCATTAACCTTGAAGATATGAATTTTGAGAAGGTGAAAGAAGACGGGACGCGAGGCACGAATATCCCCGGCAATAATTGAGACCGGCTTATTCGGAAGGCTTGCTCTCCGCTCTGGGCACGCCCCCGAGTTTCTTTGCTATCTCATCTAACTATTGATCCGGATCCCTTCTTCCTTGAACCTCTTGTAAAGCGCTTTCATGTATTCGTGTGAAAGAAGGTACTGGGCGGCAAAATCCTTCACATGGAAGGTAACGAAGAAATTTATATTTGAATCGCTGAATTCCTTGAATCTAAGGACAGGGGTCATTGACGTATCTGCGCCTTCTATGCACTGCATGACTTTTACGGCTTCTTCGACGGCCGCCTTTTCGACTTTTTCAAGGTCGCTATCGTACCCGACCCCGCATTGAACATGTACCGGCATGGTCTGCTCGGGCTGGTAACAGTTGGTGAATACCGTTTTGGAAAGGCTCGCGTTCGGGATAACGACAATGTTGTTCGCCCATTGCCGGATCTTGGTCGTCCGCCATCCGATCTCTTCGACGAACCCTTCTTCGCCCGATGAAAGCTTTATATAGTCGCCGACGCGCAGTGGCCTGTCCAGCATCAGGTAAAAGCCCGCCAGGAAATTGGAGAGCGTGTCCTGGGCGGCCAGCGCCACCGCTATGCCCCCGATGCCCATGCTTGCGATAAGCGCGTTTACGTTATATCCCATCTGGTCAAGTATGAGGATTATCGCTATGCCCCACACTATCGCGCTTATTACCTGGCCGACCGTTTTTACCAGGTGGCTTTCTATTTTCTGCTGTTTATGCTCCATCAGGAATTCCTGGTACCGCCGCAAAAGCGAGTTAAAGACCTTCAAAGCGGCGTAAACAGCCCAGAGTGTCCCCAGCACGACAAAAAATTTGTTTATCGATCCTTCATACGGCATGAGCGTAGTCATTACGCGGCTCGATAGATACAACGCCAGAAGGAAAACGCCCGCGTAAACAGGGACATCGACGGCTTCAACTATGTAATTGTCAAGCATAGTTTCGGTTTTATCACACCGGGCACTTATTTTCCTGAAGAATATTTTCAAGATATGAATAATTATTACGGCTATGACAAAAATTATCCCCACGACGAGGGCTTCCCTTATAGTCAGGTATAAATTCTCCGGATCGATGCCGGTAGATTCAAAAAATTGAGCCATCCGTTTCAACCTCCCCCGGACCGGCGGCCCGTTAAATAAAATTTAAAAGCTGTCTGTTTACAGGCCTGTAGCTCCGATCAGCGGTAATTTATACCGATTTCTTTGCCGCCTCTTTCAATAAAAGATCGGCCGTCTGTTCCACCACCCAGTCGAAATAGTGATCGCCCAGAGATTCCCGGCTACAATCGGGCACCGGGTTCATGAAATCTATGGCGTAAGGGATGCCGTCCTTGATTGCGAATTCCACGGTATTGAAATCGTATCCCAGCCCCTTACAGATGTCCCTGCAGTTATTTTCAACCCGCTCTCCGAGGAGCGGGGTCAGGTGCTCGTGATCGAGTATATAAGTGCGGTTCACGGGGTTATAGCTTATCGGCATCACTTCTTCCATGCCGATAACGAAACAGCGGATATAATGGTCGAATTCTATCCATTGCTGGACCATGCAGGTATCGTCGCCGGAGGAGTTATAAAACCACATCAGGTCTCCAAGGCTTTCCAGGCGGTGGACTTCCCGCCAGCCGTAGCCGTCATAAGGCTTCAGCACCGCCGGGAACCCTACATAATCTGCTATCTCTTCCCAGTCCAGGGGATAACCGAGGTTTGTAAAGTCATCGGGAGGAAGCTCTGCAGGAGGCGAATTTGTAGGCAGAAGGACCGTGCGGGGAACGCTTACGCCCAGCCTTGCGGCAAGCTCACCGTCATAAAATTTATCGTCTGCAGGGAAACGGAACGGGTCGTTTATCACCTTTGCTCCCTGGAGGGCGGCCCTCTTTAAATACGGGGAAAAGAACACCAGGACGTGAGAAAGCCTGTCCAGGATGACCTTGTAGGGGATCGGCTCTCCCACGATCTGGGCGCCCAGCTTTATGTGCTCGGCTACGTATTTTCCTTCACCGCGGCGGTTTACCAAGCCGATTACCTTGTTGGCATATTCCTCGTTGCCGGCAAGAATCCCGATCATTGTTCTCATCAGTCATGCCCCTTTCGGTTTCGGAAACTCGTCCGGTTTACTGCCTGATACAGGCTCATTATCTGTACTCTTTTATATTCCCGGCTCTTTTCCTGCAGGGGGTTCTTGCAGAGCGTTCATGAAAAGTTACTTGCTCGCTTTTGTAGGGGCACGGTTTCCAGTTTCTAGTCTCTAATCTCAAGTTTCCAGGAAAATAAAAATGGTGCCGAAGGCCGGGATCGAACCGGCATGAGGTCGCCCTCACTGGTTTTTGAGACCAGCGCGTCTGCCTATTCCGCCACTTCGGCGCCAAGCATGAACATTCTATCAAAGCCCTCCCGCAGGTGTCAATGCGCGCGGGAGAAGAGAGAAGAGAGAAGAGAGAAGAGAGAAGAGAGAAGAGAGAAGAGAGAAGAGAGAAGAGGGACAACGAACCCGATACCTGAAAATATAGGGAGCAGGCATATCCGGCAGTCGCCCGCTCCCTTTTATCACAGGCATGGGTGCGGCGATACGGATCTACAACTCACTTCCGCCCGGTAAAAAAACAATCCGGCGGGGCCGAAAAATCGGCCCGAAATTAAAAGGTTTCCGGGCGGCAAATCAAGAATTCGGCAATTATCTTTACAAGGGGGGCAGCAATGAAGATAGCAAGGCTTGTGCTTTTTACTCTCATAATCATCACCGCTTTATCGCCCGCAGTTTTCGGGGATAACCGGGTGAGGGCAAGAGACCTGGGCATAATCATCGGCGATATGGAGCCGGGCAAATACAACGCTATCACCGATGTCCCCGGGGTCATGGTGGGACACGTTACAAAGAATTCAGGCGATGGGGAAAAAGCCGTCAGGACAGGCGTAACCGCCATACTCCCGCACGGCGGGGACATCTGGAGGGAAAAAGTGCCCGCCGGGGGATTTGTTTTCAACGGCTGCGGCGAGCTTACCGGCCTCCACTGGGTAAACGAGGGAGGCGCTCTGGAAGTGCCGATTTTGCTCACGAATACTCATTGCGTCGGCAGGGTGTCCGATGGCGTGGTCGGCTGGATGATGAAGAAATATCCCGAAATAGGCATCACCGATGACGTGGTTACCCCGGTGGTCGGGGAGTGTGACGACAGCGCCCTCAATGATATCAGGGGGAGACATATTACAGAAGATGATGTGATTAGTTGTATCCAGGGCGCGATGGGGGGAGAAGTGGCCGAAGGTGTGGTCGGAGCGGGCGCCGGGATGATCTGCTATCAATTGAAGGGCGGTATCGGGACGGCATCCCGGAGACTTCCCGATGAAGAAGGCGGATACACCGTCGGGGTTCTCGTACTTGCAAATTTCGGGAGCCGCGAAGAGCTGATCATAAACGGGGTTCCGGTGGGGAAAGAGCTCGATGTGCCTGTCTGCGGCCGGGGGAATGCCGGGTCGGTGATAGTGGTAATCGCAACGGATGCCCCCCTGGATTCCAGGCAGTTGACAAGGCTTTGTAAGCGGGCGGTAATCGGGATAGGGCGGACGGGAACCTGCGGCCATCACGGGAGCGGGGATTTCTTCGTGGCCTTCTCGACTGCTTACCGCATCCCCCATTACCCGGAAGCTCGGACTTTCACCGTTACAAGGATGGCCGATACGCATCTGGACTCTCTTTTCCAGGCGGTGGTCGAATCGACGGAGGAAGCCGTGATAAATACTCTCTGTATGGCGGAAACCGTTACGGGCAGGGACGGAAATACGGCTTATGCGCTGCCTGTTCCCCGGCTCATGGAGATAATGAAAAAATATAACAGGCTATGAATTTCCCCGCCCGCAAAAAGAGAGAGGTTATTATACTATTTCGTTTATAGTATAATAATTTCAGGAAGTCTGGCTGGCAATAAAAATGTTTAAAAGAAGAATGAAAATTCAAAAGCGGGACGCCGGCGCTGAAAGCCTTCATAAAAGATCGCATGTAAGTGCTTATGAGATTATCTTTGTAGTTGTTTTCCTGATGCTTGTGCTCTTTCTTTTATATGCCAGATTATACTCTTCGAGATACTGGTATGATAAAGGAGAAACCCTCTTTGAAAAAGGCAAATATCAAAAAGCTCTTGAGTGTTTGGACAGGTCGCTTGATTTAAACAAAGAGGATGCCGGGGCATTGACTTATAAGGGAAACGCTTTAAAAAAATTTATTATAGATGGAATAAAACATTATAATAAAATATTGGAAGTTGAGCCGGTTGTTGCCGATACGTGGACATGCAGGGGTTCTGCATTAACATGGCTTGGAAAGCCGGAAGAGGCATTGGAAAGTTACGATAGGGCATTGGAAATTGATCCGAATTATGATGTCGCCTGGGAAGGCAGGGGTGCGGCATTATCACAGTTGGGGAAGTATAAAGAGTCATTGGAAAGCTACAATAAAGCGCTGGAAATTGATTCTGGTTTTGTTAGGGCCTGGGCAGGCAGGGGTTCGGTATTATCGCGGCTGGGGAAGTCAAAAGAGGCTTTAGAAAGTTACGATAGGGCATTGGAAATTGATCCTGATTATGCCAGGGCTTGGTCGGGCAGAGGTTCGGCATTATCATGGCTGGAGAAGCCGAAAGAGTCATTAAAAAGTTTTAATAAAGCGCTGGAAATTGATCCTGATTATGCTGATGCCTGGGAAGGCAGGGGTGCGGCATTATCACGGCTGGGGAAGCATAAAGAGTCATTGGAAAGCTACAATAAAGCGCTGGAAATTAAGCCGGATAACAGTTATGGCTGGATCGACAAAGGACGAGTATTATTATGGCTAAAAAAACCTGAAGATGCAGTAAAATGCTTTGACAAGGCAATTTCAATAAATCCTGAAGATGCCGATGCATGGTACGAAAAGGGTAGTGCTCTGCTTGGAATGAGAAAATATTACGAAGAAGCAATAAAATGTTATGACAAAGCAATTTCCATAAATCAGGAAGATGCGGATGCATGGTGTGCCAGGGGGATTGTCCTGCGTAAAGTGAGAAAATACGAAGAAGCAATAAAATGTTATGACAAAGCAATTTCTATAAATCAGGAAAATGCTCATGCATGGCTTAACAAAGGGCTTGCTCTGCGCGAGATGGGAAAACAAGAAGAGGCGGTAAGATGTTTTAATAAAACTATGTCGATACAAAAGGAAGATGCAGATGCCGGACATGTCAGGGGAGTTGCCCTGTATGGGCTGGGAAAATATGAGGAAGCAGTGAAATGCTTTGATAAATTGATTGCCGTAAATCAGGAGGATGCGGCTTCATGGTATAACAAGGGGAAAGTCCTGCGTGAGATGGGAAAATATGAAGAAGCTGTAAAATGTTTTGACAAAGCAATTTCAATAAATCCTGAAGATGCCGATGCATGGCTTAATAAGGGGATTGCACTGGAAAAAACGGGGAAGACCGGGGAAGCAATTGAAGCATATAAAAAAGCCCTTGCTCTTGCTGAAAAACAGGGACTTTCCGAACTGGCAAAAGAAATTCAAAAAAACCTGAAAAAGATTCCCGAAAAAGAAAAACATTAATCGGGCATTGGATCTTAGTCCATGCACGGTGTTATTTGAGCAACCGCATAACATTGTACTTATCACCCCCGGCCTTTACAATTTTTGCTTTTGGACTTATACTTTTTAATCCGTGACACAAACCTGAAATAAATGGGCCGTTCAATCTTCAGGAAACACAAAAATACCGGCGGCGGCAGCAAACGACAGCAGCCAGCGGCTTCAGGCGGCAATAAGCACACGGCAAATAAACACAAGGCATAAATACAACAGGAGATGCGGCAATGAAACTGGGACTGGTGGGCCTTCGAGGCTCAGGCAAAAGCAGCATACTCGGCGCCCTGCTCGGGCGCAGCTTATCTGAAAGTAACACGGGGGTAGGCACGATAAAAGTTCCCGACCCTGTGCTCGTTGAACTTAGCAAAATATATAACCCGAAAAAATTGACTTTTGCGACGCTTGAGTGTATCGAGCTTCCCGCGCCGGGAGAGAAGGAAAAGAAGGTTTTATTTTCTCAGGCCGCCCAGAAGCTGGATGCCGTCGTTACGGTTACCGGAGCATTCCGCCATCCCGACAAAGAAAGCATTTTATCGGAGTTCCAGTCCCTCCGCCAGGAATTACAGTTGATGGATCTTGTTTTCATAGAAACCAGGAAAGAGCGCGTCCTCCACGACGCCCGGACATTCAAAGAAGGCCGGGCCGCCAAACTGGAGGAACAGGAACTGCTCGACCGCCTCTCCGGTCTCCTTGAGAGCGGGAAAGACGCTTCCGAATTTCAGGCAACGGATGCGGAAATGATAAAGCTGAAAGAATATAACCTGATAACATCGAGGCCCCGGATAGCCATACTCAATATTTCGGAAGAACAGATGAAAGATGCCGGGGAGCTTGAAAAGATGGTATCGGGATCTCTTGAGGCAGGGCCGATCCCCGTATTTTCCATCTCCGCTCCGCTTGAGATAGAGGTCTGCCGGATGGATCCGTGCGATATTGAAGAATTCATGGAAGAACTGGGGATAAAAGTTCTGGGCAGGGATCGCTTAATCGAGCGGGCCTATGGCATAATGAAGCTCCAGTCGTTTTATACGGTAGGGGAAGACGAAGTCCGGGCATGGACAATACGCGAGGGGGATTCGGCCCTGGAGGCCGCGGGCAAAATCCATACCGACCTGATGCGTGGATTCATACGGGCTGAAGTCGTTCCCGCCGATGCTCTGCTCCGCCTGGGAAGCTGGAACGGGGCCAAAGAAGAAGGCAGTTTCCACCTTGAAGGCAGGGATTATATAGTCCAGAACGGCGACATAGTACATATCAGGTTCAATGTTTAAATAAGATTATCCAATAAAAAGATTGCTTTCGTCCCCGGCCGCATCCGTCTCATTGTAGGTAATCAAATACAGCCTGAAATTTATGACTTCTACGCCGGATTCCCGCCTTGCGCGGCTGTCTAAAAAGTTTCTGCAAAAATTTGGCATGAGATAATTCCCCTCCTGGGAGGGGAATAGCTTTATCTCCGGGCTCCAGTGTTATTTAGTGTTGATGGGCGCACTGCCCCATTTGGGAGAGTCTTCGTCGGGGGGCGGGATGTCCAATTCTCGGTTTCTTTTTGTCCATTCGAGCGCTGCATTTGCCAATTTTTCATTGCCGGAACTTAAAAAGCATGCAGCCATTTCAAAGCCTTTATATGAATACTCTTCTGAGACGTTCATGGTATATATGAGAATATCTTCCGAACCCGGCTCGCCTCTGGCAATAAAATACTTATAAGCTCCGCGGATAATATCAATGTCCAGATCCTTCAGCCCTTTATTCAATACTTCAGCCGCGCGCGGATCGTTTATTTTGCTGAGTGCCCCTGCAATGCTGGATCTGAAATCTGGGTAGCTAAATAAAGACATAATTAGAGGATTGTATATAGATGCAGATATCTTTGTCCTTATATCACCCAGCCATCCCAATAAATCCCCTATATTATTTTGCGTTAGAGAATTTTCACCATTTAATACTTCGATCAAAGGCTCGACCGCGCGTGGATCTTTTGTCTCTCCCAGTGATCTTGCCACCGATTCTCGCATAGTCATTGTCATACTTTTATCTTTCAATAAGGCAATAAAAGACTCAAAAGCGCGAGAGTCTTTAATTGCTCTCGATTCATTACCTGGAGCGGCACCTCTTTCTCTGGCGGGGTAAACAGCAGTACGAGAGTCTTTTATTGATTTCAACGCATCTGCCGCGCTTGCCCGGACATGCTCATCTTTATCCTTCAAAGCGGCGAGCAGAGCCTCAACCGCGCGGGGATCTTTTATCTTCCCCAATGCATCTGCCGAACACGATCGGACATAATAGTCTTTATCTTTCAAAGTTGTAATTAATGGCTTCACAGCCCGGGGATCTTTTAATTCTCCCAGTGCCCAGGCTACCCCCGAGCGGGCAAATGGGCTTTCATCTTTCAAAGCGGCAATTAAAGGCTCAACAGCGCGAGAGTCTTTTATTCCTCCCAGTGCATATGCCGAACTCGATCGGACTTGATCGCTTGTATCCTTCAAAGCAGCAAGCAAAGGCTTAACAGCACGCGGGTCTTTTATCTCCCCCGGTGCCGTAGCCGCGCTTGCTCGGACATGATCATCTTTATCCTTCAAAGCGGCGAGCAGAGGCTCAACCGCGCGCGGGTCTTTTATCCTCCACAGATCATCCGCAGAACTTCTCCGGACATAATCGTCTGTATCTTTCAAAGCGGCTATCAACGAGTCAACCACACGGGGATCTCCTATTTCTTTAAGTGCTTCCAAAGCCCGCTCACGCACATCTTTATTTTTATCCTTCAAAGCGGCTCTCAAAGGCACCGCAGCACGGGGATCATTTATTCTCCCCAGTGCATCTGCCGAACACGATCGGACATAATCGTCCTTATCATTTAAAACGGCAATCAAGGGATCAACCGCACGCGGGTCTCTAATCATACCCAGGGCAAATGCCGCCCCCATCCTTACTTTCGGATTTTCATCTTTTAAAAAAGCTATTAAAGGTTCGACCGTCCGGGGATTTTTTAAGTAACCCAACCCCCATGCCGCCCCACACTGGGCCATTTCATCTTTGTCCTTCAAAGCGGCAAGCAAAAGTTCAGCCGAGCCGGGAGCGCGCATTTTTCCCAGTTTCATTGCTGCATAATGACGAATTCTCGGGCTTTTATTCTTCATAGCATCGATCAGGAAAGGGAAAGTAGCATTTCCCATCTCTTCCAGGGTCAAATTCGCACAGTCGGCAACATGCGAATTTGGATAATCATACATTTTAATTAAATTTTTAATCCGATCCTGTTTGGAACATCCTGCGGCGGGCAGGCAAAAAGAAACGAGCAACAAAATTATGATTATCTTAAGAAGGCTGACGGATTTATTTTCCTTTTTCAAACTCATAATTTTATCCCCCGTAAAAATTCATCCCGAAATAAAATTATCCATACAAGTCCCAAACCCTTCTCTTTTCCCTCTTCTCTCATCCCTAACCCCTAACCCCTAACCCCTCTTCTTCCTGTCATCCTGCCTTTCGACTTCTCTCCTTTCGACTTCGCTCAAGGCTCTCCGGGGAGGAGATTAGCTTTATACCCGACTTTTTAGACAGCCTCCTGCAAGGGAATGACGAAGAGTGCGGATCTGTCCACTTTAATGCGGAAGTTTTACTTACGCGACAACCCCCATGATCCCCGACTCGGCCGAGTCGGGGTTTGGGGAATGTCGGGTCGGCACAAGCTCTCATAATAAATCGCACAGATCCGGAGCAAGAACTGAGGTCTTTAATTCTGCGCTGTCCGTTTAAGGAGTAACATTTTCTCAGATTACTTGGGGGTGACATTTTCCCTGTCCGGTGACAAATTCATTGACCCCAGGTTGAACCCCGGCTTTCGGTTATGTTAATATAAGTGTATTCAGGTCGGATGTGTTTATACAAAATATTTTCGGTGGGGACGGCATTTATGCGCAAAATATACGGATACACCATACTGGCGGTTCTCATTTTATCTTTTGCCGCCTCAAAGGTTCACGCCGACAAACTCGTGTACAACCCGTTTTACGAAGCTGTTAAAAACATCTCTATAAACTGGAGAATCGTGAGCATGGGATACCCGATGGAAGCGGAGTTGTCATTAAGGAACGACAGCAACGAATATCTCAATCTTAGCATCCCTGTCGGCATGAGACTCAAAAGCTCTGCGCCCGGCGATACCGATCTCATAGTGGGCAGGTCCGAAGCGTTTTCAGTCGCCCCGCATTACGAGAAAAAAATCAGGCTTGTTACTTTCGGCCTCGACCCCAGGAAAAAATCCCCCCCTTCGGGAAATGTAATGAATATCGAACTTATGTCCCCGTCCGGCGGCAAGATTGATGAGCTTCTCAAGAATTCAAGCAAAGACAGGCCGAGTTCGTTGGACGTCCCCGATTTTCTCGACTACCCGACCCAGGCGGCGGTCTGGAAGCTCACAACGCCTATGGATTTACAGATGATGAAGGACTTCTTCGCCCCGTTCGTACACCCGAAGGATCTTCAATATTCCGCCGGGACTTACTGGAGAAAAAGTTCCCTGATGCTTGAGAAGATAGGCATAGAGGAAGGGGAGGTCATAGCAAAGTCTTCAGGAGGGGAGCTGTTTAAGACATCGTGGGATTTCATGGATCTCACGCGCAAAAGATGATCATGAAAAGTAAAATATCGTTATTTTTATTGATGCTGGTTTTTCTCTCAATCCTGCCTTTAACGGCGGATGAAGCTGTATCTTTTTACCAGGCGGCTTCAGACGACAGGATCAAGATTTACATGGAGGGGAAGGGAGAATCCGCAGGCGATGTTTTCACCGTGAAGTACAGCGTTGAAGAACCGGTCGATATCATTGTCAACGAAGGCACGGTTTTCGTCCCGCAGAATGAAAAATACCAGAAAGTAATCATAGACCGGGATCAAAAGGCAAGCCTCGTCCCGCCCGGAGGGAAATTTACAATCACCGGCTACTGCCTCGACCCGTATTTAAGCCCGCCGCCTTTGCCTGAAAATATCAAGGACAAAAGCGAACTTGCGCGCTATGGGGTTCTCCCGCTTTACTCAAGCGAAAAAGAATATTCGATTCCCATCTCACTCATCAGGACTGCCCGCCTGCTTTACGATAACGGCAAGCTCCATAACGACCTGGGGAGCAAGCACCTGAAAACCGTTACCGCATGGGCGATATGGTACTCCGCTACAAGGAACAAAGCCGACGGCTGGAACAAGATCCGCCTCATAAGCGAAATAACGAAACAGATCACGGAAGAAGGCGCTAAAAAAACCCCCGAAGAAATACAGGTGCTTACCGATAATATCTGGGACGATGTGAACAACATCATCCTGTATTCGAAAAATCTCCGATGAATTTCACCGGCCACTTTAATTAAGGAGGCAGATTCTTCATGAAAAAAGGAACAGATTCCGCAGGCGACTGGGATTTCATCTCGTGCCCGGAATGTCAGAACGAATTCAACAGGACAGAGCTTTCCAAAAACGCAATGTTATGCCCCGAGTGTAACCATCACCTCCACATGCCAGCAAGAGAGCGCGTGAAGCTCGTTGTAGATGCCGGCACGTTCTCCGAATGGGAAAAAGATTTGACCTCTGTTGATCCCCTTAATTTCAAAGACCGCAAGACTTACATGGAGAGGATAAGACAGGCACAGGAAAAGACAGGTCTCCATGACGGTTGTATTATCGGGGAGGGGAATATAAACGGGACGCGCTCCGTATTCTGCTTCCTGGATTTCGAATTCATGGGCGGGACTATGGGGTCTGTTGTCGGGGAGAAGGTGTCGTATGCTTTTTCGCGCGCAAGGGAGAAGAAGCTGCCGGTGATTAGCGTTGTAAATTCGGGCGGGGCCAGGATGCAGGAAGGCATGCTTTCCCTCATGCAGATGGCCAAAACAGCATCGGCGGCGGCAAGGCATGACCGCTCCGGCCTGTTGTATCTTTCAGTCCAGGCCGACCCGACCACGGGCGGGATATCGGCAAGCTTTTCGTCCCTTGGCGACGTGATAATATCGGAGCCGGGAGCGCTTGTGGGATTTGTCGGTCCCAGGGTCATCGAACAGGTATTCGGCGAAAGGCTCCCCCCGGAATCGCATACGGCGGAGTTTCTCAAAAAGCACGGCATGATTGACATCATCGAAGACAGGAAGAAATTGAAAGGCACGCTTTCGTGTCTCGTAAGCCACCTGGGGACGGGTGGAAAGCCGAAGGTAAAGAAATACCCGGCTCCCAAAAAGAAAAAAATCGGGAAAAAGGACGCATGGGAAACCGTCCTGCTTGCAAGACGTCCTGACCGCCCGACAAGCCTTTCTTATATCGAATACCTTATAGATGATTTCGTCGAGCTGCACGGGGACAGAAACTTCGGAGACGACCCGGCAATAATCATCGGCGTCGGGACGCTGGAAGGCATCCCCGTTGCAGTCATCGGCGAAGAGCGGGGCAGGAACGATGAAGAAAGGGAGTTCAGGAGGCACGGCATGGCCCGTCCCGAAGGCTACCGCAAAGCTCTCCGCATGATGGAGCTTGCAACAAAGTTCAATATCCCGCTTTTAACTTTCGTCGATACGCCGGGAGCTTATCCCGGTTTCGAATCGGAACAGCGGGGCATAGCCATGACGCTTGCCCAATGCCTTGCGACGATGAGCAGCATCCCCATACCGGTAATTTGCTCGGTAATAGGGGAGGGCGGAAGCGGCGGGGCGATAGCGCTTGCGGTGGGAGACGCCGTATTGATGCAGGAGAACGCAATATATTCGGTCATATCTCCCGAAGGAGCCGCAAGCATACTCTGGGGCGACGCCGACAAGGCCGAAGAAGTGGCAGGCTCCCTCAAACTGACCGCGCCCGACCTTTTGAACCTGAACATCATAGACCAGATAGTCCCCGAGCCGGTCGGGGGAGCAGGCCAGGATTTCCGGACAGCCGCAGGCGACCTGAAATCATGCCTCCTGTATCACCTGGGGAAGCTTCTGAAAAAAACGCCGTCGAAACTGCTGTCCGAACGGTTCGAAAAATTTGAATCGATGGGGGTTACCGGCCATTACTGGCAGCAGATGATCAAGTACGAGATCGGGCAGGCTCTCGACGCCGCAAAGAAAAAAGTCGGAAAGATGATGAGCAGGAAGTAACCGGGCAGCCGGGACATCTTCTTATCCATGGCTGGCCGCAGGATAGCTTCGGGCTCATGTTCTGAACAATTTCGGCTCCCTTTTATTTTTACTTGAGAGGAAAGTCGCACTCCGGGGAAGAAAAAAACACTCCGAGGTGATAATGCAATGCTGTCAGAAAAAGTTAAAGTTTCATTCATATTGAACGGGTCGCCCGTGGAAGTCGAAGTCCCGTCACACCATACGCTGCTTGAAGTATTGAGGGAGCGCCTGAACCTCACAGGGACGAAGGAAGGGTGCGGCAAGGGGGAATGCGGAGCCTGTACCGTGCTTATGAACGGTGAGCCTGTATGTTCTTGCATGTTGATGATCACACAGGTTGAAGGCGCCGAGATCCTTACCATAGAAGGGCTGGGCGATCTTGAAAACCCCCACCCCATCCAGCGCGCCTTCATGGAAAACGGGGCAATACAATGCGGCTTCTGTACCCCGGGGTTTATCATGACGGCTTATGCTCTCCTTATGAAAAATCCGAACCCCGATAGAAAACAAATAAAGGAAGCGCTGTCCGGCAATATATGCCGTTGTACCGGTTATATGAAAATTGAGGAAGCGGTCATGAACGCCGCCCGGGAGGTGAAGTAGATGATCCAGGCAGTCGTTAAAAGAGTTAAAAGCATTCCCGAAGCGTTTGAAAAAGCATCCGGTCATTCCGGGCCTTTGTATTATCTTGCAGGCGGGACGGATCTCGTCTGTAAGGCCAAAGACAGGTTGCTCCCGCCGGCATTATGGCTGGACATTTCGGGGATCGAAGAATTGACCGGGATAAAAGACGAAGGGGACAGCATTCATATCGGATCGCTCGTAACTCATACTGCACTTTCGGAACATCCGCTTATTAAGAAATACGCCCCGGCGCTGAGCGACGCGGCATCACAGGTGGGCAGCCCCCAGATAAGAAACCGGGGAACCATCGGCGGAAATTCGGGCAACGCCTCTCCCGCCGGAGATTGCGTTACGGCCCTTTATACACTTGACACTACAATCCACCTGGAGTGCCCCGCGGGCCCCAGGTCACTGCCGCTTGAAAAATTTTTCACCGGCCCAGGCAAAACGGTCTGTAAAGAAAAAGAAATAATTACAGGTTTTTCTTTTCCGAAAAAAGAAGGCGCAAGGGGCTGCTTCCTCAAGCTGGGACAGCGCAAGACGCTTGCCATAAGCAAGGTTTCCCTCGCGCTTTCCTGCACATTGGAAGTAGGGAGGCTTCATGACGTAAAGATCGCCCTCGGAGCCGTTGCGCCGACTGTAATCCATGCACCCCGTTGTGAGGAGATGCTGGCAGGCAAAGAATTGAACGACAGCCTTATCGCCGAATCGGGAACCCTGATCCAGACCGAATCATGTCCCATAGACGACCTCCGCTCGACGGAAGGATACCGTTGTAAAATGACTGGAGTGCTGATGGAGCGTGCTTTGAAAAAAGTCGCCCTCTGGAAATGAAGTATTAAAAAGGACAGGTAATCGAATAAAGACTTCTGATGGCGCCCGGCAAAAAACCGGGCGTTATTTTATCAGGAGAAATTCCAGTAGAAATAAAGCACTGCAAGGATCAGGGAAAGCGCCGTTGAGAAGAAAAGATCCTTGGTTTCGGGCAGCTCGAATGACTGGATGACCTTGTAGGCGATTAACAGGTAAACGAGCAGGTTTTTAAATCCCGTCGGGTTGCCTGCAACATAGACATCATGATACATAATCCAAAAAAACAGGACGGATACGCCTACATAAGCAAGCCACATCAAAGTTCTTATGATGGGCAGGTCCGTGTCTCTTCTGAGAAAACTCGTCAACGCACCGAGTATAATCGCGCCCATACAAATAACCGCATTATGCGTCTGGCCCATTAAGTGGAGGACGTACCATACAAGGCCGGCCCCGATCAGTCTGTCAATTATAAGCCAGAAAATCGTCATTCAGGATAACCCCCCGGGAATTTTTTTACCCATCAGTAATTCTATACGATTTGATAAATACCTTGAAATTCTTTCCTCGTCCTTGAGAAATTACATGACGGGTTGACAAAAAAAAGCCGGGGGTAAAGCCCCCGGGGTTATGCCGCCGTTTGATAACGGTCAAATCCGGCCCTGTTTTTTAAACCGGGACATCAGCCCGCTTACGATATTTTTATTTCCTTTTCAGATTGCCACAGGCCGTGAATGTTGCAATATGCAAGCGCGTATAATGTTCCGGGCTTGCTTATCTTCATTGTCGCCGTCCCGGCATGATGGGTATAAACCGGGCCCATATTGGGGCCGTCGGTATATTCCCCATGCGCGGCAAATTCGAAGCTTGCCACGTGATGGGTGAACTTTACGCCCTCAGGCTGGAAATAAAGGTTTATCCAGCTTATGTGATGTTCCGTAGTGTTTGGATGGGCGACTTCTTTCCCGATGCTTGCCTTCACTTCGAAAAGCTCATCGGCCCTCACGGTATCCGGGCACTCTATAACCGGAACATGTTTTTCCGTTTTCCAGTCGGCCGTCTGTATCCTTTCGCTCAGCGGTTTCATAACTTTCGTTTCTTCCATGATCCCCTCCTGAATTCATGTAAATTCTTTCAGGCGCTCGTTCAGGCCAGCGCCTTTTCCTTGACATGCATGTCTTCGAGCAGGTTTTCCAGGTCTTCCTCATGACTCAACTCATCATTCAGGATCTGGTACACCATCTCGTAAGTTATGGGATCGGCTTCCCTGGTTATTTTGAGCAGGCTGTTATAAACGCTTATGGCGCACTGCTCCCCCTTGATATTTTGCTTTACAATCGCCTCCATGTAGAAATCTTCGGGCGCTTCATAGCCGCAGTTGGTTTGCTTATACCAATCTTCGGGCTTGAGGAGGGGAGTCCCGCCTAGCTGGATCATCCTGTCAACAAGCATGCCCGCATGTCTCAACTCATCTGTGGCATGTTCGACAAGCTCCGTCACCACATCATTTCTTATCGGCCCGACTACTACCTTCGCACCGATCCAGTACTGGTAATAGGCCAGCCATTCGTCCGCAAGCGCCTTATTGAGAAGCCCCAGGAGTTTCTCAACATCCATACCCACTATTTCTCTTGCTTTTGTTCCCATTTCCGGTAACCTCCTTTGAATATTTTATTTGCCGGTTAAAAACCTTGTTTTTTCACCGCTTGAAGTTTTATTTACCCCGATTATAAAATATTAAACCTTCCAAAAAATCTCATAGAATCCCGGTCTTAACTTCTCAATAAAAATCGTGATAAAAATAACGGAGGGGATCGTCATGTCGATTAATAAAGTTTCGGGTAACTCTATACCTATTCAACTGGAACAAACCCATATTAAAAAGACAGAGCGGTCATCCGCTGCCGGTAGCAGTGAAAACGACCTGATAGCCATCTCTTCCGAAGCGGCGGATGAAGCCAGGACGCCCGATATCCCCAGAGACACGCCTCCTTACGGGACGGCCGAAATGTATAACCCTTATCTCGTCATGAGCGGCGACGGGGCTTTGACCGGCGGAGAAACTCTGGCCCCTGTCGGCATGAATTTCGACGGCGATTGGGATATGCTCAATAACAAGGACAACTACAACAACACCCTGGGCGGGTCGGAAAATGTCGGGAATGTAAGCAGCCGGCAGGGGACGGTTTATACTCATGAGATGTTCACTGAAATCAACGGTGAGAAATACAAGGTTTACCAGTACTGGTATTACTGGTCCGAGAACCCGTTCTATGTCGATCAGCACGAGCATGACCTCCAGTATGTCCAGGTATATGTAAAAGAAAACGGCCAGCCGAAATACGTATATACCAATTCCCATTTCGATTCCGTTTCTTATGTCGCCACGCAGGAAGGCAAAATAGACGAAGGCGGCAACCAGGCTTACAGCACGTCCCAGATCGAATGGAAAGGCTCCCACCCTGTAGTGTATGTCGGCAAGGGGAGTCATGCGCTCGTCGGCAATAAAGACGATTTCAATTTTTACGACAGTTGTACCGACCCTCCGGTTTATGAAGGCACCATGAATAACATCGTATCTCTTGACGACCCCAATGATCCCGATAACCCGTTCCCCAACGGGCAGGATGTCCACGGGCTTCTCGACGGCAATGGGAACTTGAAAAATCACGGCTTCTGGCAGAACCCGTTCGTCAGGGTGAAAGGTCTTTTCCAGAGACAGGCTTTCCAGGAAGGCGCGTACAACATGGCGAACCAGAAACTGAGCTTCTGGGACAAGCTGAAAATGACTTTCGGGTTCGGCCCCCAGTAACGGCTTCTTTATTAAACCTCTGGTTGGAATTTAAAACTTGATCCTGGCTTCAAAGAACATATTATCAATCCCCCCGCCTTCATTATTATGAAATACGCGGAGCTTGACATCGCCCATGACAACGCCTGCTTCAATCATTGTCGAGCAAGTCTCTTTTCCCGACGCATATAATCGTGAGATCCCAAGGCCGATATGCGGGGTACACTTCAAGGGAAAGGTGCGGTATAACATTGCTTCGCTGTAGTCGCTGCTGCCGTAAAACTTGAACCTTTTAATCGCCAGGACCGTGCCGCCGTATTCCCACTTTTCTTTCCAATCAGTACCGTCAGGATGAAGGCTGCTTATGGAAAAAGCTCTCAAAGTCGGATTAATCATCAATACACCCACCTCATCGTAAAGGACCTGGTTTGATACGCCCCCGCCGGGGAAGCTGAAAGTGGTGTTAGTATTTATCGGGGAACCCGGCTTCCCCAGGGCGAAAAGCCATCCCATAATGGTTTTTTTAGATGGAATATCCACGTAGTAAGAATAGAATGTAAGGTCTGGGTTGTATTCGTTACTTGAAAAAAGATTCAGTGATCCCATGAAACCGGTATTTTCGCCTGTATTGCTTACCGGCCCCGCAAGCACACGTATATTTCCGGGAGAAACGTACATCAGGGTTACTGTGTTGTGCCAGGAATTGTCATATTTCTGATACCCGGCTCCGCCATACAGGCTCAGCCTTTTTTGTTTCCCGAATGCAATATAGCCGATGCCCCGTCCAATCGAATCGAAGGAGTTTTCCTCAAACCCGAATTGAATGCCGTAGCCATTGTTATAATCATATTTGATGAGCCTGTAGCCGCTGGATATCATTCTCTTTTGGCCCGTTCCGTCAAAATCGTCCGCGTAAGAAAACCTGAACTGAAAATTCTTTTGTTTATTGAGAGGCAGTGCAACACCGGCTTCCGTTCGATCCCCGGTGTAGTTCCTGTCGGTATGTTTGATATCCAGCCACGGAGCGCTGCTTATAAGGCCGTATCCCCGGAAATTGTGAACATTCAGAGCTTGCCTGTTTTTACAATTATTGGATAATACTATCTCCCAGAATAATTTGCTTTTATTTGTATTCCGTTCATCCTTGCCGGAAATTTTTGCCTTATTATCCTCTTTAACATCGCCTTCTTTTTTTCCGACATTCGCAGCATGTGCGGTTTTTGTACCTAATATGCCCAATAGTATAAATAGCAACAGGAAAATCCTGCACAGATTTCTTGATGACATAACTTATATCTAAATCCCTTCGTTAATTACAGTAACCATTTTTTGAAAAAGATTATGAAGGTTCTAACCGGGGGGGGCATTTTCCTGCCATTTTTGAAATTAAAACTAAAATAGTTGCAATTTAATGCCGAAATGTTTCTTTTTTAATTTTTCCATATATTGAAGAGAGGTCGGTCTACTTTTATCCCAGGAGGCTGTCTAAAAAGTCTCTGCAAAAATTTGGCATGAGACAATTCCCCTCTTGGGAAGGGAATAACTTCATCTCCGACTTTTTAGACAGCCTCCCGGGCAAGAATTCAAGTTGATTTAATAACTGAAGGCCGGTATAATTTTACAATAAAAGGTTTTTGTAAAAACAATCGCCAAATCAGATTTCCGGGTATTATTATTTGCAGGAGCAAAGTTTATGGACAGGAAAAAGAAGATGCTTGGGCATATATTGGTGGCGGCTATTAGCATCATTATCGTCTTTTTCTTTGCCATGAGGATTAAACTTTTGCCGACGGGCGAACTGGATTGTTACGGGGGGAATTATATCCTTTACCTTTTAAAGATCAAATCTATAATGCCGATAGACCCATTTACCAAGGTTGTGAAATTAATCCTTTCAATAGCATGGATCATTCTGGGGGGCTTTGCAGCCATAGGGTCGATTGTTGAAGTCATCAAGATTTCAATGATGAAAGGCGAGCGTTGAATGAAAAATGTCGTCAGTTTTCTGGGCAGCCCCAGGAGGAACGGGAATACCGAGACTCTTTTGAATGCCGCGCTTGCCGCGGCTAAAAAAGAGGGGGCCGAGGTACCGCCGGCTTTCAGGCTCAGCGAAATGAAGATAAATCCCTGCATCGAATGCGGCGGTTGTGACGGAACCGGGATTTGTGTGGTACATGACGATTTCCAGGTCATTTATAAAGCGCTGAAAGAGGAAAACCTCTTCATCCTTGCATCGCCGGTTTTTTTCATGGGGAGCACCGGCTGGACCAAGGCGATGATCGACCGCTGCCAGAGCTGCTGGGCGGGCAAATATAAAGCCGGGAAGCCGATAGCGCCGCCTTCTCCCGAAAGAAGGGGGATCTTCCTTTCTGTCTGCGGCATGAAGGATTTCAACGTTTTCGACTGTGCGGTAAAAGAAGTGAAAGCGTTCTTTGCGGTCAACAACATAGAACTCGCAGGCAATGTCCTCGTACCCGATACGGACAGGAAAGGGGCGATTTCCGAAAACATGGAAGCTCTTGCGCGAGCGGAGGATATGGCACGAGAACTGTTAAAGTCCGATTCCGTGCCCGGGGATCTTCCCGGCGGGCACTCATGCCCCGGCTGATGACCGGCGGAAGATATATCAGGAGAGAAGTTGAACTATGGAAATCTTCAGGCGCGAAGCGGAATTGAACGATAAGCCCGTAAAACCCGGTGGCGGGGCGGTTATCTGCTGGATGCAGAGCGTACAACGGGCCCATGATAACCACGCGCTTGAATATGCCGTAGAAAACGCAAACAGGCTGAACCTGCCCGTAATAGTTCTTTTCATCCTTGATCCCGCCTACCCGGCGGCAAATTTGCGTCATTATACATTCATGCTCCAGGGCATCGCGGACACCGCAAAAGAACTGGAAAACCGTGGCATCGCCTTTTTTACGGCGATAGGACCTCCCGTTGAAACTGTTGTTCGCGTGGCAAAATCCCTCGATGCGGCCATGCTGGTTACCGACAGAGGCTATCTCAGGCACCTCAGAAGATGGAGAAAAGAGGCTGCGGCCGTCCTGAAAATCCGGATGATCGAAGTAGATACGAATTGTGTCATCCCCTGTACCGCATTTACAAAGGAAGAATACGCCGCATACACTATGAGGAAAAAATATAACAGGCTCCTGCCGGACTACCTTGTTCCCTTGAAAACCCATAAGCCTGTGAAGACATTTTCCCAGGATCCCATGCGTGAATTTAATCCCTACGATATTGATGGGACATTGAAAATATTAAAAATCGACAGGAGCGTGCCGCCTTCGGCGGTTTATAAGGGCGGCCCGGTCGAAGCCCGGAAACTGCTGGACACATTTCTTGACGGCGGCCTGAGAGATTATGCCGTGGAACACGGCAACGCCGCTATTAATTCGGGAAGCCGCCTCAGCCCTTACCTGCATTACGGCCATATATCTCCTTTAAGAATAGCCCTGGAGGTCGATGAATCCGGTACAGGGAGAGAAAATGTCGGCGCGTTTCTTGAACAACTCCTGGTACGCAGAGAACTGAGCATCAATTTTACTTGGCATAATGAAAATTATGATATGCCATCCGGCTGGCCGGAATGGGGAAGACTGACTCTCGACGGCCATAGAAAAGATCCCCGCCCGATGATCTATCTCCGCGAGCGGCTTGAGGCGGGAGAAACCGGCGATCCTGTATGGGACGCCGCGCAGAAAGAATTGCTGGCATCCGGGAGGATTCATAACTACCCCCGTATGATATGGGCAAAGAAGCTCCTGGAATGGACGAAAAGTCCTGAAGAGGCATGGGAAACGGCGGTATGGCTGAATGACCGGTACGCGCTTGACGGGAGGGATCCCAACGGCTTTACCGGTATAGCCTGGTGTATCGGTGGTAAACATGACAGGCCGTGGCCTGAACGTCCGATCTTCGGAAAGATAAGATACATGTCAACCGGCCGGGCCGGAAGTCATTTCAATGTCAAAGGATATATAAACCGGGTAAACGATCTTTGTACAGCGGCCGGCATACAGGGGATCGATACCGTCTAACCTGCCCATGAAATTTTTATCAGGCAGCGCTGATTTTTACAAGTCTTATAATTATGATATAATCTATCAACTACATTCTATTACCGGGGTTTTGATTCGAATGAAGAAATTGAAAGGCAAATTCTCAAGCATTGAATTTTAAATTAACCAGGGCAAGAACCAGGAAAAGGTTTCTGATACCATTAACATTCGTTCTGCTGTTTGCTGTTTTGATACTGGTATGGCGCATGGGCTGTTTCGAAAAGGAGCCTCCCGTCCTGCCCGAATACAACCTGCCGGAAGTATCGGAAAAAGATAATGCAGCCCCCCTGCTTTTGAAATCGATAAGCCTTTTCAAAGAGCCGTCGGCAAAGGCTCAGCGCCTTGTCAGGGAATACTTCATCAGGGGGACATGGATTAAAGAATATGACGGCGTTGCCCCCTGGCTCGATGCCAATTCCGATGCGCTTAATCTTTTCGAGGGGGCGCTGGATAAACCGGGATGCAGGTTCCCCCGGAGGAAAGACATGCCCGGGTCATATAAATATCCGCTTGCGATGTGGCGTACCATGACCAAGCTTGAAGTCCTCAAAGGCGCTTACCTTGCTTCCCGGAAAAAGTATGACGAATCATTGGACTGCTATGACAGGCTTTTCAAATTCGGCAGGCTCCTGAGGCAGGGGGATTACTCATCGATGTCGGATATCGTCGGTGTCGGAGCGACAATGCATGGCATAACCGGGCTGTTCAAATTGCTCCTGGACGAAGGCGCTCCCGTTTCCAGGATAAAGCAAATTGCACAAAAAGAAGAGGAACGGTTTCCGTCATCGCGCGATATGATATTGAAAGACTACCGCGAGCAGAATATGCTGGCTGCGGCGATCCCCGAAATAATAAAAAAAGAAATCGACGAAGGCGGGGTTAAAAATATCCCCGATAAGAAGGAAGTCCTGGAGTCTATCCGGCGGGAATATTATAAATTAATAGCATATAAATATTCGAAGATTTTACAACTGGTTGAAGCCCGTAACTGGAACGGCATCGAGCGGGAATTCGAGATGAAGGAAGGCTTCTTCCCGATGCTGGAGGGATACATGGTCAACCCCGACCGGAGGGGGGCCTATTCGCTCTCGCTTTCGATGATCCCCAACATTTACATGATGGTATTCAGGTACCAGTCCGTCCTTGCAGATCTTCGCGCGATCAGTATTTTAGCGGCAATAAAACAATACAGGGCGAAATATGGCGGGGAGCCGGGCGGCCTTGGGGCACTTGTCCCGGAATTCCTGGATAAAGTCCCGCTTGATCCTTTCGACGGGAAGCCTTTCCGCATGGTGAGGACGGGCATGGGGCTTGTAGTTTATTCGGTGGGGCCGGATAAGATCGACGGTAAGTCCCGGGTATCGGTAAGAGGTGTAAGAGACAACGAGGGAAGGGACATCGTTTACCCGGTCGATCTATTGCCTCCTCATATAAGGTGAATCCGGGCATAATATAAACATTCTGGCGCCGGAAGCAAAACAAAATTTCATTTCCGGCAAAAAGCTCTATAAAATGAAAAGGGGGCGATAAACGCCCCCCTCCAACATTTGTTGCTTCAGCTATTAACCGCGGATATACTCGTCCCACTTCTGGAACATCTTGTCCTGTGTCTTGGCTTTGTTGACTGTTACATCCTGCTGAATCTCGAATATCTTTGTCTGGGTATCCTGCAGGATCTGCCAACGCTGCATCTGCTGTTTCTGGGTCTCGGCCAGGGTCTGGGTGTAAATGGTCATTGCATTCTGCTGATCGTTTACGGTCAAAGAATACATTGACGCGGCTGAGGTTGCACCTAACATCTGATATCACCTCCAAAACTTTCTAAAAGATTTCTTGTTTGTATTATCCCTTTTTTCGAGCTTTTTGTAAATAGTTAAATATATTATAAAGGTTAATAAATTGTTAAAATTCTGTTGCCAAATTGTAAATATCGGGGGTAAAAGCACAAAGGTTTAATGTATAGAATTGTTGATATTAAAACAAAATTCAGATATAAAAACTATATTGGGCCGGGACTTTTTTCGGGATTTGAAAAATAACTCGCCGGATAATTATCATACGATGAGTAGTAGCAATTTATCCCCATGATGCAGAGACCGGCAGGCAAAAAAAAGAGGGGATACGGAAGTATCCCCTCAATAGTTCTGGAGGTAACCGTACCGGTTAACCGCGGATGTATTCATCCCATTTCTGGAACATTTTGTCCTGTGTCTTGGCTTTGTTGACCGTTACATCCTGCTGAATTTCGAATATCTTTGTCTGGGTATCCTGCAGGATCTGCCAGCGCTGCATCTGCTGCTTCTGGGTCTCGGCCAGGGTCTGAGTGTAAATGGTCATTGCATTCTGCTGATCGTTTACGGTCAAAGAATACATTGACGCTGCCGATGTTGCACCTAACATTTTACTTCACCTCCTAATTCTTTTTCTTAATATTATTATCACTCCTCATGTATTAAAGTAAATATGGCAGACCGAAAATTTAATTGATAATTTGTTAAGTGGTTAACTCGAAGTTAAATATTTGTTAACCTGCCTGTCCGCCCAGCTGAAGTTGTACTCGAAACGGTTTGGCATAGGACGGTATCCCGCCCGGAGTTTTTATCGGGCACTATTGATTTTTAATGTATAAACTGATGACACGGCCAATCAAATTTGTTATAATCGGCTTAAACAAGTTCAAAGGAGATGAGTTTAGTGCAGATAAATCAGGCAGGCGGTTTTGATCACGGGAAAAAAATAGATGCTGTTGCGGCCAGGAGAGTTATCGAAGAGTTCAACGAAGTTGCCGGACAGGTGGAGAAATTCGACAATGTAGATAAGGTGGATTTGAATTCTTCCAAAGGCGTGGTTGAGTTTAAGGAGACGAAGTTGCCGAAAGAAGAAGGCAAAGTTTTTTCCGGCAAGATCGAATATGATCCCGCCACCAGGGAAAAGAAAGATATGTTCATAACCATTAATCATGAGAAATACGGCGGTACCGGTATAAACTATTCCTTCCACCAGGATGATAAAACCGCTTCTTACTGGAGAGACGATATGTATCAGGAAGCTCCGCTTTCCAGGTATATCCAAACAGTAACCGTTGACAAAAAGTCCAATGAGATCTTAAGCTATGAAGCATGGGAAGAAAGAGACGACTATAATATTTTCCCCGGTCCCGGCAGCGATTATTAAACAGTAAGCCGGAAACTCCGGATTAAAATTAAATGCCGCGGTAACAGGCCGCGGCATTTTTGTTACCGGGCGTGATGCCGGATTTCATCTACAAGCCTGACGAAAGATTAAATCCTGCTGTTATATTTATATTGAAAGCGGCTTGAAATCTCTCCCGGATTTTAATCTTGCCAAGCATCAAAAAAGTGTCTATACTTAGGTTTGGATTATCTAAAAGGGGTTTATGGTGAATCGTTGTATTCATTGTCACGGCAGGTTGATAGAGGAGCGGATGTTTGATCTGCCCCGTCATTTTCATGAATTTTATTGTATTAATTGCGGGGCCAGGTTCTGGATCAACCTGATGGATTTGATGGACGGCAGGTTAAGTCTTAATTAAGGATTGATTTCGGAGGGAAAAATGGAACACGGGACAGATAAAGTAAAGAGAGGCCTTGCCCGGATGCTGAAGGGCGGGGTTATCATGGATGTTACTTCTGTGGAGCAGGCGAAGATAGCCGAGGAAGCAGGCGCAGTAGCGGTTATGGCACTGGAGCGCGTGCCCGCCGATATCCGGGCCGAAGGCGGGGTTGCCAGGATGGCGGACTCCTCGATAATAAAGGCAATCATGGAAGCGGTTACCATCCCGGTTATGGCAAAGGCCAGGATCGGCCATTTCGTCGAGGCCCAGATCCTCCAGGCGCTGGGGGTCGATTATATAGACGAAAGCGAAGTTTTAACCCCTGCGGACGAACAATTTCATATCGATAAGCGTAATTTCAAGACCCCGTTCGTTTGCGGGGCACGCGACCTGGGAGAAGCGCTCCGAAGGATTTCAGAGGGTGCGGCCATGATCAGGACCAAGGGCGAAGCGGGGACGGGAAATGTAGTAGAAGCGGTAAGGCACATCAGGGCGATTACTTCCGAGATTTTAAACCTTCAGACCAATGAAATAGATCTATTGAATGCTGAGGCCGAAGCTTTCCGGGCGCCCCTGGAACTTGTTAAGGAAATCTATGAACTGGGACGCCTTCCCGTAGTCAACTTCGCCGCGGGCGGTATAGCCACGCCCGCCGATGCCGCCCTGATGATGCAGCTCGGTTGTGACGGCATTTTTGTCGGGTCGGGCATTTTTAAATCTCAGGAGCCTGCCCGCCTGGCGAGGGCGATAGTCGAAGCCACAGCACACTTCGATGAACCCGAATATCTCGCGAAGATATCTGAGAATTTAGGCAAAGCCATGAAGGGAATCGAGATAAATACGATCCCCGAAAAAGAATTGCTGGCGACAAGAGGCTGGTAAATATGAAAATAGGGATAATGGGCCTCCAGGGGTCCGTAATAGAGCATGTAAATGCCGTCGCGAAATCAGGCGCAGAGCCGGTTATAGTCAAGTATCCGAAAGATATGGACGGCATATCCGGTTTGATAATTCCCGGCGGGGAAAGCACCGCCATTCAGAAGCTCATGGAAAAGACAGGCCTTGCCGCCGCCATAAAAGAGAAGGCGGATTCGGGGCTCTCCCTGTACGGGACATGCGCGGGACTTATCATGATGGCGAAAGAAATAGACAACGGGACAGATGACCAGCTATCGCTGGGCTTGATAGATATTAAGGCGAAAAGGAACGCCTACGGAAGGCAAAATGAGAGTTTCGAGGAATATATAGATATCCCGGCGCTGGGGGACAGGCCTTTTCCCGGCGTCTTCATCCGGGCTCCGCTCATAATATATTCGGGGGAAGGGGTTGAAATACTGGGGCGTTATGGGGACGGGATAGCAGCGGCAAGGCAGGGGAAGTTCCTGGTTTCCGCTTTTCATCCCGAGTTGACGGATGACATGAGGTTCCACCGGTATTTCATATCGATGTGTGATGGTTAAGACAAGTTACATAAATTGTTCTACGGAAGGGAACGGCCGGATGGTCGATATCTCCGGGCAGGCCCGGCGCGTTATAGGCGAGAGCGGGCTCAGGAACGGCATTCTATGCCTGTTCGTCCAGGGATCGACGGGGGCGCTGACGACCATCGAATACGAAGAAGGGCTGCTTGAGGATTTCCATGCCCTGTGGGACAGGCTCATACCCGAAGATAAAGACTACAAGCACAACCTTAAATGGAACGACGGCAACGGCCATTCTCACGTAAGGGCGTCGCTTCTGGGCCCGTCGCTTACCGTTCCTTTTAAGGACGGAACCCTGACGCTCGGTACATGGCAGCAGATAATCTTCGTCGATTTCGACAACCGCCCGAGGCAAAGGCAAATAATAGCTCAAATAATGGGGGAATAAAATTATGAAAAAGCCGGTTATCGCATTCTTATCGGATTTCGGACTTTCCGACCCGTATAGCGGGGTCGTGAAAGGGGTTATTATCTCGTTATGCCAGGAGGTCGATATTATAGACCTGACGCACGAAGTCCCTGCCCATGACATCATAGCAGGAGCCATTCATCTCCAGTCGGCGGTCCCATATTTTCCCGAAGGGACGATATTTCTTGCCGTGGTGGACCCCGGGGTTGGCGGTGGAAGGCTCCCAATAATGGTTCGGGGCAAAAAACATTTTTATGTCGGGCCGGATAACGGGCTCCTCTCTCTTGCCATAGAGGAAGATTCGCCGTACGAGACTTTCACTATTAATGATGTTCCTTCGCCGGGACCGGTAAGCGGGACATTTCACGGGAGAGATATTTTTGCGCCTGCAGCGGCCCTGCTTGCAAAGGGCGTGCCGCCGGAAGAGATAGGCTCAATACACCCGTCCCCCGTCAGGCTTGGTATCCCGTCGGTTATCCCGGAGGGAAATAAGCTCCAGGGAGAAGTTATTCATATCGATCATTTCGGGAACCTCGTTACCAATTTCCGCCCTGAAGACCTGAAAGGGACTTTCGACCCGCTTATAAGCATCGTGGGGCATAATATCAAGGGAATAAGCAAGAACTATTCGGAAGTCGGCGAGGGAGAAACTCTTGCTCTGTGGGGAAGCACAGGCCATCTTGAAATATCCATCCATAAAGGGAGGGCAGGAGATCTGCCCGGCATAAGGAAAAGAACCCCGGTTTCGGTATTGTCCCGCCATGAGGGAGGTTAAAGGAACAGATGTCTTCCCCTGTCCTGGTGCTGAATCAGACATACGAAGTTTTGAACGCCACTTCGATTCGTCGCGCCATGAAGCTTTTATTTTCCGGGAAAGCGGAGATGGTAAAGGGGAACGGGAAATCGCTGCATACGCCGACGACTTCCTACATGATACCTTCGGTCGTCAGGCTGGGTTATTATGTAAAAATCCCCTGGAAGAAAGTGCCGCTCACCAGGAAGAACGTGCTTCTGAGAGACGATTTCACATGCCAGTATTGCGGGAAGAGATCCATGAAAGGTATGACGGTGGACCATGTCATACCCCGGAGCCTGGGGGGCAAGACGGAATGGGAGAACGTAGCCTGCGCCTGTAAGGAGTGTAATAACATAAAAAAGAACAGGAGGCCGGGCGAGGCAAGTCTGAAGCTGAGTCGGAAGCCCATAGAGCCTCCCATAAGGCCTCCCGGACTTTTCACAAAAGAAAATTATCCCCTGGAATGGAGAGAATACCTGGATGGGGAACCCCCGAATTCCAATTAGAAAACCATTAAAGATAAGCAGGCAGATGTAATAATATGAAATACAACCAGAGCGATACTCCCTATTATGACGCCCTTTTCGATTATACAAGGAGCGATATCCTGACGTTTCACGTCCCCGGCCACCAGAGGGGGCGCGGCGCACACCCGCGGATGATCGAGCTGCTCGGGGAAAAGGCGTTGGCCGCCGATTGTACCCAGGTACTGGGCCTCGACGATATGCACCAGCCTCATGGACCTGTCAAGTTCGCCCAGGAGCTGGCGGCAATAGCTTACGGTGCCGATGCCACATTTTTCCTTATCAACGGCTCGTCGTCCGGGAACCATATCATGATCCTGGCGGCCTGCCGCCCCGGAGACAAGATCATCCTCCCCCGGAATTCTCACAGGTCGGCCGTAGGAGCGATGATCCTGAGCGGCGTCATGCCTGTTTATGTCATGCCGGAATTCGACCCCGAAATGAGAGTCGATCATACCGTTACTCCCGATAAATATGAACAAGCCATAGAAGAGCATCCTGAAGCAAAGGCGATTTATGCGCTGTCTCCGACTTATTACGGGGCCACTGCAGACCTTCGAAGCATTGTTGAAATAGGGCATAAGAATAACCTGGTCGTGATGGTGGATGAAGCATGGGGACCTCACCTCCACTTCCATCCCGACCTTCCCGAATCCGCAATGGATGCCGGGGCGGATATGTGCATCAATTCGACTCACAAGCTGATAGCCGGTATGAGCCAGGGGTCGATGATCCATATAAAAGGCAACATGGTTGACAGGGGGCATCTCCATGCCATCCTTCGCCTGTTCCTCTCTACAAGCCCGTCCTGTATTATCGTCAGCTCGCTTGACGTCGCCCGCATGCAGATGTTTTTCGACGGCCGGGCCATGCTCGACAATGCAATTAAAAACGCAGAATGGGCGAGGGAACAGGTAAACAATATCCCCGGCCTTCATGCATGGGGAGACGAACTGCTCGGCAGGCCGGGAGTTTTTAACATGGATAAAACAAGGCTTGTTATAAGTTCTGTGGAAGCCGGCTTTACAGGTTACCAGATGGAAAGGTTCCTAAGGTATGACCACAACATACAAGTTGAGATGTCAGACCTGTTCAATGTGCTTGCCCTGATTACCATAGCCCATACCAGGGAAGACGTTGCCCGTCTGGTTCGCGCGCTGGAAAAAGTTGTCGTTGAGCACAAAGGGGAGGGGGATCTGAACAGGCTGAAAGAAGAGCACCGCTCGGGCAAGTCGGGCATCCAGCTTCCGGACTGGCCGCCCCAGGTGATGACCCCGCGCGAGGCGTTCTTTGCAGATTATAAAACCATACCGTTTCCGCATGCCGCAGGCCGGATCTCGTCCGAATTGATAACGCCTTATCCGCCGGGTATTCCGCTCGTCTGTCCGGGTGAAAAGATTACCCATGAGATCATAGAATATGCGATGCTGGAACTGGCGGCGGGCGTGAAAATACAGGGGCCTGTTGACGATACGCTCGGCACCATCAGGGTCGTTAAATAAAAGTTTTGTATCGCAAGTTGTACAAGATTTAGTTATAAACACAGATATAAAGTTAGTACATATTTTTTTATAACCTCAATTCCTGCGCCATTTTTGCAAAATGTAATTCTCCCTCCAAGGGGTGCCGCAGGCGGGGTGGGTCGGCTATTACGAAACAGTGCGTGCGGCCACAGGACCGCCCGACATACAGTGATAGTTTTTTAGATTGTTTTGCCGCGCTTACGGAGCTACATAGAGATAATGGAAACCCATGTCCACTATCCCGGTATCGGGGATGCCCACCTGGGTTTCCCACCTGCCCTTGTTAAGCGGGCCGAGATAATTGGGATGACCGGTATCGATACACGGAGATCCCGACAGCAAGTGGAAATTGGCGGCTGCCGCATTGACGTATAACGGGTCGCCGCTGATACAACCGACTCCAGGGGTAATGCCCGAGTAATTGTCCGGGGTGTTATTGAAAATATCAGAGAAGGTAATTGTGGGAGTGCCCCCGGTGGAATAAATACCTCCGCCGCTCCCCGATGCGGTATTATCGGTTATAATAAAGTTATCCACTCCGGGAGAAGATGAACTGAATAGAATTCCTCCACCGTTGCTTGTTGATGAATTGAAAGCGACAGTACAATTGGACATTGCCGGAGTAGATTGATAAACGCGTATCGCCCCGCCCCCGTCGGTTCCGGCGGTGTTATTTGCAAATAGACAGTTTACAACACCGGCGTCCGACTGGTACAGGTAAACACCCCCGCCGCCTTTTCCGTTATTATTGAACAACTGGCAATTTAAAATATTGACATAGTCGGAGCGGTAACAATATATCCCTCCTCCTCCGGAAGTCGTGTTACCATTGATTATCGTTAGGCCGTTCAACTCGGTGACGTAAGTTAAAGAGTTACATCTAACAACTCTTTCGGCGGATTCTGCGTCAAGTATCGATAAATATGCCGTCATATTCCAGGCCGAATAGTCGTTTTTATAGCCGCCCCTCATGGTGGTGCCGTCGGTTACGAGTATCGGGAATGTTTCACCGAGAGCGGCGTTATATATGCCTTCCGAAACAATCACGGTCTGGCCGTTTTGAGCAACTGTCATCGCATGGGTAATTGTCTTGAACGGTAAAGAGAAAGAACCATCGTTAGAATCATCGCCTGACCCCGCGTTTACGTAATAAGTTACGGGTATGTACACGCCTTTTAAATTGCTGGTCATATTGTTTACATGAGCGAAAACGGCGCTTGCAGTTATCGTGCTGTAATAGGCGCCTGCAGGTATTATCACGCTTACCATTGTATCCGACCATGAAGTAGCCGGGCCGGAAGCGACGCCGCCGACGGTTACGGTATTCGATCCCTGAATGGAACCGAACCTGCCGCCGGTTAACGTTATCTCGTCGCCGATCTTTGCGCTTGCAGGCGTTACGCCCGAAATATAAGGCGTGAGATACGATGTTGACGGGTTAACTTTGATGATGTATTGCCCGATAGGTATGACAAGCTTTCCTACATCCAGGAACGGGTTTTCGATTGCCGATTGCCTCGATTGGGCGCTGACCTGGGATTTATCAAAAGCAATTACCGATATAATTACATCATGGCTGTAGTCGCCGTTGAAAATGCCGGCGGGGATGACTGCGCTGTTATTGTCCGGGAGATTCAGTATAAAATTTACCATGTCTTCAGGATATTGAAAACTCATTTCGATTTGATCCACGGAACTCCATCTTATTATGTCTGTACCCGGAGAGCTGGACCAACTGGCTTCGCACATATAGCCGTAATCCGGGCCGAGGTCCTCCCATGTTACGGTTACATCGCTGCCGAAATCGACGGTATCGTCCGGCGACGGGGACTGGATGACCGGCAACCTCGGCGTAGTGCCGTTATAAGTGATATCGGTTGACGATTCTCCATATATGAAGTTGTACGTTCCGGGGATCTGATTTTCCGAAAGCGAAAGGCGCGTTTCGAAGAACGAGCCTGTCCCCCTGCCCTCAAGTTGGCGGTATCCGGCGTTGACGGGCGGATAGCTGTAAAAGTAATTTACAATGGTTGTTTCTCCGCCGGGCCCCAGGTCTTCCATCGGGTAATTGGTCCCGTCCCTGGTAACCGAACACGAATCTGCCTGCAGCGTATTGGGCGAAAAAATATTACAGACGACCGACAGGGAATATTCGGACTGCCTGTTATAAATCGAAGTGCCGTCATAAGAGGCGGAAGGCATGAGCAATGCCCAGACCGGGGGCTGGGACGATATGAATATTTGAGCGGCGGAGTTATAGCCGTCATGAACGACGACCGCCGCCATCCCGTATCCTACCTGGCAGCCGCTTTCGTCATAGGCTCCGACTTTGACGTTAATATCTCCCGAAGGCACGTCGTCAAAAGTTGTAGAGGTATCGGGCAGGTCAACCCTCTTCTCGTCAATTACCGCACCGGAAGTATCGAGCACCTGGACCATGAAATAATAAGTACCGGGCGGGAAACTGCGGCCACCGTCCCTTGAAGCAAGGTTAAGCGTTAAAGAGTTCGAGTCAAGGGCCGAACCTGAAGAGCCTCCTCCCCCGCCGCAGCTGGCCGATAATAAAGCAAGTACGAGGAAGGTTATAACCATGCTCAAAATTCCGTATTTTTTCATCAGGGACCAACTCCCTTTCAATTTATTTTAAATTTATGTTTTAAGGTGTCAGGTAAAACTGGTAATGGTAGCCTATATCGACGGGTGTCGTATCGGGGATCCCGGCCTGGGTTTCCCAGCCGCCGTCAAGCAGGTAACCGGAATACGAAGGATCTCCCTGGTCTATCAGGAGGGAAGTTCCCTGGAGGTGGAAATTGCCGTTCCCGGCGTCAACGAACAGCGGGTCGTAGATCCGGCAGCCGGTCCCGTTCCATCCCCAGGCATTGAAGTTGCCGATGCCGCCTGCTTCCGACGTTATGGCGTTATACGCATCAGCAAGGGCGTTGTTATAAAAATCGGAGTATGTTATCTGAAGGGTGCAGTCGGTGCTCCCCCCATATAATCCACCGGTATTCTGCGTGCCGTAGTTGTTTGAGACAATGGTGTTTGTTATGGTTGCATTGCCGCCGTCGCCGAGGAAGATGCCTCCTCCGGTTGGAGCCGTATTGTTGTCAATAGTACAGTTGGTGATATATAAGGTTCCGGAGGTTGCATATAAAGCGCCGCCTGCTCCGTAAGATGGTGCAGCATTGCCTGTAAAAGCGCAATTATAAATGGTGACGGTTCCCGTATTCAGGTAGATTGCTCCGCCATTGCCAGAACTTGCCGTATTGCCGGTGATTGTACAGTTGGAGATCGTGGGAGAGGAATCGTAGCATCCAATCCCGCCGCCGCCAGTGCCAGAATCTGCCGTATTGCCGGTGATTGTACAGTTGGAGATCGTGGGAGAGGAGGAGGAGTAGCAGGAAATCCCGCCGCCAAGACGTGCCGTATTGCCGGTGATTGTACAGTTTGTGATCGTGGGAGAGGAGGAGTAGCATAAAATTCCGCCGCCATTATATGCCGCTCCGCCGGTTACAATAAATCCGTCGAGGTTGGGGTTATGTGCCGTATTGTTAAATTCCAGCACACCGGCAATCTCTGTGGCATTAATTACAGTAATGTAATTTGCATAATCACGCTGGCTGAAATCGCTGTTATATCCGCCTTTCAGGCTTGTGCCGCTGGGCACATTGAGCGGGAAAGACTCACCTGTGATGCTTACATTATAAGTCCCCTGTGCCACTCGGACTTCATCGCCTGATGCCGGACGGCCTGTTTTGCCCGGAAAAGACTCGGGCTGGCAAACCGACAGCGCATGGGTTATGCTCTTGAAGGGATAAGCCTGGGAGCCGTCGTTGTCGTCATCCCCGGCAGCTCCGTTCACATAATATGTAGCAGACCCTACTGTAAAGTTTATGCCGTTGCTCGGATGTCCGTTGACGGTAACGGTTACAGGGCCTGTTGTTGCGCCTGCGGGCACATTAACGATGATCATGTTGCCCGCCCAGACGGTTGCAGGCCCGGCACCGGTCCCATTGAAGCTTATAGTGCTGCTGCCCTGAAGCATACCGAAGTTGCCGCCGCATATAGTTAAGGCAGTGCCTTCAGTTCCTGTATTCGGCGATATCGAGTAGATGATCGGGGCATTGCCCAGCTTGATGACATCGTGGTTGTTGCAGCCGAATACAACGCCGCCATCGGAAGTAATAGCCGGGGACGAATAAATTGAATTCCCCGTGTTGTATTTCCAGTTCAGTGTGCCGCTTGAATTTATCGAGAGCATCTCGCCGCTGTTTGTTCCCAGGTAAATAGTGCCTGTTGAATCGGCGGCAGGCGAGGAGTTAACCGCGCTCCCTGCATCATAACTCCAATCAACTACGCCGTCGGGGAACAAACCGTATATTATCCCGTTGTCGGCGCCGAAACGGATGAAATGCTGCTGATCGACGGACGGCGTGGTATTAATATTGGATTCGGGTATAAATTGCCATTCAGGCAGGTGTGTCTGGGGGTTTATGGCAAACATCTGCCCGTAAGCCGCATAAAGGATATAGCCTTCGGGAGAGATGACGGGGGAAGACTGAGTCGGATGCCCGCCGCTGTCATATTTCCACAGGAAGGATGGAGACCGGTTCCGGCTCCCTCTGGTATAAACCTGGAAAGCATACAGCTTCCCGTCGCTGCCGGAATGGTAAAGTACGCCTTCGGAAGAAAGGCACGGGGTGTTGGCGATATATTCCGATGCCGGTATCTGATAGCTCCAGTTAAATGACCCGTCAGAGTTCAGCATATATAATTCGTTGGAAGTTGTCGAATAATTAGCGGAATCTATGAATATGGAGCCGTCGGGCCCGATGATTGGAGAGGAGAAAAGGGGCTCGCCGTTAAGCTGATAGGACCATTTCAGGCTCCCGTCTCTGTCGAGGCAGTAAAGATAGCCGTCGTTTGAGCCGCAATAGATATTGCCATCGGTTCCTATTGCAGGAGATGAATTGACAACACCTCCCGTAACATATTTCCAGTTAGGAATACCGTCTTTATCGATGGAATAAATCCCGTAATCCACGGAGCCGATATAGACGGTGCCGTCGGAATCTATCGCTGGAGATGACTGGACCATGTCGCCTGTTCCCGTATGATATGTCCATACATGACCGGGATAAGCAGGGCCGCTATAATAGCTGTTACCGGTCAATTCCGGGTCATGGTGGAAGTTTTTCCATGTTACGGGATTTATCGTTACCTGTTTTTGAGACATGGGCAGTACGAAAGTTCCGGCGCTGTTTACGCCTGTTCTTGTTATGCGCATTGCGTCTTTATTGAACGCCAGGACTTCAATTTCAATTTGCGAAGTGCCTTCAGGGAATGTGCCGGCGGGTATCGTTACAGAAGTATCTGACGGGAGGCTGTTGATCTTGTCGTACAACAGGCCGGGATTGCTGAATGAAATATCCCTCATGTCGTAGGAACTCCAGTAATAATCGTAAGGAGAAGCGCCGACTGAAGAATCGGCTTCATGGTGGGCCGCTACCATATACACATATCCTGATCCCAGGGAATCCCACGAGACGGTGATGTCCGACGAGAGGTCATGATAGCTCCCGTAATCGGGCGAATAGATATCGATTTCCGGGCAGTATCCGCCGGTATATTCAATATGCTTTATTTCGGATCCGTTTATATCGAAATCGTAGCTTCCGTTTTCATGACCTTCGATTATATTCAGCCATCCCCTGTAATATGATCCTGTCCCGCGGCTTTCCAGGGCGGTTTCAACCGGGTCGGAAGGAGGATTGCCGTAAGTATAGTTCATTACCTGGGTAGCTCCGCCAGGCCCCAGGTCTGTAAGTTGGTGAAGGTTGGAATCCGGGTTCGTTACCGAAACATAAGATCTGAGCACTACCGGGGTTACGGTTACGGCATCGACGCCCCTGGTAATCATGTTGTTATTATTAGGCACTGTCTGGGGGGCAATGATTGACCATGTGCCGTTTCCCAGTTGAAGCTCCATATCGACGGTGCCGTTATTGCCTTCCCGGACCGTCAGGTTCCTGCTGCCGCATGCGAGTATGTCGCCCGAAACGTTATGGGCCAGCACCACGATTGATCTTACTCCTACGGGGACGTTTCCGATTATCACTGACACGGTCGGATAATCGATCCTGGTAGTGGAAACGACTTGTTCCCCGGTTACAGGGTTATAGATATCTATTGTAAAGAATTCCGTATCGACCGGTATGGTCTTATCGGGCCATTCTACCTGGACGGTAACGGAGCCTGTCCCGGGCGATACGGCATTGCCTGTTCCGCCGCCGCCTCCTCCTCCGCAGCCGGCCAGCAAAAACGCGGCCAGAATTATCAGTCCCAGGCAGGTTAGAAATTTCCTAGACATTATTTTTCCCCCTTTTATGAGGCCCACTTTTTATAAATGGAATTGATATGATAAATGTTCAACCTGACTGAAGCCATGAGCCTGTCCAGCAGGTACGCGATCTGAACGTTGTACGGGTACGGGTTGCTGACGCCGCCGGTGGATGTTTCGACTTTCAGGTAGCCGCTTTCCACGTTCTGAGGCGCCTGTACCATAATGAATGTATCGTGCCAAACAGAGGCGGTACCGGCATCGAGATTTCCGAAATATACACGGCCTGTACCCTGTGATGAGCCGAAGCCGCTGCCGAGAATGGATACCTCCTGGCCCGCAGAGAAGGTTGAAGGAGATATGCTCGCGATCCTGGGAGCTTCGCCGTAAGGGTTGACGGCTATTGTAAATGTTGCCGTAGGGATGACCGCGTTCCATATATGAAGCATGGAATAGCGGCTCTTGCCGGGGTCTTCGATGCTCTCAGCGGCACCGGAACTGTTGTATGAGAGCTGATCCTTGGGCACGGCGATTACCGAGATATTTACATTGGGATAACCGGCCGGGAATGTTCCGCCGGGTATTGTCGCGCTCGTTTCCTCGGGAAGCCCTGCATATAAAGAAATATATGAGCGGGGATCGTTGACATCGAGTTGGCGCAAATCAACATTGCTCCACAGGTAAGAATAAACAGGCAATCCTGCCGAGCCTGAATATGCAGCTTTTGCAATTACAAGGTAACCGTACCCTGGGCCAAGATCAACCCAGTTAATCGTAAGGTCATTGTCAAAATCCACGTCTGCAGAAGGAAGAGGGCTTGTTATCTGAGGGATCCCGGGATAGTTATAGTTATAAGGGACGGTTGTGTTTACCGGTAATGCGCCCAGGCCATTTATTGCAAAGCTATAATTGCCTGTTTCCTGGCCGGAGTCCCTTATAAGAGTGTTTTCAAAATAAGATCCCGTGCCTCTTCCTATGAGATTTACCCAGCCGACATGGGGCTGGTCTGCGAATGAATACTGCATAACCGTCCATGCGCCGCCCGGGCCGGAATCGTACATGGCGGTATCCGCGCCGTGGATATTTGAAACCGTGCATTTAACACCGCTCATTGCGGCCGGGTATAAAAAGGCAGCGGATACGGTCCGCGATTCGTAGGGGAATGAGCGGCCGTAAGGGTCCGCCGTTACCGAAGGGCCGAGGACAACCCAGTATCCTGTTCCTTCAACCAGTGAAATATTAAGGGTTGTTGTAGCGCCTTCAACGATATTGACGCTGCCCGTCCCGTAAGCGCCGACAATGCCCAATGCGTTCACGGCGAACGCTGCTACATTTACCTGTCCCTTGGGCACATCGGTTATCGTAACGGAAGTATCGGGTACATTTATTGTCGAGCTTGCCACTGCCTGGCCGGTGGATGTTGCAAGTACGAATACCCGGTATTGTACAACATCCGGTGGTATATAACGCCCTGTATCGATATTTACCGAAAGAGACCTGGCTGATGATGCGTCGCCTACCCCTCCTCCGCCACCACAACCGGCTGTCAAACCTGCCAGGATAAAGAAGATCAGGCAGCAAGCAAATATATTTTTCATGGTTGTTAAAACCCTCCCTTAATCGTGCCCGCTCAAAGGGCAAGCCGATTCGCGGTTCAGAGCCATCATCTTATGATCACGTTAAAGTTGCCGGTCCCGGGGTTTACATTGACGGGAAGCTGCCCGCCGCCCCCGGGGGCTATACCGAAGAAAAGATGTCCTGTTCCCGGTGATATAAGAATAGGTATAATGCCGTAAGAAGGCGGAGTAGGAATAATCTCTCCCTGGTTTCCCTGGCCGCCGGTTCCGCCGTCTCCGAAGCTCTGTCCACCCTGGTTTGCCGGCCCGAACTGTTGATCCCCTGTCCCTGTGGATTGTGTAAGATCAACATCTGGATCCCCGCCGCCTTCAGTGCCGCCGGTTCCCTCAGTTCCTTCTCCTTCGGTGCCTCCTCCTAAAACAGCTCCCGGAGGCAGGGCGCCTGTCTGATAAATCATGGTGAACCCGCCGGGTTGTATTATCGCGCTCTGGCCTGCGTATACCGGGGTGCTCCCGGCGACCCACACGGCACCGCTGAATACCATAAGCACAGTATTGCCGAGGCCGCCTAGCTGAGCGGTTTCTTCCTCTCCGGCAACAGGCTCCTCGTTTTCCGGTTTTTGCTCCACGAAGAATTCCGTCCCGCGCGCCGACAATACCCCGTTAGGAGTCGTTATCTCAAAGTTGCTGTCCTTGCCCATGAACTTCGAAACTTCAGCCCTCAGCCTGCCAGTGAGGAGCTTCAGGTTGACGAACCTTGACTGGGGAGTCAATTTGAAATTCTCAAGTTCGACGGTGGTATTCTGACCGAGGATTACGTAGCTTTTATCGGCAAGGATGATCCTTGCGCGTGAATCGCCGAGGGTTCTGGCCCTGTCGCCGTCTCTCAGCAGGCGCGCCTGCCAGATAGGGCTCCATCCCGCTTCGTTTGATTTCTGGCTTTCGACTTTTCCGTTGATCCGGGCCACCAGCTTCCAGGCTTCCGATACGGCCCATGCCTGGGAGCCGAACCCTGCTAAAAATATAAAGCTTATGAGCAACAAAACGGCCAGGTATTTTTTGAACATGACAATTCCTCCTCTTTAAGGCTTGCGCCTCTATGAAATTCCCAATTCCCCCGAAACGTGTTTAACATATAAACCGGGAGGGATCCCCTTTACAACATTTTTTTGAATTTGCCCTTCCCCCTTTAGTTATATTTACCCGGAATTGAGATTTTTATACCCTTATTTTAATTAAAAGCTTGTCCTGAATTCAACTATCGCCTGGCTTCCGGACCAGTTCTGCGTTTTATCGGCGGTGTTGTTGTAATTGAACAGGCGGTATGACAACTGGACTGTCGAGCGGTTATCGGGATTATAAGAGAGCCCTATCATGGGGGCC
This sequence comes from Chloroflexota bacterium, assembly GCA_023475345.1. Lineage (GTDB taxonomy): Bacteria > Vulcanimicrobiota > JAMCWD01 > JAMCWD01 > JAMCWD01 > JAMCWD01. The sequence continues at coordinate 15,569 of JAMCWD010000040.1, read as the reverse complement.
GTCTGCGTGAAATCCTGGGCCAACTGGCTGACGGTATGCCCGTAATAATGCATCCACGAAACGCCGCCTATTACTGCGAAGGTCGGGCTCAGGGGATAGTTGAGAGAAAGCAAGCCCTCGTTCAATTTCAAATGAATGTCGTCGTTCAGCCGGGAAACCGGGGCATTGCGCCAGATCTCGTACTGGGCCAGTGTCAACGTTGCATCGATATCGGGGTCTTTCAACTTGTAATCAAGCCCCGCCATGATATTAGCCTGGCTGCCCTTCTCGTCGCCTCCGGGAGAAAGCGCCGTGAAGAAAAGCGGTTCTATGAAGCCGGGCTTTGTTATTTCCGACTGGGCCGAAGACTTCACCTGTAGGAAAGATTCGTAAGTAAGGCTGATGCGCCCGCGCGTTTTAACCGGATGTGCCAGGTTTATCCTGTAACCCTGGCGGTTATTGGGATACCGTATATTGTCATGAAGCTGGTAATAATCACTGTAATATGTGGAATACGGCAGGAACACCGGTATGTTGGTGTTCAGGGGATAATGGAGCATAAAAGGATCATAAGTAGGATCTACCGAGAGATACTGGAGCGCAATATCCGTCCTCTTTATCTTTCCGGTAATATCGAAGGAGAACATGCCGCCTGAAACGACCGTGTCGTAAAGCCATTTGTCGATATCGGGATTATATGAGGTGGAGGCATACCTTGCAGTTGCCGTAAAACCGTTCTTCAGGTCAACGGTGAGGCGGGCGCCGATGTTGTTCTGCTGCTGCGGGCCGACGGTAGTATGAATTGTAACCGTAGCGGCGCGGGCATCCGCCCATCCCGTCATTACTGTGGGAAGGGCCACCGAGCCGATGGTACTTATGCCGGGACTTGTTTCATTCGCCACTCTCATGAAATTCACGGAGAATGAGCCGGAAGCGAACTCATAAGTCAGGTTGCCGCCTGCGTTCCATGTGTTGTAATGTTCCATGTAAGTTGTTGCGCCACTGGCCGGCTGATAGGCTCTCTGGGGGAGCATCGAGTAAAAGATTTCGTATTTATAGGGGCCTTTGCCTTTCCACTTCTTTTCGCCGCTGTAATTGAACCCGAATAAGGGGAGGTAATCGGGCTTGTTGATATTGGGATTCCTGGGGCCGACACATACGAAATCGTCTATATAAACGGGATTGTATGCGCCTGCTATGAGAACATCTTTTGTTTTATCATTCTGAAGCCAGAACCTGTTGAGGGTCATGCGGGTCCAAGGCTCGTTATCGGAACCGGAAGGGTTTGTTGGATCGGTTGATCCCAGCGCCGTGAAAGGGTTGCTGAGATAAGGAGGAGTAACTCCCCAGTACTGATCGATGGTGGGTTCTCCCTGGCCGGTATATCCCGCCAGTTCCATGCCGCCTTTCAGTGATTCGTCAAGATCGGCTTCAACGCCGAGGATTGCAAGCGCCGTAACTCCTGCACCGTCGGCCATCCTGCGGCCGGTGAACCAGTCGGTGGCCAGGTTGTTGTAAAGCCCGATATTAACCGCGCCGTTAAACCCCTGCGATACGCCTATCGAATCCAACATGCCGTAAAAGTGGATTTTATCGAGTTCGTCAACTCTTTTCTGAAGAGGAGGCACTTGCTTTTCCAGTTCGTCAACCCGCACCCCGAATGCAGACAGTTCTACCTTAATATTATTTGCTATCGCCATGACCTCTTCCAACTCTTCCTTGCTCAGGAGCAGTTGGTGGGTTTTTTCCATCTTGTTAAGGAAGCGGGCCAGGATCATAGCCATTTCCCACCTGCTCATCCCGCGTTCGCCCTGCAGGGATCCTTCGGGGTAGCCTTCCAGTATCCCGGCATCAGTCAGAGCCTTGACGGCTTCATCTGCCCACTGACCGCTATGGGATAACGGCACCGGCGGCGAAGCCCAGACAACACCGGCTGACATTAGAATAATTGTCAGCATTGCGATAAGTAACAGGATTTTTCTCATCCCCCGCCTCCTCGTAAGTGATCCTTATTATTGAAAAGGGTTTTTTTATCCAATGTTGAAAAATACGGCCTGATCGAAAAATTTTTCAAACAATTTACCGAAAGGAAAATTCTTTGGATTATTGCTAAAATCCTGCATGACCTTATGAAAAAAATTACCGGAGAATCAAAATGAAGTTTATATGTGAACCGGCGGTAAGGAACGATTCCGATTTCTGGAAAGAAACGCATATAGCGCTGGCATCGGAGATTATATGTAAAAAACTGGATTCCGGGCCGACTATCCTGCTGAAACAGGTATATCCTGCGCGCGTGGTATGCCTTGGAATATGGGCCAGAGTAGGCTCGACTTATGAGAACGAAAAAAATGCAGGCATCTCCCATTTCGTCGAGCACATGCTTTTCAGGAGCACTGAAAAGCGCGGGGTCGGGCAGATAGCGAAGGAAGTCCAGGAACTTGGCGGTTACCTGAACGGCTTCACTTCCTGGGAAACCACGTGCTACTGGATGGTACTGCCCAGCGATTACCTGGAAAAAGCCCTTGAGATCCAGGCGGATGCGGTATTGAACCCGCTTTTCAGGCCGGAAGAAGTGGAAAAAGAATGCAACGTAATCTGTGAAGAAATCCACATGGGAGACGACAGGCCGGAACATTATATCTTTGAAAAGCTCCTGGAAAATTCTTATAAAACCTACCCGTACAGGCGCCCGATCATCGGTTACGAAAATGTCGTCAGAAGCATAACCGCCGATGACCTCATGCGTTATTACAAGGAACATTATTCGGCTGAAAACATTTTTATAGTCATAGCCGGGGACCTGGATGCCGGGAAGTCGGTGGAATGGGCGGATAAATATCTTTCAGGCTTTAAGAAAGGCCGAAGGACCCCGGTGCCCCGGTTCAAAGAACCTTCTCCATCAGGCCCTGTAAGGGTCGATTATACAGGGGACATAAAGAACGCTTACCTGGGGATGTCTTTCAGAACACCGCGTTTCGGCAGCCCGGATATTTTTGCCTGCGACCTCCTGGCAAATCTCCTTGCCGAAGGCAAAACTTCCCGCCTCAATAAAAATATATGCGAAAAAAAGGGCCTCGTAACCAGGATCGATACCGGCCTTGTCTCCGGGTTCGGGCCGGGGATGCTGGAAATATCGGCTCTTTTGTCTCCCAAAAATCTTGACAGATCCATCGATGAGATCCTCAAGGAATTAAAAGCCCTGGCAAAAGACGGCGTAAGCGAAGAAGAGCTTTTAAAGGCCAAGAACATGGCCGAAAGCTCTTATGTTTTCCAGCAGGAAACGGTGGAAGGGCAGATGAGGAATATCGGTCAATATGAGATACTGAACGATTACAGGATGGCCGAAGAGTATGTCCTCCAACTGAAAAAAGTTACCAGGGAAAAAATAATCGAAGCGGCCGAAAAGTATCTCAGGCCGGAAAAGCTGTGTATTGTTACTTATGGGCCGGAAAAAAGCAGAAGGCACCCCGGAGGGAGATCATGAAAACAACACCGGAACTTATCACGGGCGCCCTGAGCAACGGCGTGCGTTATATTATCCAGGAAAACCACACCACCCCTGCTGCGGCTTTAAGCCTTTACGTCCCCGGAGGCAGTCTTTTCGAGAATAGAGAAGATCAGGGCATAAGCCTGCTCTGCCAGCGGATGATCCTGAAAAGCAGCAAAAAAAACAAATGGGAAACGATCCTGGAGGAGTTGGAATTTTTCGGTGCCAGGCTGCTGCCTGTTTCCGGCAAAGACATCAGCGGAATACAACTATGTGTGCTCAGCCGTTATTTCGCCGAGGGCGTTAAAGTCATGGCCGAATGCGTGCTGGAGCCGGGGTTCCGCCCGTCCGAGATAAAACAGGAAAAGAAAAACCTGCTGGTAGAGGTTGAAAAAAGACATGACGATCTTGTCGGACGGGCTTCCGATATATGCGACGAATTGATTTTTACTGGTCATCCTTACCGGTTCCCGCTTATGGGCACGGAAGATACCATCGCGGGTTTAAGCAGGGAAAACCTGGAAGAACAGCATAAGGGCTTATACCGCCCGGCCCGCGTCGTCATAGCCGTTTGCGGCGATATAAGACCGGGCCTTGTGCATGATATCCTGGAAGAGTATTTCGGCAAATTTTCATCTTCGGGCCGGGCGCTGAACCCTTCTCGAAGGGATTTGCATTTGCATAAACGCCCGTGCGAAAAGATAGAGCGGCGGAAGAAACGCCAGGCAAGTATATGCCTGGGGCTGACAGTGCCGGAGATCGGGCCGGGCGATTATTATGCCTTCTCGGTTTTGAAGCAGGTCCTTTCGGGCATGGGCTCCCGCCTGTTTATTAACATACGCGACAGGCTGGGACTTGCATACATGGTTCACGGCATCTATTTGCCTCACAAGGAATCAGGGTCTTTCAAAGTAGTGATAGGGACGAGTCAGGAACATGTCGATAAGGCAAGGGAAGCTGTCCTCAGGGAATTTGCCATGCTCCGGGAAAAGAAAGTTTCGAAAAAGGAGCTTATGCGCGCAAAACGTTACATCCTGGGCCTCCATGAAATACAGACACAGACCAATCAAAGCAGGTCGTCTCTTTTCGCATTCAATGAAACTGTCGGCCTGGGGGCCGGTTTTTCGGCGGAATTCCCCCACAGAATAAAAAAAATAACCGCTGATGATGTTATGGAGTCGGCCTGTAAATACCTCGACTTGAGCGGTTACTCTATTGCCCTGATTCTTCCGATGAGTTGACCAGTTCCAGGAAATCCTGGATTATTTCGGTATGCTTGGGGTTGTTGAGTATTGTCCGGGTAAGCACCTGTTCCATCTGGGGATAGCCGGGGTTGCTTATTATCTCTTCGCCGAATTCCTGCCTTAGCGCGGAATTTACAAGGAACGAAGTGGCTTCGGGCAGGTAATGCTCCGATGCAGGATCCATTTTGAGAAGCGAGCTTTTTACATTTTCCATGAACGCCTGGGGCCTTGTTTTTGAAAGCTCGGCCGCCTGGGGACTCGGCGTATAAACGTCGGCGGCTTCTTCCGCCGTGGTAGGGGTTTCCATCTTGCCTTCTTTAAGCAGTTTTTTCTGCTGATGGAACCATTCCTCGGTCAACGGTATCCCTTGAACTATCGGGGATTTTATGGGATCTAAAGGCTCCATACGGATAACGCCTCCAATTTTTCTTGTGAAACAAATATCATATAGGGCATGTCCTGACACGATTTATATCACGCCGGTGTCTTAAAAGTAAAGCCTCCCGGTATCGGTATAATGCGAACTTTAGCCTTTGCCGGTGCGGTTTTATGCGAAATAAAAAGAAAAAAGTCAGCTTTTAACTACCGTTAAAGATTTTCAATTTGGAAGTTTCAAATTTCTTTATAGAACCTGATGAGCTGGTATAACGGCTGGAGCAAAGCTATAAAAATATTAGGAAGAACTATCCCGAAAAAAAATACCAGCGCTCCGAAAAAAACATAAAATATCCTTGCCAGGGTGCTTTGAATCCCCTGTTTCAAAAGGGCCGCTCTTATCCATGCGAAGTAAATGTACAACAAGATCATCCATATAATCATAACGGCCGCCCAGTACGTATTCAGCCAGTCGGTAACGCTTATCAGTAAGCCGGTTCTCCAGCCTATCCCTATATTGATGCCTTCGAATACCGAATTGAAAGGAAGGATGTTAAATATAAGGAGGTCGTAAAAGACCACGAATATTACCGTTGCCAGGATCGCCACGCCGATTGCGATCCCGTAAACCTGCCGGGGCGAAATTTTAAGATGGCCGTCTTCATCTTTTATCTTTTCAAGGCCTGCTTTTGCCACACAATATGTTATCAGGACGCCGAACGGCCCGAGAAAAGCGCCGAGGAAAAAATAGGCCGCCGCGGATATATTCTTTCCCCGCGCAATCAGCGCCGAGATTATCCCGCAGAGGAAAAAAGCTCCCAGGATAAGATAAATATTATGGAATCCCATGAAATATGCCCCCGTCCTGTACCGGCGTAAAGGCTGCCGGGACAGGAAAATTATAAGTTCGGGCTATGGGGAATGTCAATAGAAGGGATAGGTTCCCCGCCTTAGAATCTAACAGGTAAAGTTGAATGATTCTGAAAGCCGCCTGTTTTTATGGACGATAAATTATCTTCAAAAGAAATCCCCGGCCCCGGCAGCAATGGAAGGGTATGGCTTGCAGTCAAAATATTGCTGGTTATTGTCGTATTCCTGGGCCTGGCGGTTTTATACGGGCACCTGGCGGAAAATTTCACTAAAGCCGGGATCCTGTTCGAGCAGGACAGGGGATACCCGCCGCCTCCTGCGGAAAAAGCCGCATGGCTTGTTGCTTTAATTTACTGTATCCTGTGGGTCATAGCGGACCATGTTTTCCTGTTTTACAGGCGGCTTCGTCCCTGGAAAAAGCTCCTGCTTAATATCGGGGCGCTGATCCTGCTGATCCTGGCGGTGGAATCGACATTGGATTCTTATATGAAGGATGTGCCGAAGCCGCGGTTTCAGCCCTCGGCGATATTATTCTGGGAAAGCGAAGAAACCAGGGATATCCCGCCTGAAGAGCCCGGCGTATTGAGGCTGGTCGCGCTCGGGGATTCGGTTACGGCGCCCGGTGAGAACACGTCGATATCTGACAATTCCGATAAGGTAACAAGCTGGCCCTCGGCGGCACGCATTGCATTGAGCAGGCGGTTCCCGGGCGTCAGGGTCGAGTTGATCAACCTCGCCGTGCCCGGATACAGCACCCATCAGATACTTACAGTATTGAAAAAAAGGGCGCTTCCGGCAAAACCCGATATGATCCTCATGGGGTTTTCGCATAACGATTCCAGGCTCGAATACATGTCCGACAGCGAGCGTACCAGGCAGATCGGCTGGTTGTACCTGTTAAAAAGTGTTATTTACAGGAGCCGGGCTTATTTCCTTGTAAAGAAGTTTGCCGAGGGCCTGCTGCCCGGTTACGGATATGATGGAAACATGGGGAACTCTAGTTCGATCCCCCGCGCACTTCTCGTTCTGATGGACTATCGCCTCGAGAACACGGGGAGCTTCAGTCCTGATAACAAGACTCTGCCTGCCAGGTTTATTTTAACCCCGGGGATTATTAAAAACCCGTCCAGGTTCAGGGTGCCTCCCGGTGAGTGTAAGGACAATTTAAGGGAGATAATCGGAATTTGCCGGGAAGCAGGAATCCCGCTGGTGTTTGTTTTTCCGCCGGGCATCGCCCGGTTCCCGTTCAGGGACTGCTACCGGGAGGTCGCAAAGCAGGAGAAAGTCAAGGTTATCGACCTGACCGGCGATTTTCCGAAAGAAGATTGGGAAAGGCTCCTTTACCCCGACCAGGTCCACCTGACCCCCGTCGGACGGAAGGAGATAGGCGATGCCGTAGCCAGGGAGCTTGTAAAGCGGGGTCTTTATCCGCCTGGCTCCCGCAGGAAGCATTAGACAGCCCGGAAAGCGGGGATGCTTAATTTTCTATTATAGCGAGTACCCGCTGAAAAGAATGTGAGTTTCAGGAATAAAGTTGTATAATTTTGCGACTGAACAATTACAAAGGAGGCGGTCTCAGAGCGGCGGCTTTCGGGAAAGCGGCGGGAGGCTGAAAATACGACAAAATAAAGGTTTATCGCCCTCAAAGTTAACAAAAAATTAACAATTTGCTAATAAAATTGTAATAAGACTTGGTTATTATTAAGCCAGGAGATTAACGGATGATTAACATAAGGAAAGGGGGTTTCCGTTGTGAATATCTTCGGCCCTGAAATGGCAGGTCAGATTTCCGGACAGAGCAACGCGGCCAGAGGTTTTGAGAACACTTTTCAGACAGGTATGCTGGAAAAGGCTCTCGATGCGGCCAGCCTGCGCCAGCAGGTTATCTCGAACAATATTGCCAACGTGAACACCGATGGTTTCAAACCCTCCACGGTAGCCTTCGAGGAGCATCTCAGCAAGGCCATGGCCGACAAGGATGACGGCTTCGACATGGCGGGTCTGGGCTTCACCCCGGAGGATATCGAGTTTTTCGGAGGGGAGCAGGTAGATCCGGCTTATGTCAAGCCGACGGTCCACCAGTCCACCGGCAAGGTTGATCCCAACCAGGAGATGGTAAACCTGGCCAAGAACCAGATTTACTATAATGCGGTGGCCTCCAAGCTTTCGGGTTACCTGGGATCAATATCTTACGTAATCGATAATTCAGGAAGATAAGGAAGGGGGATAAAAATGAATTTCTTACACTCACTGGATGTTTCAGCAAGCGGCATGACGGCGGAGAGGTTCCGCATGGATACCATCTCCAATAATATAGCCAATGCCAATACCACGAAGACGGTAAGCGGCATGCCTTACCAGAGGGAAGTGGCGGTCATAACTCCCGCCGACCAGCCGGAGTTCATCCTCCCGGTAGGTCTGGACGGGGAAGATCCCACAATGCTCGGCGGAGGGGTGAAAGTCGATGGGGTTGCCAAGGACACATCGGACTTCAAGTATGTTTACGAGCCCGATAATCCCGAAGCCATCAAAGAAGGCAAATGGAAAGGTTATGTGGCGATGCCCAATATCAACATCATAACCGAGATGACCAACATGATCGCGGCCAGCCGCGCTTTCGAAGCCAATGCTACGGCCATAGAAGCGGCGAAAAGCATGGCGAGCAAGGCGCTGGAAATAGGCCGTTAGTAAAATAAACAGGTTCCTCAAATAAGAAAGGAGGACGAAAATGTCATTACCGTTCAACCCGATAAATCCTATCCAGGGCAATATCAGCCCGATAAGCACTCCTCCCGTCGGGAAAGCTCTCGGGCTTGAGGGCGCCGACAAGACCGGCGAAAATACCGGCGAATTCGGAAATATGTTTATGTCTCTCATCAACACTACAAACGGAGCACTCAGTGATGCAGGGAAGACCACACAGGGTCTTTTAAGCGGCCAGTTGGAAAACATCCATGACATGACGATAGCCGGGGAGAAAGCGAAGATTATGCTTCACCTGACCACCCAGCTTGCGTCCAAGATGTCAACCGCCTGTACCACGCTGTTCCAGATGCAGTTATAACCCGGTGTTGAAAGTTAAAAAGAGAGTTTACTTTAAATAAAGCGAGGTGTAAACTATGGGTACCGGAAGACAAACCGGGAGACAGACCGGAAGACAGACCGGCATGACCGGTATGACCGGTATGAGAACTGGATCTGCACCTATGGGTACCGGAAGGATGCCGAGCAGAGGCTCCGGGTACGGCAATAAGGCGATGCAGTTCTGGAATAACCTTCCCCCGAGACAGAAAATGATATACGGTATGGCGGTAGGCTTCATAGTCCTGGCTATACTTTTTATGAATTTCTATACAAAAAGTCAGGCTTTCGTTCCTTTATACCAGGGGAGCACGCTTACACCGTCGGATGTACAGGAGATACAGCTCAACCTGAACAAGCTGGGAATTGCGAACCAGGTGCTGGAAGGTGGCAGGGGCATAGCGGTTCCTCCCGCCGACAAAACAAGATCTCTTGCAAGACTTGCCGATATGGGGCTTCCCAGACGCCCGCTCGTTCTTGAACAGAGCCCTAATATGTCGCCGACTACTGATCAGATTAAACAGCGGCTTCACGTACAACTTGAATACGATATCACCGACAGCCTGAGACAGATCCAGGGTGTGGCCGATGCGCGGGTAAAGCTGGTGCTTCCCGACAATAACGCAATTTTCGAAACCGAGAAAAAACCCGCCACCGCGGCTATAATGCTGAAGCTCGTACCCGGATACACGCTTGCACAGGCCCAGGTCAAGGGGATCATGAACCTTGTAGCGTATTCGGTACCTGATCTTGCTCCCGAGAACATAGCAATAGTCGATACCAACGGCATCAGCCTTATAAACTTCCCCCAGATGGCAGGCCAGGGATCGACAGCGGAATCGATTGGCAATATTGACGCCGTCTCCCAGGTACAACTTCAGAACAAGGAAGCCCTTGAAAAGCAATATCAGAAGAAAGTTCAGGATGTGCTGGACAAAGTGCTCGGGCCGGGTCGGGCCAGTGTAGTTGTCAATGCTGAGATGGATTATTCCCAGACCGAGACGAAAAGCACTGTTTACGGCGGTGCTACAAATACCAGTGGCGCGGTTGACGCTTCCGTAATGGAAGAAAGTGAAATTTACAAGGCGTCCCCCAACAAGGGAGGAGATGCCGAACAGATGGGCGGGACTCTTACCGTCGATGCCAAGAAGGACTCCAAGGATTACTCCAAGACAAAAAAAGCGCTCAAAAAAGCCGTAAACGTGACGGAAAAGCGTGAAGTCAGCACGGCTCCGGGTCTCAAGCGCCTTACCGCATCGGTTTTTGTCGATAACCTTACCGATGCAGAGGCCGCTCAGATGAAAGACGCCGTGAGGACAGCAATCGGCATAAACATCGAACGCGGCGATGAAATAACGGTAACGAACCGCCCGTTCTCGCAGGTTACCAGCAATAACCCGATAATCGGCGATCTCAATAATGCTTTTGCCAAGCCCGTTGCCCGTCCCAACACGCTCCCCGTTCAGACCATGGTGATGTACTCGGCGATGGCTCTGATGGTTCTTTTGCTGGGCGTGCTGGCGGTATTCCTGTTCAAGCAGAAGCAGGTCGCGGCACAGCAGACCCAGATGTTCTTCGGGGCCAATCCTACGGAGACATCGACCGATATATCCGATCTTTTGACCGATAAGATAGGCCAGTCATCTCCCGCCCCGGCTACGAGGGTCAATACGACCGAGGACCTGGAGCGCCTGGCCAAGGAAAAACCCACCAAGGTGGCCGAGCTCTTAAAGAGCACATGGCTATCCGATAAGGAGGGTTAATACCTCCAGTGAACCTGACTCCGAGGCAGAAAGCCGCTATATTGCTGGTATCCCTGCCCCCGGAGGTTTCGGCCCAGGTCTTCAGGGAGTTTGCCCCTGAGGAAGTTCAGGCGATAAGTCTTGAGATATCCAAGCTTCCCAAGATTTCGCCCGAGCAGAGGAACCAGGTAGTTCAGGAGTTCCTCGGAACGTCCGAAATCCCGGGTATGAAGGAACATTCGGTACAATCAACCGGGACTTCATTTGGACGAGGAGAGGCATTCCCGTCGGGGAGCATGGCCGCTCCTCGTTCTCGTCCGCTGGACTTCCTTCGCAACGTGGATCCCAGGCAATTGCTTGCAATACTGCGAAAAGAACACCCCCAAACCATTGCGCTGGTACTTTCATACTTGCCGTCACAACAGGCGTCGTCCATCCTGAGTGAACTTTCGCCCGCCATGCAGGCCGAAGTCGCACAACGGCTTGCCGAGATAGAACGGATAAGCCCGGACGTCGTCCAGGAAGTGGAAAAGGCGCTTGAAAGCAAGCTCTTCTCGATGGTGGAAGGAGAAGACATGGGCGCTTTTGACGGCCGGGAAACACTTGTCGATATCCTCAGCCAGTCCGACAGGTCGGTCGAGGATAAGATCCTGTCGGGCATCTCGTCAAGAGACCAGGACCTTGCAGAGAACCTGAAAAGCAAATTGTGCGAATTCGAAGATATTAATAATGTAGATGACGCCTCTCTCCAGCAGGTGCTGAGGCTTACCGACATACGCGACCTGGTGCTGGCCCTCAAGGGGGCCGACGCCAGGCTGACCGAGCGGATATACGACATGATGAGCCCTGAAGTCGCCAAGGCAGTCAGGGATGACGTAACGGCGCTGGGCGACGTGCCCTGGGACGAGGTCAGGGGGGCTCAACAGCAGATGAGGAATATCCTTCGCGGCCTTGTTACGCTCAATAAGGTGAAATTCCGCTACGACAACTAAATGTTAGTATCCAGTTTCTAATTCAGGAAGGGAGGGAAATGCAGTGGCCCTTTATAAAGGGGGCAAATATGACAACCCTTCCGATGATGGAATGAATCGGAGGCTCCATCGAACGTCCCTTATCAAAGGCGACAGCATGGAGCTTGATATAGAGTCCGTCGAAGAAACCAGCGAAGTTTCCGAATATGACGAGAACCCTTTTTATCCCGATATTCTTCTGGAAACCGTGGATGTGCCCACCAGGGACCCTGAGGCTCCGATCAGGATGCCGGGCATAATGGATGAAGTTACAGAGGGGGTGGAGCCTCCGCCCCGTGCCGAGCCGCGCAAATCGCCCGAAGAGATTGAAAACGAGGCCCGTGAAAAGGCCAACAGGATAATTACCGAGGCCCAGACCGAAGCGGGGCGCCTGCAGGAAGAAAACAAGCGCCAGTGCCGGAAAGCCATTGAAGATGCCAACCAGGAAGGCTACGAGGCCGGTTACGAGGCGGGCGACAAGGCGGGACGCGAAGCTTATGTCTCCCTTATGGAAGAAGCCGCAGAACTTTATGACGCCGCAAAAGAAGAAAGGCTGAGAGTATTATCGACGGTGGAGCCGGAAGTCGCCGAGCTTGCTGTCGAGATAGCGGAACGGGTCATAAACCAGGAAGTGAAATCCGACCCAAATATAGTTTTAAACATGGTGAAAGAAGCCCTCGGCAAAATCAAGGACAGAGACGAGATCACGATAAGGGTTAACCCGGACGACCTCCCCATAGTGGAAGGAGCGAAGGAAAGCTTTACAAGGTTCATGCAGGGCATCAGGGAGTATACGATCTCCGGCGACGCCCGCATAGAACGGGGCGGTTGTATCATAGAAAGCAACCTGGGATCGGTGGATTCCAGGCTGAAGACGAGGATTGAAGCCATAAAGGTGGCTTTTGACAATACGGCAAGGGAGTATGCTGATGGAAACGCTGCCGAAAGTAATTCCTGATTTAGGAAAGTACCGTGAGAGCCTCGGCAGGATTTCGCTGGTAAAGGTTCACGGCAGGGTTACGCAGGTCGTCGGCCTTCTTATCGAAGCGGAAGGCCCGGCCGTAGTTGTCGGCGAGGTTTGTGACATATACAGCAAGGATTCTACGACGCCCATCCATGCTGAAGTGGTGGGGTTCCGCGATAACAAGGTGCTGCTCATGCCGCTCGGCGAAATGGCCGGGATAGCCCCGGGGAGCGAGGTCCGTTCGACCGGGAAGCCGTTGTGCGTGAAGGTAGGGCCTGCCCTCCTGGGGAGAGTGCTTGACGGGCTGGGAAACCCGATAGACGGCAAAGGGCCTATTGAATACGAGCAGGAGTACCCGATTTACGCAAGCCCGCCCAATCCCATAACGAGGCCGAGGATAAAAGACGTCCTGGCAACGGGCATCCGCCCCATAGATTCGGTGCTCACCCTGGGGAAAGGCCAGCGGGTCGGGATTTTCTCAGGTTCCGGCGTGGGCAAGTCCACGACGATGGGCATGATTGCAAGAAATACTTCCGCGGATATAAACGTGCTGGCGTTAATAGGAGAGCGCGGCAGGGAACTGAGAGATTTTATAGAGAAAGATCTCGGGGAAGAAGGGATCAAGAGATCGGTGGTCGTCTGCGCAACATCCGACCAGCCGGCGCTTGTACGGTTGAAAGGCGCTTATATGGGGACTGCCATTGCCGAATATTTCAGGGATCAGGGATACGACGTCATGTTCATGATGGATTCCGTTACCCGTTTTGCGATGGCACAGCGCGAAGTGGGCCTTGCAATAGGCGAGCCTCCTGCAACCAAGGGATATACGCCCAGCGTATTCGCCCTTCTGCCGAAATTGATGGAGCGTTCCGGCACTTCAAGGCACGGCACCATCACTGGCATATATACCGTCCTTGTGGAAGGCGACGACATGAACGAGCCGATAGCCGATCAGACACGTTCTATCCTTGACGGTCATATAGTGCTTTCAAGGGCCATAGCGGCCATGAACCGGTATCCCGCGGTGGATGTTCTCCAGAGCGTGAGCCGTCTTTTTCCCGAGGTTTCAGGCCCCGCCCACAAGGAAGCGGCGGGCAAGCTCCGCGAAGTGATGGCCACCTACAAGGAAAAAGAGGATTTGATAAGCATCGGCGCGTACCAGGACGGCAGCAACCCGAAGGTGGATTACGCCAAGGCCAAGATCAACGAGGTGTACGAATACCTGAAACAAAAAGTGGAGGAGAAAATCACACTGGAAGAAACCATCGGGCGCATGTGCCGGTTGATGGGGATCCCTTACGAGCCTCAGGGAGCAAGTCCGAAAGAAGGAGAAATTCCGGGGCAGGAAATGCCGGGCCGTCCCCAGGTACAGGAAGGTATGCCGGGTCAGACGATGAAGCAGCAAGGAACGCAGTGAAATGAAACCCAGGCCGTTTAAGTTCAAGCTACAATCGGTGTTTGACCTGAAGATACAGATAGAGGACGAGGAGAAAGAAAAACTTGCGAAGCTGAATGCGGAAAAAGCAAGGGAGGAGATGGTGCTGGAGGGTCTCCGAAATGCGAAGATCGAGGAGACTCAGATATTCAGGGAGAAACAGAAAGGCTCCCTGGATATAGTGGAGCTGAAACAGTTCGAGGCACATCTTAAAAAGCTGGATCACATGATAGTGAACCAGAAGCTGAGGATAAGGGAGCTTGAGATAAAAATAGAGGAGCAAAGACAGATAACCATAAAGGCGTCTCAGGAGAGGCAGGTATTTGAGAAGCTGAGAGACAAGCACAAGGAAATATTCATCCAGGAGATGGAAGCGGAGGAGACGAAGTTTATCGACGAGCTTGCGATAACCAGGTTTCGTCGAGGAGATAAAAGGAAGGGGGCATAAGAGATGTCAATATTTGAGAGGATAAGCGCGATAGAGATGCGGATGCAGGAGATCCAGTCCCGGATGGGCATGAAAACTCCTGCGGAGCAGGCGGCCCAGGGAACGGCCACCGATTTCGCCGTGATGATGGCCAGGATGCAGGGGATTGAAGGGACGCAGTCGGTGTCTCGTTCGCAGCCTGCTCACGGGGAATATTCCTCGATAATAAAGGAGGCAAGCGAGAAGTGGGGCGTTGATGAATCGCTCATTCGGGCTGTAATACAGCAGGAATCGGGCGGGAACGCCAATGCCACTTCTTATTGCGGCGCCCAGGGCTTGATGCAGCTTATGCCGGAGACCGCGAGATCTCTGGGGGTTACGGATGCTTACGACCCCTATCAGAATATCATGGGCGGGACCCGGTATCTGAAAGGCCAGTTGGAGCGGTTCAACGGCAACATGACGAATGCTATTGCCGCATATAACGCGGGACCCGGGGCGGTCCAGAGGTACGGCGGAGTGCCCCCGTACAAGGAGACACAGAATTATGTCAGCAGTGTTCTTTCGCATTACGCCAAATTCAAGGGACAGTCATAGGATATTAAGGCGCCGCAGGGCGTCAGAGGAGGGGTAAAGATGGACAATATATTGATTTCGATGATCAATGCTTCGAAGCTCCAGAGGGGCGAGATGAAAAAGGAAAGCGAAGCCTCCGGCGACGAATTCGACAAGATATTCAAGGATCAGTTCGGGGACAAGGCCAAGAAGGACAGGCAGGATTCGGCCCGCAAGACCATAAGCCAGGAGGATTCGCCGAAACAGAAGGGGCCCGAAGACAGGGCAGATACCCAGAAGAAGATGCAGATGAAGTATGAACCCGAGAACATGACCCAGTTCAAGAAGCAGAACCCCTTGCTGGCCACGCTGCTCGAAGCAAACACGCGGGATACCG